>JAFOHG010000141.1 GCA_017421915.1 Cellulosilyticum sp. | reverse complement strand
TGTTTCTACATCAAAAGATGGCAGTGAATATATTAGATCTTTAGCAGATGGAGATGAATCTAATAATCTTGGAAATTTACCATCTATCACAGCAGATTGTAAGTAAAATTATTTATGGACTAGATTAGGGTACATTAAAAAGGTGGTATCGCATTTTGCGTAGCCACTTTTTTACTTGTAAAGATTCTTTACAAGTAAAAAAGTAAAAGAGGCTGAGAACGTAAAGGTTAAAGTGATATATAAAGTACTTAAAATGAGTGTAAAAAAAAGCGATAGGGGGAGCTATCGCTTTAATGAATAAGAACTATATAATATTGGGGTTTATGAGATAATTGGAATGGGGAGGAATCATAATTATCTCATGACTTAGTATGGGTAAAATAAAAAGAAATATACTTTCTTATATGAGTATCCAAAATATGTTAATCGTGTTAAATACATAAAATTCCCTATGTACTTGAAAAGATGAAAGGGGTATAATGTTAAAGGATATATTACCTAATAGATAGAAAAAAGAGTAGGGAACGAGTATAACCGCATATTTACTGAGGGGGTGCCATCATATTGGAACATTTAGAAGGGGCAAAGCAATATCCAGATAGACAGATCTATTGTAATTGTTGCGGTCGAGTAATAAATGTAGAGGGTAAGAGTCAAGAGGATTTTTTAAGGGTAAAGAAGATTTGGAGTTACTTTTCTTCAAAAGATTTAACAGGACATACGTTTAATGTGTGTGAAGCATGTTATGATGAAATGATTTCTAGATTTAAGATACCAGTGGAGGAATTTTTTGTAGATGACATTCCAGTGTATACGGATGAAGAAATCGAAAGATTGAATGCAGCTTATGCAGCACAGTTATGTAAGTAAAATGACACAAAGAGTACTTAAAAGTAATGAGTGGGCTTTTAAGTACTCTTTTTGTTTACCTAAAATAATCATTGTAATCCTTATATAAGAATAATATGAGAAAGTGAATAAATAGATATAAAGTGGTAAGGATTATAAATATTAAACTTAGATATAAATTTGGGTTATTCACTCATTTAGTTTCTTTTAATGATTTCACAGTGATAAAAATAGCGAATAACTATAATGCAATCTATATTGATAAGAGAAATAATCAGTAGAAATGATGTGGGTTGATGATTGTAACGAAACAGTGAAAAGGATATAATAACAGTAACAAAAGAAAGGAATAGAAAATATGTTAGACATTTGTTTATTAGGAACAGGAGGAATGCTTCCACTTCCTGATCGCCATTTAACAGCAATGCTTGCTAGATATAATGGAAGAAAACTTTTAATTGATTGTGGAGAAGGGACGCAGGTAACGATGCGTCTTTTAGGATGGGGTTATAAAACTTTAGATATTATTTGTTTTACACATTATCATGGAGACCATGTAACGGGCTTACCGGGCTTATTATTAACACTAAATAATACAGGAAGAACAGAACCACTCACACTTATAGGCCCACCAGGATTAAGAAAAGTAGTGGAAGGATTAACGGTAGTATCTCGTGATGTGGGATTTGAATTAAGATTTTTAGAATTAAGTTATGAAAAGCAAAGTTTGCAGGTAGGAGATTTTTATATTACAGCACTTCCAGTGCCTCATAATGTAAAATGTTTTGCCTATACAATTGAAAATCATAGATTACCTAAATTCTTAGTAGAAAAAGCTAGGGAAAATAATGTACCACAAAGAATTTGGAAAGCATTGCAGCAAGGAAATAGTGTAGAATTTGAAGGGAAAATGTACACTCCAGATATGGTATTAGGTGAAAAAAGAAAAGGTATTAAAGTATCTTATAGTACAGACTGTAGACCAACACATGAATTACAAGAAATGGTTCAGGGGTCAGATTTACTTATTTGTGAAGGGATGTATACAGATGATTCTTACCTATCTCAGGTTAAAAAGCATAAACATATGCTAGCATCTGAAGCTGCAACACTTGCAAAGAATGCAAATGTAAAACAGTTATGGCTCACACACTTTAGTCCAGCCCTACCAACAGAGTATATTAATGTAAGTGAGTCAAAGAAGATTTTTGAAAATACAATAGCGGGTACTGATCGTATGACTACAACTATAGAATTTGAGGAGAATTAAAGAATTATCTGTCTATAATTAAATAAGACTAGGGGGAATAAGTATGAGAAAATTTATAGGTGTTTTATTAATGGTAGTTGTAGTAGGTGGTTTTGTATGGATGACAAAAGAACAAATGGTAGGGAAAGATGAAAATGGGAAAAGTATATTAAAAACTTCCAGAAAAGTTTATGATGCTACAGCTGAAATCGAAAAAATCTCAAAGCAAATAGAGAAAGAGTATCCTAAGCGTCCAGAAGAAGTAGTAGAAATTCATAATAAATTAATGGAGATTTGTTATAGATATCCTATGGATGAAAAGGATGTAGAAAAGTACGTAAAAATAATAAGACAGCTTTATACAAATAAGTTCAATGAACTGAACGCAGAAGAAGCTCAAATTGCAGCACTTAATAAAGAACGTCAAACAATGAGTAGTGAGAAGATGGAGCTTGTTATAAGTGAGATAACAGGAGTTTATGTAGCACAAAATGAGAAAGGCGAAGAAATTAGCGCAGAAGTAAATGTAATGTATGCTACAAACTTAGGGGGATTAAGTAGAACCTATTTACTTACTGATGAAAATGGAGTATGGAAAATTAACGGTTGGGAAGATAACCAGATAGAAGAGCAATAAATGATACCAGTTTGGAGGAAGAAAGATGAAAGACATAACTGTACTAGCTATTGAAACTTCATGTGATGAAACATCAGTAGCAGTTGTAAAAAACGGAAGAGAAGTTTTAGCAAATACAATCTCTACACAAATTCCATTACATGAGCAGTATGGAGGGGTTGTACCTGAGATTGCATCTAGGATGCATGTTGAAAAAATTAACTTAGTCATTAAAGAAGCATTAAAAACAGCCAATGTTACATTAGATGATATTGATGTAGTCGGTGTGACTTATGGTCCGGGATTAGTTGGAGCATTATTAGTAGGTGTTATGGCAGCTAAATCTATTGCTTTTGCAAAAAATAAACCATTAGTAGGTGTACACCATATAGAAGGACATATTGCAGCTAACTACATTGCACATCCAGAACTTGAACCACCATTTTTATGCTTAGTAGTATCAGGTGGACATACGCATCTTGTACATGTAAAAGACTATACAACATATGAGATTATTGGTAGAACCAGAGATGATGCAGCTGGTGAAGCTTATGATAAAGTAGCAAGAGCTATTGGATTAACTTATCCAGGCGGGCCTAAGATTGATAAACTGGCTAAAGAAGGCAATAAGGATGCTATTAAATTCCCTAGAGCAATGAAGGATGGAAGTTATGACTTTAGTTTTAGTGGTTTAAAATCAGCCGTACTTAATTACATTAATGGTGCGAAAATGAAAGGGGAAGAAATTAACCCAGCAGATGTAGCAGCATCATTCCAAGCAAGTGTAACAGATGTATTAGTTGAAAAAACAATGTTATTAGCTAAAGAAAAAGGTATTACAAAAATAGCACTTGCAGGTGGAGTGGCAGCCAATAAAGGTTTAAGAGAAGCTATGGACAAAGCTTGTAAAGAACAAGGTAGGACATTATATTATCCAGATTTAGTACTTTGTACAGATAATGCAGCTATGATAGGATGTGCGGCTTATTATGAATATCTTAAAGGAACAAGAGCAGGGATGGATTTAAATGCTGTGCCTAATTTACCACTTGGCCAGAGATAAATAGGAGGTGGAACATGAAAGGTATTCTGAGATTTTTATTCTCGGGAATACTTTCTGGCATTCTAACTTCAGGGATGATGCAGGTTGAGCAAATCTACGTTACCCCTGAAAAAATTGTAGGGCCACTAAATATTATTTATATGAATAAAGAACTCATCTTATATATATTATTATTTGTACTTATTTATTTAACAGTGGCTGTTCCAGTTGCAAATAAGATTGCTAGAAAAGTTGATGAATTTTTAAACAAATATCCAATGCAAGAAATACTCATGTATATTATTGGACTTGGAATAGGATTATATGTGGCGAATTTAGTAACTAATGCTTTTAAAATGGATAGAAATAATGTTGTAAGTGAAATTTATAACCTATTGGTTTATATTGGATTAGGATTCTTTGGAGTTTATTTAGTATATATCAAAAAGAGTGAGATAAAAGGATGGATTAGTAAAACAGGAGATATTTTAATGAGCTCTCAGCCTAAAATTCTAGATACAAGTGTCATTATTGATGGACGTATTTTAGATATTATTAGTACAGGTTTTGTAGACGGAAAGGTCATTATACCTTCTTTTGTTTTAGATGAGTTAAGACATATTGCAGATTCCTCAGATTCATTAAAAAGAAATCGAGGAAGACGAGGGCTTGATATCTTAAATGAACTTAAAAATACTAAGATGATACCAGTAGAAGTTATGGAGATAGATTATCCAGATTTAGATGAAGTAGATAGTAAGTTGCTTAAGCTAGCAGGTGAAATTCAAGGAAGAGTAGTTACAAATGATTTTAATCTAAACAAAGTGGCTAAACTCCAGAAGGTTCAAGTATTAAATGTAAATGATTTAGCAAATGCAATCAAACAGGTTGTTTTACCAAATGAAGAAATGACAGTAATGGTTATTAAAGAAGGTAAAGAACACGATCAAGGATTGGCGTATTTAAATGATGGGACTATGATTGTAGTGGAAGGTGGAAAGAAATACGTAGGGCGTACAGTGAAGGTAAATGTAAGTACAGTATTACAAACATCAGCAGGGCGTATGATTTTTGCTAAAATAATAGGATAGAGGAAAAAGATGAAGAGGTTTATTAATCAATATAAATTTACCATAATAGCAGTAATACTTGTTCT
>JAFOHG010000140.1 GCA_017421915.1 Cellulosilyticum sp. | reverse complement strand
GGATGATAAGCAATTGCATTCATTGTAAAATCACGTCTAGATAAATCTAATGTAATATCATCTACAAAACTTACCTCTGTTGGACGTCTAAAATCTTTATATTCCCCTTCTATACGATAGGTTGTTACTTCATAATGCTCTTCATTTAAAATAACTGTAACCGTTCCATGTTTAATGCCTGTATCGTAAGTTCTCCTAAATATTTTCTTTATCTCTTCTGGTGTTGCCGATGTTGTGATATCCCAATCATGTGGAATTCTATTCATTAAAAGATCCCTAACGCAGCCACCTACAATATAGGCTTCAAATCCTGCTTTTTCTATCATATCTATAATACATATGGCATCTTTAGGGATTTTCTTATTGTATTGTGTTAGCATCTTCTTCCTCTTCCTAATTGTACTCTAACTCAAGTATTGACATTTATTATCCTCATTATAGCATATTGATTTTCTTTTGTGTTATGCAGTCGTTATTTAATTAACAAAACTACCATTTTTATAGAAAAGAAAAAGCTTAACTTATGCTCGTATCATTTTACTTGCATAAGTTAAGCTTTTAGCTCATTTCACTTATATTCTCTATGCCTCAGCATAAATATGTTCTTCTAATATTTTTCCTTGATTCATAGAAACAATTCGGTCAGCCACCATCTTAGCAAACTCCATATCATGAGTAATAATCAGCATTGCCATCCCTTCGCTACTTAAACTTTTAATAAGTTTAGCTACCTCACCCGTTAAAGCAGGGTCTAGTGCTGATGTAGGTTCATCAAAACACATTAATTTAGGTTTCATAGCTAACGCCCTTCCTATTGCCACACGCTGTTTTTGACCACCTGATAACTCATAAGGATAGCAATTTGCTTTATCTCCTAGCTCTAAGAAATTTAAAATTTCCTCTGCTTTCTTTTTTGCCTCCTCTGGCTTCTGTTTTAAAACTCTAATAGGTGCTTCTATTAAATTCTCTATAACTGATTTATGAGGAAAAAGATTAAACCCTTGAAACACTAATCCAATATTACGTCTAATCTCTTTAATTTTTTCTTTAGGAGCATAAACGCCACCCCTTAACAAATACTCTCCATCTATCATAATACTACCTCTATGACATTTTTCTAAATAATTGATACTTCTAAGTAAGGTCGTCTTACCCCCACCAGAAGACCCCACCACTACTACAATTTCTCCTGATGCAATTTGTAAATCTACTCCTTTTAAAACTTCTGTTTTCCCAAAACTTTTATAGAGTTTTTCCACTTTTAACATGACTCTGCCCCCTTACCTATAGTAGTCAAATTTCTTTTCTATATGTGCTAACACCTTTGATAATACCAATATCAGAAGTAAATAAATGACTGCTACAAGAACTAAAGGCATAAGTGTTGCATCTCTATTTGTTGCTGTTTTACCAATCTTTAACAAATCATCAAAGCCTACAGCATAAACAAGCGCTGTATCTTTAACTAAAGTAATAATTTCATTTGTTACAGGAGGAAGTACCCTTTTGATTGCTTGTGGCATAATAATTCTAAAGAATGTATCCACCTTAGATAATCCTAATACTTCTGCTCCTTCATATTGTCCTTCATCAATTGAGCTAATACCTGCTCTAAATATTTCTGCAAAATATGCTCCATAATTTAATGTAAAGGCTAAAATAGCAGATGGCATACGGTCTATACTAATCCCTACTATTGGAAGACCAAAGAAAATAAATATAATCTGTAGTAAAAGAGGTGTACCTCGCATAACCAATATATAGATTTCCATCATTCTATTTAATAATTTTATCTTAGATAAACGACATAATGCGACCACTATACCTAATGGTACAGATAATATAAGCGTTAAAGCAAACACTTGAAGCGTTACTTTAAGTCCTTCCATCATCTGTGGCATCATCATCTGCACATAAGCTACTACCTCTCCTATATTCTCTACCATTCTCGCCACTCCTCTATTTCCCCTTGTTTCAAGCATTTTGTTTTATTATAATTGTTTAATTATAATTATATGAAACCTAATATGGATTTTGGTTAGGTTTAGCAAGTAATATCTTCTCCAAACCATTTTGTTGAGATTTCAGCTAATTTACCTTCTGCTTTAAGCTCATCATAAGCTTTATTAAAGGCATCAACCATTTTTGCATCACCTTTTCTCATACCCACACCATATTCTTCTTCACCAAAATCTTCATCTAAAACTTTAAATTTCTCTTCACCCTTTTTGCTCATATAGTACCTTACAATAATTTCATCTGCTACAGCCGCATCTACACGACCTGCCTCTAAGTCCATTAATACATCATTATTACTTTCATATGTAACTGGTTTACCATCCTTAAATGTAGCCATTACATCTGGTTCTGCCTCTATGGCATCTGCTGCTGTTGCACCTGTTTGAGCTGCTACTGTTTTCCCTGCTAAATCAGCTTTTGCATTAATATCGGAATCAGCTAATGTAATGATAATTTGTCTATTCTTAAGATATGGTACGCTAAAATCTACTTGCTCTTTTCTTTCATCTGAGATACTATATCCGTTCCAAATAAAATCAATATTTCCTGCATTAAGCTCTGTTTCTTTCATCGTCCAATCAATACTTTGAAATTCAATAGCTTTACCAAGCTTTTCTCCCATTGCCTTTGCTAAATCTATATCAAATCCTACGATTTCTCCACTTTCATCCTTAAATCCCATTGGTGCAAATGTATCATCTAATCCTACGATAAGGGTATCTTTATCTAATGTGCTTGCTACTTCTGTAGCCTCTGTATCTGCTGTAACTTCAGTTGCTTCTGCAGCCTCTGTATCTGCCATAACCTCAGTTGTTTCTGCTTCTCCTCCACATCCAACTAATCCTATACTCATCACTACAGCTGTAGAAAGAACTATCACTTGTTTAAATAACTTTGAAATCTTCATAAATAATCCCCCAATCAAATTTTCTAATTACTTAGATATTTTAGCGTGCTAAAGTGATAAAGTCAAGT
>JAFOHG010000139.1 GCA_017421915.1 Cellulosilyticum sp. | reverse complement strand
CATGTTAATGTCATTCAACCAACATGGCCAGAAGTACTTGAGGCTCAAACAGAAAACTTAGAATCTTATATGTTCTTTGATGAATGGCATCCAAGTGCTCAACTACATCAATACATTGGCAAAGGCATTTTTGAGGTAATTGAAACTTTCAAAAACTAAATAAAATATTCTTACTTATACATAGAATATAACCAATCATAATATTAATCCCAGAGCTATTTTTATTTATGCTCTGGGATTATTTATTTCTCATACCTGCTAATCTATATTGGCCTGGTGATATACCATACTTCTTTTTAAAAACTAGCATAAAGGTAGAAAGTGATTCAAATCCACACATAAAACCAATATCTGTAATAGAATAATCAGATGTATCTAAAAGCATATTTGCCTTCATCAACTTTCTCTCATTTATCCAGTAATGGGGTGTACATTTAAATTCTTTCTGAAATCTTCGTTTAAATGTACTAAGACTCATATTCATTGCAGCTGCTATTTCTTCAAGGTTATGGTATTGATCATACTTAAATATAACTTCTTCTTGAAAAGTTTTTTCTTGTGAAAAAGAAGTTAATAACGCCTCAAACTCTCCCTCTTTATCTAGCTTCTGAATATGTATAAGTAATTCTATAATCTTAAGCCTTATAATCTCACTATAATCTACTTGTTCTTGTATCAATGCTAAAATAGCATTTACTTCTTGTTCCATATACGGAACCGTATTTCCCTTAAAATATATCTTTTCTTTTCCATCATGTACCATTATATTTTCCCTAGGTATACTTCTTAATAAATCATCACTTAAGAAAATCAATAGACTCTCATATAACCCCTCACTAAGAATCTGATTCATAATATAATTTCCCTTTTTAAAAAGTGCAAATTGTCCTTCACAAATAGTTGTTTCAAAGTCCTTATAAACTAAGTGTTTTTTTCCTTTTAAAACTATTACTAATAAGTTTTCTTTTACCTCAGTATAAATTTTAGAGGGTGTTTGTTCTATGTACTTTGTTATAAATACTTGCTTTTGAATCCAATCTTTTTCATTACCTATTAAATCTAATGGTACTTTCATAATTTCTCCTCATTCCATCACTAAATCCTACATTACTGTGGATTTTCATCTAAAAATTGATCTAATATTGCTGCTGTTTCTCCTACCATGTTTTTGCAACGATTACCAAATACATTTTTATTTGCTTCTTCTAAATCCTCTTTCCTATTTAAATCTAATTTAATAAGTTCTCTACACTCTGTTGCTCCAAATTTTTCTTTAAATTTTTGAATAAAAGCTTTACCCATATTATAAGATAAGCCCCTATTTGAAATAATAGTTGTTGAATCTTTTCCATAACGTAATCCAATAACCATCAATGCTCCTGTTAAACACCCACAAGTCTTTCCTTGCTTAGACATCCCTCCCCCAAATGGTACTGCTAAAGCAATAGCTGACTCTTTTTCTAAACCAAACTCTTCTGCAAAAGCTAATAATACTGCTTGTGAACAATTGCACCCATTATCAAATAAATTCATAGCCTTTTCTTTTATATTTTCTCTCATTTTTTCTCTCTCCTCTTCTTGTTTGATAAATATATTATCATTCAAAAAGAGATTCAAAACTTCTGAAAAAAGTTCATTTTATTCCTAAATCGGTTCATACTATCTATAATATTTTGGATACTCCAAATCCATCTAATTTAGTAATCATAATATCTAATGCGATTAAATTTCTCGTTAAATCCTTGTTCCTATTACTTCTATATAATTGACATTTCCCACTATAATCCTTATGATGATTGAGGTATAAAACATACAAGCGAATAATTATGTGTCAAATAAAAATAGTATCTATCAAAAAAAGGAGATTGTATGTCAAAAATATCTAGCTTTACAGAGGATAAGATTTTCTTACCCTTATTAAAATTTACATTTCCCATCTTACTTGCTTTGTTTTTACAAACAATGTATGGTGCTGTGGACCTACTGATTGTAGGGCAATTCGGTACTGCTTCTGATGTATCTGCTGTATCAACAGGCAGTCAAATCATGCTAGCAGTAACTTCTCTTATTACAGGGCTTACAATGGGGATTACCATTTTGTTAGGACAAAAATTAGGTGAAGGAAAAAGAAAAGAAGCAGGTAATGTTGTAGGTAGTGGGATTTCGATTTTTGCTATTATGGCAGTGATTCTTACTATTGTTGTCATTACTTTTGCATCTTCTATTGCTCAGTTTATGAATGCACCTAAAGAGGCTCTTGATAGTACAGTATCTTATATCAGAATCTGTGCAAGTGGGCTACTTTTCATTATTTCTTATAATGTGTTTGGTGGGATTTTTAGAGGATTAGGTGATGCTAAAACACCTCTTATTACAGTTGGAATTGCATGTATTGTAAATATCATCGGGGATTTAATCTTCGTTGGTGTTTTCCACATGGCTGCCGCTGGTGCTGCTCTAGCAACCATTATTGCTCAGGCTACTAGTGTATTCTTATCTTTATTATTAATTAGAAAACAAGGCATTCCATTTGAATTCTCTAGAAAAAACATCAAATTCCATAAACCATTTACAGGGCAAATTATTAAGTATGGTGCACCAATCGCCCTTCAAGAAGTCCTTGTAAACCTATCTTTCTTAGTCATTATGATGATTGGAAACTCTATGGGCGTTATTGCTTCAGCTGGTATGGGTGTGGCACAAAAACTTGTAGGCTTCATTATGCTTATCCCAATTGCATTCTCTCAGTCTTGTGCTGTATTTGTTGCCCAAAACTATGGTGCTAAAAAATATGACAGAGCTAAAAAAGTACTCTTTTACTGTATATCAGCCTCTTTATGCTGTGGGGTTACTATG
>JAFOHG010000138.1 GCA_017421915.1 Cellulosilyticum sp. | reverse complement strand
TTGTGCTACTTAACTGGCTTGCCATATAGTTAAAGCTTTGGGTAAGCTCACCAATCTCATCCGATGCTTCTACAGGTATACGACTAATCATATTTCCTGCTGCTAGTTTCTTAGAATTGGCTGTAAGTTTTTTTATAGGGTCTGTAATTATATTCGCAAAGGCAATCCCACAGATTCCTGTAATCACCATAGCTAGTACTAATCCACCTATAATGGTCTTGATAATTTTAAGCATACTATCATATATGTCTCTCATCTTAGACCTTACATAAATAATATTTATCTTATCTGTTTCTTTATTCAGAATCGGTCTAGCATGCTCAATATAACTATCTCTACTGGTTAAGCTTGAAAAATGTTTATAAGTTCCATTCACTTCTTTTTCATTGACCAAAGCATCTACTACAACTGGGGATGTGACCTTATCTCCTATTCTAAGCTCTGGGGTACTATTGCTCTCTGGGATACTATTGCTAATGACATTTCCCCTATCATCTAAGAGATAAATCTCATAATTAGCACTAATATTGCTTGCCGAATCTCGAATGTCATAGCTTTCCATACTGGCAATATTATAAGTGATGTTCTCCATGGTTTTCTGAACAACTTTAATATCTCTAGCCTCTGTTTGATACACAATAAAAGTCCCACTTACTAGCATAATCATAATGATGGTGCATAAATAAATGCACACAATTTTCATCTGAATGCTAGCTTTATCAGGAATAAGTGCTTTTAGTAAAATCGGTTTTCTGCTGTTCATCATTTAGCCTCTAAAATAGTATCCTACGCCTCTTTTAGTTAATACAAAATTAGCCTTAGACGCATCATCTTCTATTTTCTCCCTTAGCCTTCTAATGGTTACATCCACTGTTCTTACATCGCCATAGTATTCATAGCCCCATACTTTAGTGAGTAAATCCTCTCTAGTAAAAACTTCGCCTTTAGACTGCCATAAGAATTTTAAAAGCTCAAACTCTCTTAAAGTTAATTCTACAACTCTACCATTTTTGGCAACTTCATATTTCTTTAAATCCATTTCAAGGTTGCCCTCTTTAATCTTATCCCCTGCTTCTTCTACTTTAGACTCCCCACTTATTTCAGTTGTTTTACGTCTTAATCTTGCTTTAACACGTGCCATAACCTCTCTCATACTAAAAGGTTTAGTCACATAGTCATCTGCACCTAGTTCTAGTGCAAGTACCTTATCAAATTCATCTGCTTTAGCAGAAATAATCATAATCGGTGTTTCCATTTTTTGACGTACTCTCTTACATATATCTAGTCCATCCACATTTGGTAACATAATGTCTAAAAGTAAAAGGTCTAGTGGCTGTGTTTCAATAAGTTTAAGTCCCTCTTGTCCATCATAAGCAGTATAAACTTCATACCCCTCTTTTTCTAGGTTGTATTTAATCATGTCGGAAATCGTTTTTTCATCTTCTATAATTCCAATCTTCGCCATCTTACTCCCCTCCTTAATCTATTGCGCTGCTTCAGTTTGTTCTGTTTGCTCTTTTTGTTCTTTTTGCTCTTTTTTAATGACTTTTAGTGGTAATAAAGGTTCATTAATATTGGCATTAATCACTTGTCCAGCTTGAAGTACAACGCCTTTTGTAAAGCCTGCATTCGCACTAATAATACTATCCATTGTAATATTATATTTATCTGCAATGCTTGATAATGAGTCGCCTGGTTGTACTGTATAAGTAATGGATTTTGGTGTTGTAGTGGTACATTTTTGAACAAGTTTATCCATAGAAATAAGCTGGTCTTCTTTTGCAAAAATATCTTTTACTTCCACTTTTTTATCAAAATCTACTTCAACTGGTTTATCACCATAATATTTTCTTTTAAGTTCTTCTTTAAGTGTTTTGACATCTTCTTCAGAGGATACTATACCTATAGATTCTCCTTCAACAAAAATTTCTTTAAAGCCGATTAAGATTTCCATCTTATTTCTCATACTAGAGATTAAATAATTTTGATCAATATAGTCTTTTTTCTTTGCTCTATATCTTTCAGTTTGTAATTCTTCTTCAAATTTTACTTCTGCATTATATATTCCTTGTAATTGAGTAATCACCGTTGTTTTCGCTCCCTCAATTACCTTTTTATCTTTAATTGCTCCAATAAACTCTCCATTGATAGATATTTTATAAGCATTTGGCATAAATGCTAATAAAAGCCCTATGATCACTGCAATGATAATAGCAATAGTTATTGTACGCCTATCCGATGTAAGCCTAATCCCTCTCCTACTACTGAGTTTAATGACCTTTCTTTCTCTCTTAATTGCCATTACCTGCTCCTTCCTTGTCATTCTACTCTTCTATACAATATGGGGGCACTTTAAAATATGCCCCCATCATATATGATTTCATTATAAAACTAAGATTTTTTCTGGCACTTTATCATCGAAATATTTATAGTTAATGACAACTTGCATATCCTCGTCTAATGCACTACGCGTTTTTGTCTTTCCATCAATGATAACTGGTACATCACTTGTAAGTTCAATACGTTTATATACCTTACTTTGTCCTGAGGCATAATCATAGTCTACTAAAACTTCCATATAGCTATCGTTTTTACCTATGTCTGTAATTGTCCCCATAAGCTTATAACTACCTGATGTCTTATCCACATCTATTGAAATAATTTCTCGACTTTCTAATAAAATAGTTACTTCTTGCCCTAAATGAAGATCTTTTACACTAATGTATTCGTTTAAGTTATTATCATATACCTCAGCATTACTTGCTAAAGCATAATTTACTTCTTCACCATCTACATCTAAAACAATATGTGGTGTTGCAGAAATATAAAGTGCTTTAATGATGCCTTCAACTTTTGATTTAACCCCTGTTGCTTCAATCATACTTACTGTATGACCTGTTCTTGTTAACGCAACAGTATCACCTACTCTAATATCTGCTAACTTAACACTTTTATTGTTTCTTCTAGCTTTTGTACTAGATGGTACTGTAATTTGTTGTTCTACATTTCCATCTTTAATTGTAAAAACGTAGTTATTGCCTGCAAATTTCTTAGCCTTAACTTCACCTTTTGTTAAAGTACTTGCAGTATTATTTTGTGCGACATTGCCTTTTCCTGATGTTGCTGTAATTTGAGTCACTGCATTATTTTCTAATGTAATAACCACTAAATCTCCAGCATCTAAGCTATCTGTTGATGTTTGCATCACACCATCTAAAGTTACTTTACAATGATCATTTACTAAATAAACAGCTGAACTACCATCTGTTAAAGTAAGACGAAGCACTTCATTTACTACATCTGTTAATAAAGTTCCACTAACCGTTGTTCCTTGAGTCGTATTTGTACCACTACCTGTATTAGTATTTGTGTTTACTCCAGTATTTATATTTGTATTAGTGTTTGTTCCTGTATTAGTATTTGTACCTGTACTACTACTTACTTTCATGCTTGTTATGTAGTTGGTATTATTCTCATTTTGAACAGTAACATCAACCGTTGTACCTATTGCTAAGTTTGCAA
The DNA here is from genome assembly GCA_017421915.1 of Cellulosilyticum sp. GTDB lineage: Bacteria > Bacillota > Clostridia > Lachnospirales > Cellulosilyticaceae > Cellulosilyticum. Next base: position 2,458 of record JAFOHG010000138.1, on the reverse strand, counting down.
GTGCCATCTCTGCACCTGTTGCATCATAAATCTTAGTAGTCGTTTTAAAAGAATAATGTTTTGTATTACCCTTTCCATCATTTAAGAGGATATAATACTCATTTGTAGATTTTGTAATAATGCTACTGATTGTATAAGTCCCTGAACCTGTATTGGCTGTTGTATTAGATGTTGTATTATTAGTTGTCCCATTTGCAGGATTATTTGTTGTCGTGTTTGGTGCTTTACCAATCGTTGTTGTATCTTTAATTTTTAATGTTTCACTAAGCATTTTTGCACATAAAGCTTTAGTAACCTTCATCGTTCCATTAGCTTTACCTGCGCTATCTGGATTAATAATGCCCACTGTTTTAAGATACTCTACATATGGTTTATAAGCTGCTGTTAACTGACTATCATCTTTAAAGGTTGTTGTTTTATAAGTAGAAGTAGCTGTCTTCTCTCTTTCTAATAACCTTACAATATAAACAGCAAGCTGCTCTTTTGTCACTGTATTTTTAGTTTCACCTTGAGCTGTTTTAGTAATAAACTTATCCAAATCACTCTTTGTCATATAGCCTCTACCAAGTAAATAAGCAATTTGCTGGTCATAAGCTTTATTCCATGTACTATATTTAGCTGCATAAGATGCTAAAGTAGCTTTTTGGTTTTCATAGTTTTTCTTAACTTGTGCTTTAAAAGTATCTGTTATATTGGTTGCTATATCTACATCAACGTAGCCGCTTGCTTTTGCTATAACATCTGCGACTTCGAAATAACTCATTGTTTGATTTGGGTAGAACTGTCCGTTGCTTGTTAAGACCATAATACCTCTATCTGCAAGGTCGGTAATCGCCGAATATGCCCAGTGTGAATTTGAAACGTCTGAAATGGTTACAGCTCCCATTGTGGTTACTGACATGACAGCCGCTAAAGCCACAGTACATATATATTTACCAAATTTTCTAAAATTCATTCAAACAATCCCCCTTCATATTCATGCTATCATTTATATTTTTATGATTTATCTTTAATTCACTTTACCTCTATTCTAAGTGAAAACTATGTAAAATACAACCAAAACAAGATTAATTTTTCATGACAAAATACCATAAAAAAAGGGAATTGCACCAACATGCAATCCCCTTTTTTATTCCTTTAAGCCTCCTGCTCTAGCTCAACTTCATCCACTTGTTGGATGACATATTTAGCCTCTAATTTATTAGCGACTATACTCTCTTCACCTAAAGCTGATGCAGCAACAATCTCATCCATAACACTAGATACTGTTGCATCTTCCAACCCTTCTGCTGGGTCATTAATGGTTAAGCTCACATTTTTGCCTAAGCCATTTGTAAAGATTAAGACAAGTACTCTCTTTGTAATTTCCATTTCCTTTTCTCCTTTCACCTATGTACTTTGCTTATGCCTATTCACTTTTCTTATGCCTGTTCACTTTGGTTATACCTATTCATTTTTCTTATGCCTCTTCATTGACTAGTGTGGTTTCTGTTACCTTTGTAACTGTGTCTACGCTTTGAGCTTCTAATTTGCTTACTGCTTTAGCTAATGCGTAGAGTTGGTCGTCTGTTGCAGCTTGATTGCAGCCTGAAATCGTTTGGCTACCTTCTGCTAGTTTTAACACAACTTTTGTACTTTTAAGTTCTGCTGTTACCATGTTTCTCACCTCCCTTGTGTGCTTTCACTTATATATATGTCTTCAAAAAACAAAAACCCTAACCAAAATATAAATTTTTTTGCCTTTGCAATAAAAAAGAGTTGCTTTAAAGATGTGCCTTCTTTAAAACAACCCAAATTTTATTTATTGGCGGCTTAACTCAAGTGTGCTCCTGAGTGTATTTAATGCTTTTCTCTTTCTATATTCAACCGTTTTTAACGGCATAACAAGTTCGTTAGCAATTTCTATCATTTTTCTATTCTGAAGATAATAAGCTTCAATAATCTTTCTCTCTATCTCTTCTAATTCATTTATTTTTCGGCATACCTCCTCTGAAAGTATTTTCCTTTCTACATTCCTTTCAACATCTACGTTTTCATCCGCTTTAGAAAGCATCTCCTCTTCTCCAAAGGCTAACTCCATCCTAGCCTTTACCCTATTTTGATTTGCTCTCCACCCATATAAACTAATCTTATAATAACTTTCAAAAGGCACCCCCATTTCCGGTCTATAGGTGTCTAATGCCTTTATCAGCTGTAAAAAACATTCTTGCTCTAAATCATCCTTGTCAAATCCACCCAAAATAGTTTCTCTCACAAATTTTCGCCTTAAAGGATACATCTTCTCCCACCAGTAAGTTACTAAATTCCTTTGTTCCTCATTCATATGTACTCTTTTCCGCTGCAGCTTTTGTATTTGCGCAGTTTCAAGGTAACATAGCTCTTATTTTTATTTAAATGAACAGGTTTAATAACTCCCCTAGGACTTTATGGAAGTCCCAAAGACTTTTATGAAACTCCC
>JAFOHG010000137.1 GCA_017421915.1 Cellulosilyticum sp. | reverse complement strand
GCAACTGAAGAAATTATTGTATCTGAAGAAAATATCACTTCTGACAAAGAAGTAAACACTTCTGATACAGAAGTGGCTACTGATGTAGAAACAGAAGAAAATATTGAAAACAATGTTAACAACATTGAAGAGGTTGCACCAGAAAGTGCTGAAAATGTTACAGAGTCTACTGAAGAAACCAAAAATGAGACAAGCCAAATTGAGTCTTCTTCTACTCCTAATTCAACTACTCAAACAGAAAACTCAACTAAACCTGAAGCTTCTACTAAACCAAATACAACAACTAAACCTCAGCCTTCTACTAAGCCAAGTACAACAACTAAACCTCAAGCTTCTACTAAGCCAAGTACAACGACTAAACCTCAGGCTTCTTCTAAGCCAAGTACAACAACTAAACCTGAGGCTTCTTCTAAACCAAGTACAACGACTAAACCTGAGGCTTCTTCTAAACCAAGTACTAAGCCTGAAACAGCACCAACTCCATCACCTAGTGCACCCGCTACAAATACAACTTCTTTAAGCTGTAGTACTATCTTTGATAAAATCTTAAACGGTATAGATACTTCTAATATGCAAACAGTAGACGCTCAACTTCTAAATGACTTTTATGGTATTGATTCAAGCCTTCTAGAAGATTTTTGCGTTAAAATGCCAATGATGAGTTTTTCTATTACAGAAGTTGGTGTATTTAAAGTAAAAGATACTAATAATATAGATAGTGTTGTATCCTCTATTAATAAAAGAGCTAGTGATATCGGAATAAGCCTCTATCCATCTCTTGAAGAAACATATGCTAATAAAAAAATCGTTACAAAAGGGCAATACATTCTCTTTGCTATTTCAGATGATGCAGATGCCATCGTTTCTAACTTTAATGCCCTTTTCTAATATAAATTACATTACTCCCTACTCACTGTTTCATCTTTGAGTAGGGAGAAACTTTACTTTAAATTTTATTAAGGAGTGGGATCATGGTATTTAGTAGTTTACTCTTTCTTTTTTTGTATCTACCATTATTTTTAATCTGTTATACAGTTCTTCCTAAACAACTTCGTAATTTTATATTATTTATAGGAAGTTTAATCTTTTATGCTTGGGGTGAGCCTATTTATGTAAGTATTATGCTCTTTTCCACTTTACTAGATTATACATGTGGACGTATTATTGACCGTTTTAGAAATCATCCTTATCTACCAAAAGTAGGCCTTTGCTTATCTTTGCTCGGTAACCTCGGTTTACTTTGTTACTTTAAATACGCCGATTTCTTTATTTATAATGTCAACTCTATCTTAGGTACTTCCTGGCAACTTCTAAAACTTGCTCTTCCTATTGGTATCTCTTTTTATACCTTCCAAACTATGTCCTACACTATTGATTTATACCGTGGTAAAATTAATGTTCAAAAAAATATTATTAACTTTGGCGCTTACGTTACTATGTTTCCACAACTTATTGCAGGGCCTATTGTTACTTATAATCATGTAGAACAAGAACTTAATCATCGCCAATTAAATTTTGAACGCGTAGGTATAGGAAGTATCCGTTTTATTGAAGGTTTAGGAAAAAAAGTACTTCTTGCCAACAATATTGGTTTATTATGGGATCAAATTAATCAAACACCTATTAATGAACTCTCAGTCGTTAGTGCATGGCTAGGTATGATTGCCTTTGGACTTCAGCTCTACTTTGACTTTAGTGGCTATTCAGATATGGCAATTGGTTTAGGGCATATTTTAGGATTTACTTTTCCAGAGAATTTTAATTACCCCTATATTTCTAAAAGTGTAACAGACTTTTGGCGCCGTTGGCACATAACACTGGGTAGCTGGTTTAGAGAATATGTATATATTCCATTAGGTGGGAACCGTACAAGCAAAGCACGTTTTTATTCCAATTTATTTGTTGTATGGTTTTTAACAGGTTTTTGGCATGGGGCCGGATGGAACTTTATTATCTGTGGGCTAATGTTTGACGCATTGATGATTGTTGAACGTAGTTTCTTACTCAAAAAACTTGAAAACTGTCATCGAATTATTGCCCATGCTTACTTACTAATTGTTATTTTAATAAGCTGGGTGTTTTTCTCTCATGACTATTTAGGTGAAGCCTTTAGTTATCTTAAAGCCATGTTTGGAGATGCACCTACCTTTATTAATAAAGTGACCTGTTATCAAATTAGTAACTTCTATGTTTTATTTATCTTAGGCTCTTTATTTGCCACTCCACTTATGCAACATCTAAAAAGTAAATTACCCGACTGGATTTTATATTGCTTCTATCTTGGCATTCTTATTTTAAGTACAGCTTATTTAGTGGATGCTACTTATAATCCATTTTTATACTTTAGATTCTAAATGGAACTTAACTATAATTAGGAGACTCATATGAAAAACAAATTACCTATATGGGTAGGTGCTACTTTTATT
>JAFOHG010000136.1 GCA_017421915.1 Cellulosilyticum sp. | reverse complement strand
TTATAACTTAAATCTATTTACTTTTTCATTTAAATGTTCCATAAGCTGTATGACTAAATTAGAACTTTCTCCAATAGATTTACCTGTTGTATTAAATTCTACAGATGTGGATGCAACTTCTTCTGTCATAGCCACTAAGTCTTGTGAACTTTCTGTAATGCTTTCTATTGAAGTTACAATTCTTTTCTTCTTCTCTTGGCTATTTGCTGCAAGATGTGAAAGTTCTTCTGTTCTAGGAAGAATAGTTTCCATTGTTCTTGTCACTTCTTCGAACACAGAAATAGCTGATGCAATTTTTACTTTTTGTACTTCTATTTCTTGATTCATACTATTTGTTGAAACAATAATATTATCCCCTTCAACTAATACAGCACTAATAATATCGCTGATTTCTTGTACTGAAGCTTGACTTTGTTCTGCTAAACTTCTAATTTCCTCAGCCACTACACTAAACCCTTTTCCTGCTTCTCCTGCTCTAGCTGCTTCAATTGCTGCATTTAAAGCTAAAAGATTGGTTTGTTGGGCAATCTGTTCAATAGCTGTCGTAATGCCTTTAATAGATGAAATTCTATTATTCATATTACTTACATTTTTATTAAAGGTCTCAAAAGTTGTATTAAATTCTTCAATAGATTGATTTAATTCTTCCATCTCTTTATGGCTTCCGCTTACTGCTTCCTCTGTACCAAGTGCCGCTTCTACCACTTTTTCTATTCTATCATCCATTTCTTCTAGGTTTTTACTGAAGTCTTCAACATCATCATTAATGCTTCTAATTTCTTCAGACTGCTTACAGTTTTTATCTGCTGCTTCTTGCATAGAGTCTGAGATAGAGCTAGAGTTAAATGCTATTTGTTGTGAAATATCATCTAAATTTTTTGCTTCTGTATTTAAGATTTGCACATTCTCTCTTACTTCTTGTAATAGGTCTTTAATGCTAGAAGTCATTTTTCTCATTTCTTGATAGATAATGCCTATTTCATCTTCCATAAGCATTTCTTCTTGATTGATTTCTTCAGTAAAATCACCACTACCTAATACCCTCATACTCTTTACTAAGCCTTTTATTCGGCCTACTATTGTTTTTGAAACAAATGCCGCCATTGCTGTAATTAATAAAATGCCTACTATACTAATGATTAATAAAGAGGTTAATATCTTACCTACTTCTTGATTTATAATAGAACGAGGTACTTCAAATATCATTGTCCAATTTTCTGTTTCATCAATTGTATCATAGACAAAATATTTATCTAAATTTCCTTTGACTTCTTCTACCCCTTGTCCATTAGTCAGTATTCTTTCTTGAATGGTTGCTAACTCTGTCAAGCTCTCATCCTCTTTTGCAGCTTCAATAACATTATAGGCATTCTCGACTTGTGTCATATCCTCTGAAGCAATAATTGTTCCATTGTTAGATAAAATCTGAGCTGTTCCTTCTCCATAATACTTTAACTCTTGTGCAACCTCTGATAAATAAGAGCTATCAAAACTACAAGTAATCCCTGCGATTACCTCTCCTTCATAAAGAACTGGTACACCTACAAAGCAAATTTGTTTTCCTGTACTTGTATTAAACGAAGGCGTACTAATATATCTCTCCTTATTCCACATAAGTGCTACATAATCTCTTGACGAGACATCTGTCTCAAATCCATCTGTTGAATTTAAATACTTATCACCTGAAATATATCCAATGGAAGTAATACCATAGCTTTCTGATAATTTTTCCACATACTCATTTAATCTATCTTTTACATCTTCAAAAGTATTACCTGGTTTTGCAATATTAGGATCCATTGCAATTAAATTTGCTACTGCGTATTTCACATTAATTTTCTCATTAATAATCTTAGTAGCGTTATCTAAGTTTTCACTCATTTCACGTATTTTTAACGTTGTTATTGTATTATTTGTAATCAAAGCCACCAGACCACTTGTTGTCGTAAAAATAATACCACTAATGATACTTAATGATACAATTAAGTATAGTCCAATGGATTTCATTTTAAATATATTTCTCATATTTATGTAAAATTTCCTTCCCTTTTTTTACCATTATAACAATATTCCTACTAATATCCATATAACAAAAGACAAAAATATATTTTTTGTAAACTGCCCTCTATTTTTTTATATTTTTTGTCTATTTTAATCATGTCAATTTTACTTATAATGATGACTATCCATTAAAATTTATCTTTTAGGAGGAAAAACTATGTCGAATAATCGTTATAATCTAAATAAAGAATTAGCCCAAATGTTAAAAGGAGGGGTCATCATGGATGTTACTACCCCTGAACAAGCAAAGATTGCTGAAGCTGCAGGTGCTTGTGCAGTTATGGCATTAGAACGTATTCCAGCTGATATTCGTGCTGCTGGTGGTGTTTCCAGAATGAGTGACCCTAAAATGATTAAAGGCATCCAAGAAGCCGTTTCTATTCCAGTTATGGCTAAGGTGCGAATCGGTCATATAGCTGAAGCTCAAATTCTAGAAGCTATTCAAATTGATTATATTGACGAAAGTGAAGTGCTCTCTCCAGCAGACGATATTTACCATATTGATAAAACCCAATTTAAAGTTCCTTTTGTATGTGGTGCTAAAGACTTAGGGGAAGCTTTAAGACGTATTAATGAAGGTGCTTCTATGATTCGTACTAAAGGTGAGCCTGGTACTGGTGATATTGTTCAAGCAGTACGTCATATGCGCCTTATTAATAGCGAAATAAGACGTCTTCAATCTCTTCGTCAAGATGAGCTCTTTAATGCAGCTAAAGAACTTCAAGTCCCTTATGATCTCGTATTATATGTACATGAAAACGGTAAGCTTCCCGTTGTTAATTTTGCTGCTGGTGGTGTAGCTACTCCTGCTGATGCCGCTCTCATGATGCAATTAGGTGCTGAAGGTGTATTTGTAGGCTCTGGTATTTTTAAATCTGGTGATCCAGCTAAACGTGCTGCTGCTATCGTGCAAGCTGTAACAAACTATAACGACCCCGAATTGCTTGCAAAACTCTCAGAAGATTTAGGAGAAGCAATGGTTGGTATTAATGAAGATGAAATTCAGCTCTTAATGGCTGAACGCGGAAAATAGAATAAAATTATAGCCCAGAAAGGATCTTTATATGAAAATAGGCATACTCGCTGTTCAAGGTGCATTTATTGAGCATGAAAAAATGCTTAGCACATTAGGTGTCTCACATTTTGAAATCAGACAACCAAAAGATATTTCTACATCATTTGATGGATTAATCCTACCAGGTGGTGAGAGTACAGTTATGGGAAAATTACTTCATGAACTTAATTTATTTCTTCCATTAAAAGAAGCTATTTTAAATGATGTTCCTGTATTTGGTACTTGTGCTGGTCTTATTTTACTCTCACAAACTTTAACTAATAGCACGACAACTCACTTTGGTACATTACCCGTTTCTACCAAACGTAACGCTTATGGTCGCCAACTAGGAAGTTTCCAAACCACTCAGCATTTTGAAAGAATCGGTCAAGTTCCAATGACTTTTATTCGTGCTCCTTATATAGAAGAAGTTTCAGATGGTGTAGATATACTTGCCACTGTTGATCATCATATTGTTGCTGTTCAATATAAAAAGCAACTTGCAACAGCCTTTCATCCAGAACTTACTTCTAATACCTCTGTACATGAATACTTCCTTAGCATGATTTAATTTAGTCACCAATTCATATCTCAATTATTCAAAATAATTTCCAGTACATAAAAAAAGAAGATGCCTCATTCGCATCTTCTTTTTTTATGCCCTATACAGCTTCAAATTGCATATTATATAAATGTGCATAAATACCTTGTCTATCCAAAAGCTCACGATGATTACCACGTTCTGTAATGCCATTTGGAGTTAGAACTAATATTTCGTCTGCATTTTTAATTGTACTTAAACGGTGTGCAATAACTAGAGTTGTACGGTCTTTAGCCAATTCATCTAAAGACTTTTGAATGTAACGTTCACTCTCATTATCTAATGCAGAAGTTGCTTCATCTAAAATAAGAATAGGTGGATTCTTTAAAAATACCCTTGCAATAGAAATACGTTGTTTTTGACCACCAGAAAGCCTTACACCACGCTCTCCTACATAAGTATCATATCCCTCAGGTAAACTCATAATGAAATCATGAATATTAGCTTTTTTAGCGGCCGCAATGATTTCACTATCACTAGCAAGTGGCTTACCATAACTAATATTTTCTTTTATACTGCCACCAAATAAATAGACATCTTGTTGTACAATCCCTATCATATCTCTAAGTGAACGTTGCGTAACATCTCTTATGTCTTTCCCATCAATTAAAATACTTCCCGAAGACACTTCATAAAATCTAGGAATTAAAGAACAAAAAGTGGTTTTGCCACTTCCAGAAGGCCCAACTAATGCTACTGTCTTACCTGCTGGAATTCTTAGATTAATATTACTTAAAATGGTTTCATCACCATATCCAAAAGATACATCTCTAAACGTAATATCTCCCTGTACCTTTGTTAACTTTTCTGCATGTTTAGCGTCTTGAATCTCTGGTTTGGTATTCATAATCTTTAAGAAACGTTCAAATCCTGTCATACCTTTTTGTAATTGCTCAGTAAAATCAACTAATTTTTGTACTGGTACTAGGAAAGTATTAATGTAAAGAATATACACTGTTAATTCAGATAAACTCATTTCTCCTTTTGTAATTAACAAACCTCCTATTAAAACAGTTGCTAAGTATAATAGACTTTGGAAAAAGCTATTCCCACTATGATATCTTCCCATAATAAAATAACTTGATTTTTTAGTTTCTACGAAAGCATTATTACCATCATCAAATTTGCTCATTTCAATCTCTTCATTAGCAAAAGACTTTACAACTCTAATCCCCCCTAATGAATCTTGAGTAATGGCATTGACCCCTGCAATACGTTCTCTATTGGCAGCAAACACTTTTTTCATTTTACGATTATAGTAAAGCGAAAAATAAAGCATAATCAGCGTAAAAACTATTAATATTAACGTCATCTTAATATTAATAAAGCTTAAAATTGTAAAAGTACCTATAATCTTTATAGCCGATATAAAAATGTCTTCTGGCCCATGATGTGCAAACTCAGAAATATCAAATAAATCATTTACTATACAAGACATCAGCTTTCCTGTATTCACTTCATCATAGTAAGAAAATGATAATCTCTCTAAGTGTTCAAAAAGCTCTCGACGCATATCTGATTCCATATAGGTTCCCATAATATGCCCCCACGATGTAATATAATACTGGCAAAAATATTTTATAATATACATTACTAGTAAAACGCTACCTACTAAAGCAATATACTTCATTACTTTACTTATATCTTTAAGTACATAAACTTCATCCATTAAAAAGCCTACAAGTAATGGAAAAACTAAATCAATCCCAGAAAGTGTGAGTGCACAAAACATATCGGTAAAAAACAGTTTTTTATACGGCTTATAGTATTTAAGAAAAGCCTTCATTGTTTTCATCTCATTCCTCCCTTTTTTCATACCCTTCTGTTATATCATAAACACTTAAAATCATCAAATTAAATATTTTAGGACAAAAAATAACTAGTAAGAGTAATTTCTTACTAGTTACACCGCTCACTATTTAATTAATAGCTTCTTCGCTCCGCTTTTACATCAATGTTTTGATCTTTTAGCACATAAACTTTTAAACCATGTTGGCGACCAAATTGATAGCATTCACTTTCTGAATTAAAGAAAAGGTCTACAATATTTCCTTTGATTGCTCCACCAGTATCCCCAGCTATAGCAATTCCATAGCCTTCGATATAAAGTTTTGTACCTAATGGAATAACGTTAGGATCAACCGCTACCATTCCTACAAATGTAGTCATACCGCTTGCTGTTTTATTACTCCATCCATCATCACTAATCGTGTACGCTGTAGCTTCCATATCATATACCTTCGTATATGTATAACTTTCACCCGTAAAAACATCTGTAACTGAGTTTGCCCTATAAGTTCCTTTAAGTACAACTTCATTTACAGGTTCTTCTTTAACAACTACGTCTTTGACGTTTTCGTTAACTAATTCCCCTCCAAGGTATTCTTTTTCAAGAGTAACTGTTTTAACTCCATTTTTACCTTTTTGAGTTACCTTTGTTTCACCATAAGCCATATCTGCTGTTTCAACAACCTCTGTTGAATAACTCATTGGCCTATCTTCCGTTTCTGTTTTTACTTCTTTAGTCTTAACTGTTATTTGAAGGCCATCTGTAATTGCTTCCTGTGTACTTGGTTCAACTACATCTCCTTCTTTAATCTCAAGCCCTAAAGATGTTAGGAATTCTCCTACTGTTTTAGCTTCTGTTTTTTGTGTCTTATGCTCACCATTAATGTCAACACTTACAGTAGGTTTCCATCTTTCTATGGTAATTTTCATATTGTCAGTAATTTCTGTATCAAGTGTTGGTTCAACAGTATCTTTCTCACCTAATGTGATTTCTAGCTGTGTTAATAACTCTTGTACATTCTGAGCATCTGTTTCATAATGCGTTACTTGTTTGTCATCAACTAATGTAATAATCTTTGACGATGATTGGTTCGCTGTAATGCTTACTGCACATAGCATAAACAACGCTACCATTAATAAAGCGATTCTACTTCGATTCTTCATGATATCCTCCTTAAGTTTGTTAGTCTAAAAGTTTAGTTCTATCTTTACTTTTTAGAGTACTTAGTCTTTCTCACTTCATCTGGTGAATCGGGCTTTACTACAACGATTTGTTAATAAATATATTTTTTAGTTTATTAAAACTACAAATAAGATTGTAATATATATCTACTACTTTTTCAAGCTTTTTGTAATATTTTTTAAATCCACATATATAAAAATATCTTGTTTTTTCTATAACTCAAACGTATTTTCAACGGTTTCAACGCTCCAAATTTTATTTTTCCCAAAAACCAATTTAACAATTTTGTAACATTTAATTAACAACAAAAATATCCTTAATTTGTAAATAAAATGTCTCTTTCTTCCTTTTTTATCTTTTTATCCTTTATTTATTCAGCTAATGACTTCTATTTTCTCTTTATAGCACTTTTTTTACTTTACTTATTATAATTTTATTGTTTAGTAATACTTTACAAAACAATAAAAAGGCAACTTTTTTCAAAGTTGCCTTTTACATTAATTCCCTTATTAAATTTTCCTATTTATAATGAAATCTGAAATAATTTTTTAGCATTTTGACTAGTAATACTAGCCACTTCATCCTCTGTTAATCCTTTGATTTCAGCTATCTTTCCAACAACAAATTTAAGATATGAAGAATCATTACGTTCCCCTCTATGTGGTACTGGGGTAAGATATGGACAGTCTGTTTCTATTAAAATATGACTTAAATCAATGCCTTCTACTACTTCTACTGTCTTTTTTGCATTTTTGAAAGTTAAAGAACCTCCTACTCCTAAATAAAAGCCTCTTTTTACATATTCTTTAGCTAATTCATAGCTTCCTGAAAAACAGTGAATGACTCCTTTTTTTACACCACTTTCCATAATAATATCAAAAGTTTCTTGTGAGGCTTCTCTACTATGAATAATCACTGGTAAATCTAGTTCTTTAGCTAATAATAGTTGCTCTTTGAACCATTTACGCTGATCTTCCCTAGGTGAATTATCATAATAGTAGTCTAATCCAATCTCACCTATAGCTACAACTTTATGATGCGTTGCTAATTTTCTCATTTCTTCAATATCTGCTGGTGTTAAATCTTTTACATCATGTGGATGTACTCCTACACTGCTATAAATAAAATCATATTTTTCTGCAAGCGCTAAACTTGTATGACATGATTTCATATCGGCAGCAGCATTCACTATAAAATCTACGCCTTTTTCCTGTAAGCTTTCTATTAGACGCTCTCTATCTTCATCAAATCGCTCATCATCATAGTGGGCATGTGAGTCAAAATACATGTTCATTCTCCTTTTTCTATAGTTATTCACATTTTGTGTATCTATTCTATCATTTTATCCTCAAAACTCACAATCTTATTCTCATAATTTGCTTTCATTAAGGTTGTACAACACCAAGCCCTGTCATGACCTCCTCTGGAATACCCATTCCTTCTACAGTAAGATTAATAGCTCCACTATCTCCTGCTTCTGTACAAACTTTAAAATCTCTAAAAGTTAAGATATTTTCTTTATTAGGGTCTACATTTGGTATTCTTATTTCAAAACTTGTAATATAACCATCAGCGTCATAACCTTCTAATTCTACCTTATCGGTAATCTTTACGCCATTTAAATAGACATTGCCTCCCACAAGGTCTCCCGAGCGGTCTGCTTTGAAATATCCTTTATCCAAAGAAATTTCAACTGTATTTCCGCTTGCTAAACTACCTGGCAAAATCTCTTTTATTTTAAAAACTACATATTTACTCTCGCCTGCTTTAATGTTGTAACACTTTCCTGCTTCTAATGTCACTCCATAATCTGCAATTTTAGCCACTAGTATTTCTGTTTCCATCTCTGGTCCTATAGAATCTTTATCTAATGCGCCAATCTTTATACACACATCTCCTGTATTGGAATCAAGTCCCCCTATTCTAAGATTACTTAGTGTCATCTTTCCTTTACTATTTAATCGAAGTTTATAAGGCATGGTAATACCAATTAGTTTTTGACTAGAATCTAAGTAGGTTACCTTGGGTGTAGCTAATCCTTTAAACCCATCTTTTAATGTTACTTTAGGTAAAGTTGTAAAATTAAATCTAGTTCCCTCTAATGAAAGTGTTATCGTCCTTGTTTCTTCATCCTTGCTTTCTGTTAAACTTGCCGCTCTTCTTTCTTGTATTGTAATATCTGATAAGTTTCCTTCATCCTTTATGTACTCAATCTCCTTCACAATAACTCTTAGCTTTGTATCCTCACCTACCGAAATCAAAGAAACTTCTTCTGCTCTAATAGCATTTGAACTTAAGCTAGTCCCTAATATGAATAGCGCCATTATAAATGTCTTTAATACTCTCTTCATTTCTCTCCCACCTCTGTTTTGAATTTTAAATTTATTCTTTCTTATTATATCAAATTTTTTTCCTATTAATTCCCTTTTATTTAAATTAAAATTTATTCCTATTCAGTTGTATTAAAACTATATCTACTAAATCTTAATATTAAAATAAGAGACAGATTCTCTGTCTCTTATTTTATCCAAACTCTATTCTATTAAATAGCTTTTTCTACGTCCTGTTCTCTTTCATCTACACAACATAATTGCATAATTAATTTTTCAAACTCTAACCAATCTTTAACTCTCAAAATCCCTTGACCACTCAATTCATTATGCGGTCTATTAAATATAATCGGTGTCCCGCCAGCCTTTTTAAAATCTTCTATATTGTGCATACCATCATCTAGTAAAAAATCACCTTTTATCATATACTTACGTTGGCAAAAAATCATTCGTTCTGTTGGAAAGAATGGTAAATACTTTTTAATCCACTCCATCTTAGCCGGTACACATACAGGATTTGCTGCGGTTACAATATACATTTCAAACCTATTACTTCTATATAATCTCTCAAATACTTCAAGAGCATTTTTTACAGGCTCAAGCCTTCTAAACAAATCTGGTTCATGCATAACTGTCTCTACTTCTTCACCAAATACTCGATATAAATCCCAAGATACACATTCTGAGGCCGGAATATTAGTGTGATATTTTTCATTATAAGCTTTAGTTACTCCTTGGATGTATTCAGCTAATACATCATCTTGATCTATAAGTAACGTATATTTTCGTGATGCCATATCTGCCCTCCTCTAGTAAAAAGTATACTTTTTATTAGTTTATTACAGATAAAAGCAGGTCGCTACTGTTTTTCTTAAAATTTACTTATTTTTTTAAAAAAGTTTCCAGCTTCCTTTAAACCACACCATAAGCTCTGCATACCATCTTGGAATTTCCAAACCCGAATAAATAGGATAGAAAAACACAAAGAACAAAATAGCAATCACACTATAAGCAACTGCAATACGGCATTCAATATTTTCTTCAATGGCTTTTATACTATAAGTAATTGCTAAAATCATCATTGGTACTACAGGAAAATAATGATAAATAAACATAATGCGTGGCACACCCATATAAGGGACATAGGCTGTTAAAATAGCAATCACCAAAAATATTTCATTTTTTCCTCTTTCCACAAAAGCTCTATATAATACATAAATCATAGCAATGATTCCTGTCCACCAAATAAATGGATTGCTATGCAGTGTAATACTCGAAACTCTATCTGCCGCTACATTTCCACTATAATACCACAAAGGTTTGATGCCTAATGGCCATAAATACCAAGGTGAACTAAATGGATGAGTAGCTTCTAATTTAGAATGATAGTTAAACATTTTTACTTGTAAATCTATAAATCCTTGTAAAGTTCCTATCTCTGGGTTAATATGCATATCTGGTATATATGAGATAATATAAATAAGACAAGGCAAAATGACAAAATACCCAAAACACGCAAAAATAATCTTTACTCTATAATGACGCCATTTACCCATAAGCCCAACTTTTGCATTTCGCTTAAAGAAATTGATAAAGAATAATAAAGCTAATCCCACTGCACAGTATGCTCCATTCCATTTCGTTGCAATAGCACATCCCATAAAAATCCCTGAGGCTAATAAATTAAAGTGCATTTTTCTACTTTCTTTATTTAAATCACAACACGTATACTGATACATAAATAAATAGGCTAACATAATAAATAATACTAGGTAACTATCTACTGTTCCTATTCTTGTTTGTACAAAGTGCATCCCATCTACAGCAAATAATACCATTGCTAGTGTTGCATGCCTTGTAGATTTAAACATACGTTTAGCAAATATATAGATCACTACTAACATTAATAAACC
>JAFOHG010000135.1 GCA_017421915.1 Cellulosilyticum sp. | reverse complement strand
TAATGGTAATTGTATTCATTTCTCTTGTAAGCTCAAAAATCTCACTAGATTGTTTTGAGTTATCTTGAATCTGGCTTGTAATGGTTTCAAAAGCTATTTTACTTTCATATGCCTTATCTGAAATATTTTGTGCCTTATTAGAAATAGTAGAGCTTGACTGAGTAATAAGCTCAACCCCCTCTGAGCTTTTACCAATATTATGAGAAAGATTATTAATGGTTTCATTAATCTTTTCAGTGCTTTGTCTATTATTTTGAAGCAGAATATCCAGCTCATCATTCTGCTTAATAAATGTTTCAAACACATTATTTGTTTTCTTAGCTATGTATCCGCATAAGTACCCTATAATCACAATCTGTAAAATAAAATAGATAGTACTAGAAATAAACTCTCTCTCAGTTGCAGCAAAAGTATAGTATCCATTTATATAAAACGTTACGATATTGATTAATATCATGAGTGGTACTTTTGCTATAAGTAATCTTTTCATACTTTTTGTATCTAAGTAAATCACGCAAACCAACAATGATACCCCTAGTAATAATGCCCCATAGTACCAAGAAGCAATATAAATCAGCGATGTAATCCATTCTGTACATATGATACTAATCCAAAAGAAATGCTTTTTATCTTCTGATTTCTTATAGTATATAAGTGGTATAAAGCAACCAATTACTGTTGAAGCAATCAGCCAATCTGTAATCCCTAGGTTAAATTTCTTCAATATTAAAATAAAAAGTACATCCGCCATAATAAATAGGGGGATTGTCCTAAATATTTTTAGCATAAGCTGGTCTGATTCTCTTAAGTTTTCTTGAATAATATCTTTTGTATTCATTTTCCCTCACTCCCTTTTAAGTTTTTTTATAATGTCAATCTATGTCGATAATTTAATTAATTTTACCATATTTCCAATTATACGTATAATGTTAATTTTAAATTTATATTTATAATCATAAAATAAAAAAGTCCAAAAATGATTCAAAAATCATCTTTGGACTTTTTATTTGATACACTCAACAAGCTATTATCTTCTTTCGATTTCGGCACCTAATGCAGTTAATTTTTCTTCGATAGACTCATAGCCTCTATCGATATATTTTACATTGCCAATAACAGTTTCACCTTTTGCTCGTAATGCTGCAAGCACAAGGGCTGCTCCTGCTCTTAAGTCAGTAGCTGCTACTTTGGCACCTGAAAGTTCTTTTACACCTTCAATAACTGCCATACGTCCTTCTACTTTAATCTTAGCACCTGTTTTCTTAAGTTCATCTACATATTGGAAACGATTATCCCATACACTTTCAATCATTGTACTTGTCCCCTCAGCTACACTAAGAAGTGTTGCCATTTGTGGTTGAAGATCTGTTGGGAAACCTGGGTGTGGTAATGTTTTTACATTCGCACATTTTAATTTTTCTGGTGCGATTACACGAATATAATCGTCACCTTCTTCAATTGTAATACCCATTTCCATCATCTTTAAACTTACTGAATACATATGTTCTGGAATAATATTTCTAACACAAACATCCCCAGCAGTAATAGCTGCTGCAATCATATAAGTTCCAGCTTCGATTTGGTCTGGAATAGTAGAGTATTTACCACCTGTAAGTTTCTCTACCCCTTTAATACGAATAACATCCGTTCCTGCACCTTTAACATTTGCACCCATCATATTAAGATAGTTTGCCACATCTACAACATGAGGTTCTTTGGCTGCATTTTCAATGATTGTTGTGCCTTCAGCAAGTACAGCTGCTAACATTACATTAATCGTAGCGCCTACACTTACTACATCTAAATAAATTTTATTCCCTACTAGCTTATCTGCATAAGCTTTAATCATACCATTTTCTACTTTTACAGTTGCACCAAGCGCTTCAAATCCCTTGATATGTTGGTCGATAGGTCTTACACCAAAGTTACACCCACCTGGCATAGCCACTTCTGCTTTTTTAAAACGACCAAGTAAAGCCCCTATTAAATAATAAGATGCTCTAATATTCCCCACATATTCATTGATTGCTTTATAATCATAAATAGTAGAGCCATCTATCTTAAGTGTATGCTTATCTTCTACGTTTACAACTGCACCTAAGTCCTCCATAGCTCTCTTTAATTTCATAACGTCATCTATATATGGTAAATTTTCAATTTCACTGATTCCATCTACTAAAAGAGCTGCAGGTAAAATAGCTACTGCTGCGTTTTTTGCTCCATTAATAGTTACATCGCCCACTAGGCGTCGTCCACCTCTTATATACAACTCGCTCAACCTTAACACCTCTTAATTATAATTTAACAATTGCTTTCAATTACAATCCATTTCGCTATACGCCACGCTATATTATATCATTTCTCTTGGGAAATAAAAAGTTTAATTTTTAATTTTAAGTATCTTATTCTAGTATTTTATTTGTGTTAGTATAAGCATTAACAAATATCGGTTCTTCTAAACCTTCCACCTCAATTTTGTATACTGGTACAATTTGTTGCCCCAGTACATTTTCCTCATCTTCCACTTGTTTATAGCAAAGTGAAACATTTGAAATAGTTGTGTAACCGTTGTCTTTCATATAATCTTCTATTCCAAAGAGCACTAAATCTACTGCATAAATTTCTTTCCTACTATCATTTTTAATCTCAATATCAGCTAAGTACATACTTGCTTTAGCGACACCATCACTGTACACTTGAAATTCCATTTTACTATCTAATACAGGGATGCCTTCTATCACTGGGAAATATGTAAGTTTCCAATAAACACCACAGTCTTCTTCAATCACTTTGTAACTTAAAGGTTCTTTTATGCCATCAATACGGTCAACGATTTTCATACACATCTTTCTAGCTTGCTCCAAAAGGGGCTTTTTCTTTTCTGTACGTACCGATAAGTTCATATAAATCAGCTCATTATGGTTAAAGGCTAGTGTTTCATTATCTAATGTATAATATAAAACATTTTCATTTCTGCCATTAGATGATATGGAACGCTTAACCTTTGCCAAATTGTTTCCGAAAAAACTTTTTACAATCCTGTCCCTTACTGCCACGCTATCACCAATAAAGACTAGGTTTGCAGAATATTTAGGGGAGAAATTCTTTATCAGTTCTGTTTCTACACTAATCCCACTTCTATTAAGTAGATTAATAATATTATCTATACGTTCTTGTGGTAATATATATTGATTGCCTCTTACAATAAAATTAATCATAAATAAAAAAACATTAATCACCACAAACAACTTAATTAATTGATTTAATACCTTTGTACCATTCATTATTGTCCCCCCATGGCATTCTTCTTATAAATATAACAAAAAAAATTGACAATGGGAAGATTTACTCATTGTCAATTTTTTCTACTGTAAAAATAGGTTGTCCCATATAGACGCCCAGCCATTCAAAAGCTACTGGCCTACTTGTATTGTTTAAGATATAAGCACACTCTAGGTCATCTAATTTAAAGGCTTCAAGCTCTAATAGCCCACTATTTTCATAAACAGCCTCAATAGCATCTTTGCTTTCCATTGTAATTTGCGCATCCTCATTGGTATGCTCTATTTGATACATGAGCCATTTTCCACTAATAACCTCGCTATTTTTTATACCTAATTCTAAAAATGATTCTATATTTAAACTTCGTTTTACTGTTTCACTTAATATGACGATTTCACTATCTTCATGTCGGTATCCAAATCGATAACGCATTTCACCTGTTTCTTCATCTAGGTAAACCTCTTCTAAGTACAGGCCTTTCTTTAAGCTATTTGGAATTGCTCTAGAGTCTTCTATAAAAGCATTGATTTTATTAATACGCTCTACATCTGTTAATTTACCTGTATCATTTAAAAGTGTCTTTTTAAATTCTAATGTGCCTGTATTATTATACTTCACACTAATATTTAAATTATCACTATATACCGTACTGCTTGTTGTTGTATTGTTTGTGATAAAGCTTGGATTTTTAAAGAGGTCTCTTATATAATTTTCTACATCTGCTTCTTCTATTTTAGTAAACTTAAATAGTTTTCCTTTAAGAGGCTGGCGTGCATTCATTTGTGGATAAAACACATTGCCTACAAAAAACTCACGATCACTTGTACTCGTTATGCTTGGCTGATAAAGCTTATGATATTTCACATTCTCTTGCTCTTTATATAAAGCAATCATATCTGCTGCATATTTAAGGGGTACTTTTAAAGTGATTTTTTGTTTCACCTTTGCTTCTTGGTCAATAAGATAGACATACACTTTATAGGTATGTGCTAAGCTTACATCCACATAAATTTGTTTTATATTTACTGATTCATACTTACTATTTTTGGGCTCTAAATATTCTCCAATGATTTCATCTATAGTAAGTGGTGTACCAAATTCATATACCATCCCTTGTGACTCATATAATAATTGTTCATAGGTTTCTTTAGGTCCTAATTCTATATGTATATTGTCTTTACGTAACTCTGTCACAAGCTCATTTAATAAATCTTCTTTTTCGCTATGACTTATTATTTTGTAAATACTTCCATTTATATTATTCCATATTTGTTTAGGATGAATGTAACTGCTCTCATCACTTGATATACTGCTTGCAAAAAAATTATGGCCTGACATATCGCCAAGCCACAATGTGATTGTTTGCCATATACATAGTATAATGAGAACACTTAATATCATCAGTCTTATGATATTTTTTTGCATCGGCTCACCTATTCTATAAACTTGGCACTTCTATTAACGTTTTCAATTTTTCCATGTTAGCTGCAGATTCTCTTGTAATGGCAATTACAACATAATTATCTACATGATCACCACTATTTTTATAGTAAATGAAAACTTTATTCTTGCCTTCTAGGATATCTAAAGTTTGACTAAACGTTCCTGTAATTCCTACTGAAGTACTGTATGTATAGTAGCATTCATCACCTTGATAGACATCTATTGTAATTTCTGTGCCTTTATTTGCTTTTCCACTAACTGAAATTCTTTCATCGAATGTTGATGTTGCAATCTTAACGCTTTGGCTATTTTGTCCTATTTGGGTAATTTGAAGGTAGCCACCGTCTTGACTTTGCAATATCTCAACTTGTTTATTATTTCTTGTTACACTTTTGCTCTCTATATTATAACCTTCACTCGTATCATTGGCATAAATAACACCTGAGTAAAGTCCCATTATTAGCATCATACATAAAACATAAAATATTTTTCTTGTTTTCACGACTACTTTCCCCCTTTCTAGTACTGCAATTAAATCATTACACCTACTATTATAGTATAAAAATCATAATATTACATTACAATTTGATTACAGCCAAATAACGTTTAGCTTACTAAAGTTTCTTCAAAACCTTATTCAAAATCTTCATCATAATCCGCTGTTTCATTAAAAGTAAGGATAGCTGTTGTGCCTTCTCCTACCTTACTTTTCATTTCAATATTTCCTCCATGAAGTGCCATTAATTCTTTTGCAATGGATAAGCCTAATCCTGTTCCACCTAATTTTCTAGAACGTGCTTTATCTACACGATAAAATCTTTCAAAAATACGACTTAAATCTTCTTCTGGAATACCCATCCCTGTATCTTGAACGGCTATTTTAATCTTGCCATTTTCTTTTGTCATAGAAACCGTAATCTTACCTTCTTCTAGGGTATATTTAATGGCATTAGAAAAGATGTTATGTAGCACTTGTCTAATTCTAAAAATATCACCTTTCACAAGATATGAAGCCTTGTCGTCATAATTTACACTAATGATATGTCCTTTGGCTAAAGCATGAACCCTTTGTGCTTCAACTACTTCATCAATGATATCTTTAAGCTCAATGAGCACAAATTTAAGCTGAATTTGCTTATTATCAATACGAGAAAGTTCAAGTAAATCTTGAACCAGTGCCGTCATACGGTCTGCTTCTTTTTCCATAACGCTTAAAAAGTGCATGGCATTTTCTCTATCATCAATCGCCCCATCAATTAAGGTTTCTGTATAAATCTTAACGGTTGTAAGAGGGGTTCTTAATTCGTGAGATACATTGGCCACAAATTCTTTTCGCATTTGGTCTAGTTTTTGCTGTTTGGTTACATCTTGAATCACAACCACTAAACCATCTGGTTCACCTTTTGCATTAAGGTAGGCATCAAACTGCATCTTTAAGTATTTATCATCAATAATAATGTATTCATCTTGACTTTCATAATGCTCACCTGCAAGTAATTTATCAAAGTCCACATTCATATTTAATCTTTCAAAAATCATTTCAAAGTTAGAGCCCATCTTTTCATTCCCTAACATTTCGTAGCATACGGAGTTCACATGAATTAAAATCCCTTGCTGATTAAACGCCATGACACCGTCTGCCATATGTTCAAAGATTTTCTCTAACTTATTTTTTTCACTCGTAATGACTTCCATTGTGCTACTTAACTGGCTTGCCATATAGTTAAAGCTTTGGGTAAGCTCACCAATCTCATCCGATGCTTCTACAGGTATACGACTAATCATATTTCCTGCTGCTAGTTTCTTAGAATTGGCTGTTAGTTTTTTTATAGGGTCTGTAATCATATTCGCAAAGGCAATCCCACAGATTCCTGTAATCACCATAGCCAGAACCAATCCACCTATAATGGTCTTAATAATCTTAAGCATACTATCATATATGTCTCTCATCTTAGACCTTACATAAATAATATTTATCTTATCTGTTTCTTTATTCAGAATCGGTCTAGCATGCTCAATATAACTATCTTTACTGGTTAAGCTTGAAAAATGTTTATAAGTCCCATTCACTTCTTTTTCATTGACCAAAGCATCTACTACAACTGGCGATGTGACCTTATCTCCTATTCTAAGCTCTGGGGTACTATTGCTCTCTGGGATACTATTGCTAATGACATTTCCCCTATCATCTAAGAGATAAATCTCATAATTAGCAC
>JAFOHG010000134.1 GCA_017421915.1 Cellulosilyticum sp. | reverse complement strand
CTTTACTCACCTAAACCAGCTCCTTCCTGTTGAGATGTATAAACGTCACGATAGATTTCACATGTTTCCATAAGCTCATCATGTTTTCCAATAGCTACTACTTTTCCATCGTCCATTACAATAATTTGATCTGCTTCACATACAGAGATTACTCTTTGAGCAATGATAATCTTTGTTGTATCTTTTAAATCTCTAGCAAATGCTGCTCTAATTTTTGCATCTGTTGCAGTATCTACAGCACTTGTACTATCATCTAAGATTAATACTTTTGGTTTTTTGAGTAATGCTCTAGCAATACAAAGTCTTTGTTTTTGTCCACCAGATACATTTACCCCACCTTGTCCAAGGTCCATTTCATACTCCCCTGGAAGTCTACCAATAAATTCATTTGCACATGATGCCTCACAAGCCGCTTCAATTTGCTCCTTGGTTGCATCTGGGTTACCCCATTTTAAGTTCTCACGAATACTTCCTGAGAATAGTGTATTTTTTTGAAGTACCATGGCTACACTATTACGTAAGCTTTCAAGGTGATAATCTTTTACATTAACGCCGCCTACAAGTACTTCACCTTCATTTGCATCATAAAGTCTTGGAATAAGCTGTACAAGTGATGTTTTAGCTGAACCTGTACCACCAATAATTCCGATTGTTTGTCCTGATTTAATTTTAAGGTTAATTTTATCTAGATTATTAAGTTCACTCTCTTCTTCATATTTGAAGCAAACATTTCTAAACTCAATATCTCCGTTAGCCACTTCTGTTACTGGAGCTGCTGGGTCTACGATATCTGGCTCTTCTTCTAAAACTTCAAAGATACGTGCAAGAGAAGCAATAGAACGAGAAATCATCATAAGTACCATTGCAAGCATCATAAGTGACATTAAGATTTGGAATGAGTAACTACTAAAGCTTGTCATTTCACCAACAGCTAGTTTTCCATCGAACACCATATGTCCACCAAACCAATAAATTGCAATCACGCTACCAAACATAACAAGTTGCATCACTGGCATGATAAATACAACTAAACCGAAGGCTTTTTCTGCTGCTCCAAATAATGTATCATTACCATCTTTGAATTTTTCTGCTTCTTTTTCATGTCTTACAAAAGCTTTTACAACACGAGCCCCAATAAAGTTCTCTTGTAATGTGGTATTAAGCTTATCTACACATTTTTGCATTGCTTGGAATCTTGGTTTTACCTTAATAAGAATTGTTCCAACTGCAACTGCTAGAATCGGGATAGTTACTAAGAAAATAGTTGCTAGCTCTAAGTTAATAGATGCTGCAAAAATACATGCAAAAATTAACATAATTGGTGCTCTTACCAATAGCTTAATCCCAATTGTTGCTGAGTTTTGAATAGATGTTACATCTGTTGTTAAACGTGTAATTAATGAACCTGTACTAAACTTTTCAATATTTTTGAATGAGTACGTTTGAATTTTTCTATATTGTGCTGCTCTAAGTTCTGCCCCTAATCCTTGACCTGCAATCGCTGCATATTTAGCTAGCTGTAATCCGCAAGTTAATGAAATTAAGGCTATACAGATCATTAGGATTCCCATTTTTATAGTATAGGCAGCATCTAGGTTTTGAACCCCTACGTCCACTATTTGTGCCATTATGAGTGGAATTACTAATTCAAATAATGCCTCACATACAGCAAAGAATATGGCTAAAAAGGCTGCTTTCTTATATTTGCTCATATAAGGTAATAGCTTTTTTATCATCCTTCTCTCTCCTTTATAATTTATTTGTTGCTTCATATCTAATCTAGTTCACAAATCTAGATAAATAACATGCTATAAAGTTTTATATAGCAGGCTATCTATCTAGATTTAAAAACTGCTTTTTAATCCTTTAGCAACCTTAGTCAAAAGCTCTTTAAGTTGATCTACTTCATCAGAAGTTAAGTTTTTTGTTAATCGATGTTCCATTTGAATCGCTTTCTCTTTATGACTTTCCCCAATAAGTGCGCGACCTTCCTCGGTTAACTTAATAATTTTATAACGTGCATCTTCTGTACTTGCTTCTCTTTTAATGAGCCCTTTTGCTTGTAACCTATTTAGAATGCCTGTTATGGTAGGATTCGTAGAGTTAAAAAACTTTTGAATTTCTTTTTGATTTATGTCGTGCTTTTCTTCATTAAAATAGATGTAATATAAAACTTCATTTTGCATTAAAGTAATACCATATACCTCAAGGTCCTTATTTAGTAAAGCTATAATCTCTTTATTAATGTGTTTAAATAATATTCCAATATGCTTTAACTCATCCTGGCCTTCCATTTATGTCACCTCCTAAATAGATAGCATGCTATATATTATATCATTTATGTGTTTTATGTCAACCAACAAAAAAGAGTGCTACATCTTATCTTTGTAGCACTCTTAATTAAAATTTATTTGATTT
>JAFOHG010000133.1 GCA_017421915.1 Cellulosilyticum sp. | reverse complement strand
GACTTGAATTCATTAAGTTTAAAATAACTCCTTTATGCTCTAAAAAATTAGTTTGTGCTTTAAACTCATAAGTTCTTCTTAACATAGCTTGTACTTTTGCTAATAATACTTGAAGGTCAAAAGGCTTAGTTATAAAATCATCCCCGCCCATATTCATTGCCATGACAATATTCATATTATCCGTTGCTGAAGAAAGAAAAATAATAGGTACCTTAGAAAGGTTACGAATTTCCATGCACCAATGATATCCATTAAAAAATGGAAGACCAATATCCATTAGCACAAGTTGTGGTTCAAACTGAGTAAATTGACTGAGCACATTTGTAAAATCTACCACCCTTTCTACTTCATATCCCCATTTTTTTAGATACTCTTGCATCTGTTTACTGATGATTCTATCATCTTCTACTATAAGAATTTTATACATATATATTCCCTCATTTTTAAATTTTATCCATCATTTGCTTTACATTTTTCAGCTTAAATAATGCCTTATATTTGTCCTCTTATTCATATACCCCTTAATTATCAATCATACTTACCTCATTATAATCAAAAAAATATTATAAATTTTTAAACTTATGATACTTATGTCATTTTAACTTGCATACTCCTGTTAATTATGTTAACTTATTTGATGACTAATATGTCTTGGAGGAACTTAATAATGAAAAAACTTACATTACCAGGAAAAATACTGATTGCACTTATTAGTGGAATTACCTTCGGACTTTTGCTTTCTTGTATAGATTCTACATTGATTAAGCAAACAATTCTTATTGATGGTATATTAAAACTTTTAGGAACAGGATTCTTAAATGCAATCAAACTTTTAGTGGCTCCACTCGTTTTCGTTTCCATTGTATACGCCACATCTTCACTTAAAGAAATTAAGCAAATTGGCCGTATTGGTCTTAAAACATTAATCTTTTACATAACAACTACTGCTTTAGCCATTATTTTGTCACTTATAATGGCCAATATTATTAATCCAGGAAAAGGTGTACATATAGACATTGTAACAACGACTACTGATGCTGTTACAACTTCTACTTCTACTAACTTAATTGACACTTTATTAAATATGATTCCTACAAATATTTTTGTTGCTTTTTCTGAAGGCAATGTACTTGGCATTATTTTCTTTGCTATTTTATTAGGAATTAGTATGACTTTAATTGGTGAAAAAGCAAAGCCATTAGTTGACTTATTTGAGATTTGTAATGATGTTTTACTACAAGTTATTAGCTTAATTATGAACTTTGCACCATTTGGGATTTTTGCACTCCTTGCTTCAAATTTTGCTACTTTTGGTTTTACTGCGCTCATTCCACTTTTAAAGTATGTACTAGGTACAATTTTCACTTTATGTCTACATTTAGGGCTTGTTTATATGAGTATGCTTATTTTTATTGGTAAGTTAAGTCCTATGATTTTTTTAAAGAAATTTATGCCAATCTTTAGCATCTGTTTTTCTACAGCTTCTTCAAGTGCTGGTCTACCACTTTCTTTAAAAACTTCTGAAAAACAATTTGGTGTATCACCTAGTGTATGTTCTTTTACTTTACCTTTAGGCGCAACGATTAATATGGATGGAACAGCAATTATGCAAGGCTTTGCTGTTGTCTTTGTTGCACAAATGTATGGTATTACATTAGGTATAAATGATTATATTATGGTTATTATTACAGCAGTTTTAGCTTCTATAGGAACCGCTTCTGTACCTGGTGTTGGAACTGTCATGCTTACTATGGTTCTTGCATCGGTTAATCTTCCTGTAGATGCAATTGCACTACTTATAGGCGTTGACCACATTATTGATATGTGCCGTACACCACTTAATGTTGCAGGGGACCATATCTGCACCTTACTAATTGCCAAAAGTGAAAATGCATTAGATGAATTTATTTATAACGATTTAAAAACTAGCAAGCAAACAGATTAATATCTAAAATGGCGGTGTCGCAAAATGCAATACCGCCATTTTAAAGAATTCCTTTTTCTTTAAACTTAATTTTAGTCCTCTATTTTTTTTGAGCAATACCACTCCTCGTTATCTTTTAAAAATTCTTCTAATGTTTGGTATAAAATAGTATCTTTGTATCTTACCCAAATTCGTTCCAAATTACGTTCCACATAAAAAGTTTGTAAGTAACGTCTATGTCTTCCATATTGCTCATTCTGTAAAACACGATAAACCTTAATCTGATAGCAACTTCTCTCATAGTACTCTTTAGCATATTTATTAGGATAATTTTCCAATTCAGCTTCCAAGCCTTCTTCCTTAAAAGTAATAGGATCTACAAGCCTTTCAATAAGTAATTCAATCACTTCGCTTTTACTTTTATAATGCTCTACTTCTTCTAGATAATCTCTAAACTCATCAAAAAAACGATTAAATGCTCGTTCCTCATCATGCTCTTGCTCCATTAAGATTTGGCACCAACTCATGCCATTAGCACTTTCATACTTCTTTCCTAACCACTCAGAAAAATATCCCCAATAACTATTTTCATCTAATGTATCTGCGTAGGTTTTTCCTAGTGCATATCCCCCATACACAATATTTCTTAAAAAAGCATCTAGTTCATAAATAGAACGCTTTCTTAAGTAAACTAAGGGACGCATTTCTACATGTAAAATAACACTCCTTAAATCTGTATTGATACTAGGTTCTTTCTTCTTTCCCTTAACTACTTCTTTCTTTATTGCTCTATCAAACTCTCTTACAATTTGCCTTAGCCTTGCTTCCTTCTCATATTCCTCTACTTGCCCTATAAGCATAAAGCCTTCTTTTTCTCTATGTTCATTACTTAATATTTTATAGTCTTTTATATCCTTATCCGTTAAATATTTCTTTAATTCTCTTTTATCAAAGTATAAAGAACCCATGGTATGATTTGAACCACTATAAAGTTCTAATAGTTTCTTTAAGCTAATATTAAGTTGACTAAATACCTTTGCCATATCCTCTATACGAACACTTACTTTGTTTTGAACCTCTTTCATGAAGCCCATCCCCCTGTTCTTTCCCCAACACCTTTCTATATTTCCATAATATTATAAATCTTCATTTATATCAATATTAAAGTTAAACTAAGTTCATGCCCTTATATATAAAATAAGTACCTCATAAACAGAATATATGAATCTGCTATAAGGTACTTGTTCTTTTTTATTTTTACACTATATTTTTCTTTTCTTTATACACCTTTGCCCAAATAACATCTTCTTTAGTTACATGCGCAATCAGCCAGTTATTTACCATGTACAATAATTGTAAAATATGTTCATCTTGTCCTTCATCTATGTCCTCTAGATTAAAATTTCTTAATTCAATTATAAAGTCGTTATGATAAATACAATGTGTAAAAAATTTTTTATACTCTATTTCCTTGAGAATTTTTTCTTCCTCTGTAAAATGAAAAGCAACATAATCCTTTAATTCTTGTACAATGTGAAGAATTTCATCAAATTTATCTACACTGTTTGGTAGATTTAACAAATCATGTGCTTCTTCAGCAATATCAAATAACTTTTTATGCTGCTCATCAATAATATCAATGCCAATTGCATACTCGGGTTTCCACTGTATCATCTTTCTTTCTCCATTTCTTGCATTTCATGACATACATATTATAACAAAATGTAATTTTATGTCATATCTATTATACACTAAACCCTATTAACATAAAAGTTAATCTATTACATAATACAGAATTATATTTCTATTTTTCCCCATATTTCTTAGATAAATATTTCAGTTAATTTTTTTAAATTTAAACCCCTCTACCCTTGTACAATCTCACAATCTTTATAGTAATGCTCCAAAATTTCTTTATAGCTATAGCCTTTCTCTGCCATACCCCTCGCTCCATCTTGGCTTAACCCTACACCATGGCCATTGCCACCACCAAGTAAAGTAAGCTGTTCTAATGTACCATCTTTACTTTGTGTTTGTTCTATTGTAAAAAATGCACTAGGTAATAAACTCATTTGTTCTACTGTAGTTTCATTACTTCTTGTAATAGTTAATCCTTGATTTTCATTACTTGCAAATAAACTTCTAATCATATACTCAGTTTCTACTATTACATCACCGTTTTCAAAAGCTAACTTCAGCGTCATAATATTTCCACCTTGTCCTCTTTGAAGTATTTCCATTTTACAAAGCTCACCTAACTCGTTAACTGGAGTTGTGCAACTTACTAAGCTACTCCCCTTTTCTATGAAGTTGCTAATCGCAGGTTTTATAAGCTCTTCTAATTCATCATGATTTAAAGTCGCTTGCCATCTAAACCAAGGTGAGGCTTCATCAAAAGCATCCAAATCTTCTGCTGTTAATGAGATAAAATCTTTAAATACTTTTTCATCCTGCATATTGGTAATAACCTTATCCCCTAAATATTGTTGTCTTGCTACGAGATAGCTTGGTGTATGACTAGGAAAATCTGCTCCTGCCCATACCTCTCCATAATTAGCTGTATAACCATAAGATGTTGCAAAGAACTTATTGCTAATTAATCTACCATCTGATTTAAGTACAAGTCCCGCAGTTTTACTAACCGCTTCTAATACAGTATCATTAGGTTCTATTCGATTATAAACTTGAGAAGCTGTTGTATCATCCACATGTGCTCCATAGTTCATAAAACGCTCACTTTCCATACAAGATGCCCCATATGTACGTATGGCTATAGCCTGTGCTTTTAAGGCTTCTAGTCCATAACTCGTTGGCATTTCACTTGGTAAGACTCCTGCTACATAATCTTCTATATCTACTTCATTTATAATTTTATAGCCCTCATCTTCTTTAGTAACCTCAATAATGCCCTTATAGCCTACAAGCTCTTCTCCTTTTTCCAAACTGCTTATTTTGATTTTACTCTGCCTATTACGTGGGATAAATCGAATAACCTTTTCTCCCTTTTTCCATTCAAATTGATTTGCCTTCCATACCTCTCCACTTGTTAATGTTGTTGCTGTTCCTTCATACATCATGTCATAATCTTGATTGCCACTTAAGCTGACATCTTCTTGAATATACTGCCCTTGTCTATTACTTAAAATCACCCTTATTTCTTGAAGTGTACTTGAACCAACTACCTGTAAACTAATCATATCATCTGATTGCATAGTATAAGCAACCTTAAGCCCATAAGTTAAATCTGCTATACTCTTGTATTGATTCTTTCCTGTTTGATCATCTATATGAATTTGCTTATAAGCTATAGTCCCTGCCTCTGCTAAAACAATTTCTTTATCAGATATACTAACTAATGTATCTACCTTTTGCTCTTGGTCAGTCCCGAAGTTAATAATCTGCCCATTTTGTATCGTAATACTTCCTACCTTTCCAACATCTCCTGCTGTTAAAGTACTATTTTGATAGTTTATTGTAAAACCAGCTACCTCAATGCTTGCTTCTTGCTCAGTTACTTCTACAATCTTACATCCTTCTAAAAAGCAATTCTCACTTTCTATTTCCATAACTCCTAAAATATCTTTATCTATACAGGCAACTTGCACAGTCTTACTTTTTAGAGGATCTAAGACTAGGCCTTCAAAATTAAATGTTCCTATATTAGTTGCTACTTGCCAAGCAGATAGCCCCTGCTCATCTGTAGGTGTGGCTAAAACTGTCAAACTTGTATAATTAATAGGGATATTCTTTGCTCTTAGTACCTCTCCATAATATTCTAAAACCTCATAAAGCTGAAGTTGCTCTTTATCCTGTATTGGTACACTCACACTAGTAATTTCGCTAAAAACTTCTTTAAGCTTTTTACTACTTAGTACATTAAAGGCATGATCTTTAGTTAGACTTTTAATTCCTAACGCCTCTAATTGACTATAATATTTTTCATACCATAAGGCATCTTCTACTTCTTTCACCTGTACTTCTGCTCCTAATGTCAGCCCAATCATCCTAGCTAAATTTGCTTCACTACAAGGATACTTATAATACACCTTTTCCTCTTTTAATATAGAACCAGAAGATTGCATTGTAAAATGTGGTAATATGTCTTTTCCAATTAAAAGGTACCATATTATAACTAAAAAAATTACCGCTATAATTGGTGAAGAATTAGGCTGCATAAGCTTTTTTCTGAACATGTTTCTTTATCCTCCCCTATTTGGCTATTGTAGTTACCTATATCATATGCCTACTTGTCCTATATAAGAACCAAATCAGTGCAAAAAAATAAAGTAGTGTTCCAAAATAATTTCAATTTGGACGCACTACCTTTAATCTTGTTTTCTCTATTTAGTTGAATGTTCCTCTTTATGTGCTGCACACTCTGCGCATAAACCTTTAATTTGCAAAGAATGCTCCATGACTACAAATCCTGTTTCTTTACTAACTGCTCTACTAAAAGCCTCTACAGGACATGCATCAATTTGAATATGCTTATGACAAGCTAAACACTCTAACTCATGACTATGATGATGCCCTTTAAGCTGAAAATACATTTTCCCACCTGGTTCACCTGTTTTTATGAGTGCACCTTTTTCACTTAAAGTATTGAGTGTACGATAAACTGTTGAGTAATTTAAAATCTCTTTATCCTCTACTTGCTCATAAATCTCTTCTGCAGTAATAGGCTCCTTTGCTTTTTCTAATATACTAATAATCACAACGCGCTGCTTAGTAACCTTAATTCCTAAATGAGCTAAAAATTCTTCTGTCATTTTAACCCCTCTTTACTTCATCTAATAACATTTTATCTTATAAATTGTATGAGCATACCACATACTGCCCCTATTACATAAAGTATACCAAGAATTTTTAAATTGTCCATGATATTTTTGTTAGCTTTAAAAAGAACCACCAGACCAACTCCTGCTCCTGTACATAATCCTGCAATAAGTGACCCTAAACTTATGCTTCCGGTAACAAACATTTCTGTCAAAATAATAGATGCTGCACAGTTAGGAATTAGACCAATTAAGGCAGCTAATAAAGGTTGAAATAGACTACCTGTTAATAAAATAGACCCTAATCTTCCTTCTCCTATCCCTTCAATCACTACATTTAAAACTAAATTTACTATAAAAATAAAAATGACAATTCTTATTGTATGCTTCAATGCTACAATCCATAAGTTTGGTTTTTGATGATTTTTTTCACAACCACATCCACAATGTCCTTCTACCATTTCATCCGTACTCATAGTCATACCATTAGCAAATGTCATCATCCTCTTACCCTGTGCTAAATAGCTAAAGCCTTCAATCCCCAACCCAGCTACTATAGCAATCATAACTTTAGCCATTAATACAACGCCTACCATTCCTATCATTTCAGGATGTGCTAATAAAATAGGAATAGCCTCATCTGAGGTAGAAATAAAAATGGCAATTAGTGTGCCCATACCAATCATCTTTTTACTATATAAATTAGCACCCATCACCGAAAAACCACATTGAGGCACACAGCCAATTAATGCACCGATAACGGGTCCTCCTAAAGATGTATGAGCTAATTTTTTATAAAGTCTATTATCTGAATGCACTTCAAAATATCCTATAATTATATAAACAACATATAAAAATGGTACTAACTTAATGGTATCTAATAATGCCTCTAATACTATTTCCATTTAACCCCCTCCTCTTTCCATCATGATTTATCCTACTATTTATCTGTAAGCTAACAACTGCAACTCATTCGCATTTCAATTAAGTATTATAATATTCCTGCAAATGATTTGCAACAGCTTTTTAGTCTAGCATAAATCATCAACTTCTTGTAGTAAGTTTAAATCTAAGTCTTGTATATTTTGGTTATGGTGATTTTTTATTTTTCCCAAAAACACCTCATTATAATCTCCCATTTCTTTTAGTAACTTATATCCTAAATTAGGATGTTCATAGTAGCACTTTACCATTTTACTTTGACTGCATCTTTTAATAGAACCTTTTGTGATTTGATCTAATAAAACCATTACCCCTTTTTGAATTGGATTAAGTGGGTAGACTATCTTTCCAATATCATGTAAAAGCCCTAAACGAATCATTTCTTTTTGACTATTAGTCCGTTCTTCTAAAATTTTCGCTACATCTATACAGTGTCTTTGCTCATAAACCTTAAGCTTGAAAAAGAGTATACATTCTTCCTTAGTCAAGTACTCCTTTACCCATTCCCGTTCTTCTTTTGCAACTGTTGCTGTGATTGCTTTTATAAACTGCTGCATACGATAAAACATCTTCATTCCCCTTTTCTGCTTTACTTATATTACGACTTATTTCCCAAGAAATATTCTTTTTATCTTAATAACTCATGACTTATCATCTAAATAATAAATTCTATGTAATTAAATTTTATATAAACGCGAAAAAAGCACTAACCAAACAAGGTTAATGCTTTCTATATTGCCCAAAATGCCGGTCCTGCGATTTTGACGCCCTAGATTCCTCTAGGTGGGTATCTTTTCTTACTCATTCTGCCTTCCGCTGCCCGGTGGAAAAACCACTTTGGGAATTAGCTTGCGGCCTGACATACAGGAGTAAGGAAAATCAGATTCCCGTGCACAATTTGTAGGTTCAAAATAACAGGTTGTCGTACACCCCAGGTAATATTCATTTATCAACTAATTATTTATGCTTTACATTAATGCCCCAATATGCCGGTCCTGCAATTTTGACGCCCTAGATTTCTCTAGGTGGGTATCTCACCTACTCATTCTGCCTTCCACTGCCCTGTGACAAATACCACTTTGGGAATTAGCTTGTGGCCCGACATCACTAGTAATACTCTTGATTCCCGTGCTTAATTTGTAGGTTCAAAATAACAGGTTATCGTACACTTCAGGAATTCCTTAACTTTTTTGTTAAATTCATTATAGCATTTTCTACATTTTTTGCAAGAAAAAAGTTTAAAAACATTTTCCAATTAATAGATATCAATCTACTATTAGTATATGTACTATATTTATCAAGGTTACTTTTTTATTCATTTTTACTTTTTACTCTCTTTAGTCTAAAAAAGTCTTCTCTTTCTTTTTCTTCTAATGCTTCTTGAATATATTTTACCCGCTCTCTATAGCGTGGAATTTGAATATGCTGCAAGGCGTTGGTACGTTTTTGTGTTTTTTGAATTTCCTTTGCCAGCTTAAAAATAGAATTATCAATTTCAGCCAGCTCATAAATCATATAGCGTACTTCTCTAAAGCAAACAGTGGCTGCATCTAAAGCCGGATTCGTATTATGAAAGCCATAAGAAGGCGTTATGGGTGCCTTTTCATATTTAATCGTAGGTACATCTACACCCATAACACTTTTTAATAGTATTTCAAATGCCTCGTCTTTTGGAATACTATGCGCTATATTCTCTACATTTTTTATACCCGAAGTAATATTAGCATATTGTAAGTGATTATAAGCTTCATCGATTTTATCATAAATCTTAGACTGAACTTGCTTAGCACGCTCTACCAAACTCATCATTTCTTTAATTAATACGTTACGCTTTTTATCCATAAGCTCAAACCCTTTATTAGAAAGCTCTAAAGAGGCTTTTGCTTTAATTAAATTGGATTTAGTGGGGGCAACTAAAACAGCCATGCTTTAGCACCTTCTTTCTTTTGGATAATACTTCTCCAAAATTTCAGGTTCTATACGGTCAAGTTCTGATTTAGGTAAAATGGATAAAATTTTCCATCCTAAATCTAATGTTTCTACCATTGTTCTATTTTCATTACTTCCTTGTGCTACAAATTCTTCTTCAAATGCACGCCCGAATTTTAAATAGAGCTTATCTATATCTCCAAGATCATCTTCTCCTATAATTTGAGCCAACGAACGTACGTCTTGCACTTTAGAGTAAGAAGAAAAAATCTGATTAGATAGCGCCAAATGATCTTCTCTTGTATATTCTTCTCCGATGCCATCTTTCATTAAACGAGATAAAGAGGGTAATACATCAATCGGTGGATAAATACCTTTTTGATTAAGTTCACGACTTAAAACAATTTGTCCCTCTGTAATAAAACCTGTAAGGTCTGGAATAGGGTGAGTAATATCATCATTTGGCATCGTTAAAATAGGAATAAGTGTAATAGAGCCTTCTGCGCCTTCTAGCATACCTGCTCTTTCATAAATAGTAGATAAATCACTATACAAATAACCTGGATATCCCTTACGAGAAGGTACTTCTCCACGAGTCGAAGACATTTCACGAAGGGCTTCACTATAACTAGTCATATCTGTAATCACAACTAAGACGTGCATATTTTCTTTGAATGCTAGATATTCAGCTGCAGTTAAAGCACATCTAGGTGTAGAAATTCTTTCTGTAATAGGGTCATCCGCTAAGTTAAGATACATAACAACATGGTCTAAAACACCAGCTGCTTCAAAACTTCTTGTAAAATAAGCTGCATCATCATGTCTTACTCCCATTGCTCCAAAAACAACTGCAAAGTTATCTGCATGAGCTCCTTTGATTTTAGCTTGTTTTACAATTTGTACCGCTAATTCATTATGACTAATACCATTACCAGAGAAAATAGGTAGTTTTTGACCACGAATCAAAGTCATTAAGCAGTCTATAGCAGAAATTCCTGTTTGAATAAAGTTTCTTGGATAACGACGTGCTACCGGGTTAATAGGACGACCATTTACATTATATTTTTCTTTTGCACTCACTTGAAAAGAGCCGTCTACTGGTTCTCCAATTCCATTAAATGTACGTCCTAAAATCTCTTTTGAAAGTGGTAATTGTAAAGGTTCGCCGGTAAACTTAACACTAGCATTAGCTGTTGAAATGCCTGCAGTACCTTCAAAGACCTGTACTACTACAGTCTTCCCTTCTATTTTAATAACTTTGCCTTTTCTAACCTCTCCTGTATCCATCTTAATATGTACCATTTCATCATAAGCAACCCCTTCAATATTGGAAAGGACAATAAGAGGGCCTTCTACTTTATCTAATTTTAAGTATTCTTTTTTCATATTTATTAAGCCTTCCTTTCCCTATTGATACTTTTCTCTAAGACCATCATAAACTTCTGTAATCCGTTGACGTAAGGCATCTAATCGTTCTATATGGTCATTTGGAATATCGTACTTCATTTTAACTACATCTTCAAACACCTGTTCTTTACGAATAATAGAAAGTGGAATGCCTATTTTGACACATTTTAAAGCATTTTCATATAAATCATTTATAACATGCAGCATCTTATATTGTTTTTCCAAACTGACATAAGTATCATCTTTATGCAGTGCATTTTGCTGTAAGAATCCTTTTTTAATGGTTCTAGCAATTTCAAGTACAAGGACTTGGTCATTTGGCAATACGTCTTCCCCCACTAATTGTACAATTTCATTTAATCTTTCTTCTTCTTGTAATAATCGTACCATCTTAGAACGAAGTTCTAACATATCAGGTGCAACATGCTCACTGTACCAGTCTGCAAGTAATGTAACATATCCACTATAACTGGTTAGATAATTAATAGAAGGATAATGTCTTGCATAAGCTAATTTCTTATCTAGTGCTAAGAATGCACTCACAAATCGTTTGGTGTTTTCCGTAACAGGTTCAGAGAAATCTCCCCCTGCCGGAGAAACAGCACCTATAATCGTGATGGAGGCTTCATCCCCTGCTAATGTTTCCACGCATCCTGCTCTTTCATAAAATTGAGCTAATCGAGAAGGTAAATAGGCTGGATAACCTTCTTCAGCTGGCATTTCTTCTAGTCGACCTGAAATTTCACGAAGGGCTTCTGCCCATCTAGATGTAGAATCTGCCATAATTGCTACGTCATATCCCATATCCCTAAAATATTCTGCCATTGTAATCCCTGTATAAATACTAGCTTCGCGAGCAGCTACTGGCATATTAGAGGTATTAGCAATTAGAATGGTACGTTCCATTAACGGTCTTTGAGTTCTAGGATCAATAAGTGCTGGAAATTCCTCTAAAACATTAGTCATCTCATTTCCACGCTCTCCACACCCAATATAAACAATAATATCTGCATCTGACCATTTAGCTAACTGATGCTGTGTAACAGTCTTTCCTGTACCAAATCCACCTGGAAGTCCTACTGTTCCCCCTTTTGCAATAGGGAAAAAAGAATCAATAACACGTTGTCCTGTCACCAGTGGTTTATAGATTGGAATACGTTTATAAATAGGTCTTGGGCGACGAACTGGCCACTTTTGTACCAACGTCAAATTATGTACTTTTCCTGTTTTATCTTCTATTTGAACAATCCAATCATTAATTTTATACTTCCCATCCTTCTTTAAATTAACAACCTTCCCACTTAAGTTAGGTGGTACCATAAGCTTATGCAAAATACTTTGTGTTTCTTGTATTTCTGCATAAAAAGCTCCTGCTTCTAGTCTATCTCCTTCATGAACTGTTATCTTAACTTCCCATTCCTTTTCTTCATCTATAGAAAGTAGTCCAATACCTTCTGGAATAAAATCTTTAGATAAAGATTGTATCTTTTTTAGTGGTCTTTGAATGCCATCAAACATATTACTCAGCATACCTGGCCCTAGCGATAAAGAAAGGGGTGCTCCTGTAGAGGTAATCTGCTCTCCTGCCTTTAATCCTTCCGTTTCTTCATATACTTGAATCGTTGCAATATCTCCATCCAAAGAAACTACTTCCCCTATAAGCTGCCTTTCTCCTACAGTAACCATTTCATTCACTTTAAATTTAGCCATACCAGAACCTTTAACAACTGGACCATTAATGAGTTCTACTTTTCCATCATTACTCATGTGCTTTTTCACCCACCTCTCCAATTGCTTTTGATACTTTCTCAACGATATACTGCTGTGCTTCTTCTATTACTCCAGAAATACTTCCATCTATACGTACATTATCCTTAATATCCAAAATGACTAATCCACCCAAAATAGGCCCTGTAGTAACCTTAAAATCAAGCCTATCTTCTTTAATTCCTAATTTTTCAAATTCTCGTTGTATAAAATCTAAATTTTGATTATAATCCCTTTGCGTCAAATAAACTTCTAGTTGATTATAACTTCTACCTAACTCCTTAAAACTACTAATCATTTGCTTTAGATAATCTAAATACTTTTGTGTTTGGATAAATTCTATAACCTTTTTTTCTAAAGCTTCCATAAATCTTTGAATCATTTCTTCCTTTATTTTAGTCATTTCTCTTTTATTTAATAATTTACTTCTACTAAGCACTTCAATCTTTTTAATTTCTGCACACTTTCTAGCTTGGTCTACTATTTCAGCTGCCCTTCTATCTACTTCAAACTTACTTTCTGCTAAGCGTTTCTCATACTCTCTATCTAATTGTGCAAACTTCTCATCCATTTCTTCTTTAATGTCTTGATTTAAAAGCTTAGAAAATACCGTGAGTTTTTGTTCAATTGTAACCATTTATTTCACCCCTATATACGGATTCCTACAGAGTCCCTAATATAACTTGTAATCACATCAGCTCCCCTTGTGGTGCCATGCCTATCTGGTATTTCAATAATTAATGGCTTTTTATTTTTAATTTTATACTCCATAATTATATCTGGAGCTAAATCTACTATTTTTTCTGTTAAAATAATAATGCCTATTGTGGAATCTAGCATTGCTGTTTTTAAAGCTTCAAGTACCTCTTCTCGTTCATGTAGAAGAACCCCATCAATACCAGCTAAACGCATGCCTACCCAAGTATCATGATTATCGCTAATAAAAAATGATCTCATTATTCCGCCTCCTTAACCTTCTCCCAGATGACGGGCATCTATTTTTCCTGATCTCTTTTTCTTACATCCTTTTCTCTATACAAATAAAATTAAGATAGAAATAATCATTCCATAAATAGCAATACCTTCAGCCATCCCTACAAAGATTAAGGTCTTACCTAGTATTGTTGAGTCCTCTGATACAGCACCAATAGCTGAAGAACCTGTAGAGCCTACAGCAACACCTGTACCAATTGTTGCAAGTCCTGTACTAAGTGCAGCTGCTAAAAATTTCAAACCATCTCCTAATGTCAATCCCCCTGTAACTGTTTCTGCTACTTCAGCTGCTAGAATAACGTCATTAGCTCCTACTATAATAAAACAAATCATGATACTACTAAATATCCCTAATGAAGTCATCATATGTGCCTTAATATGACCTGTCTTACCATTTCTTATAGATTTTACCCCATAAAGAATTGTTCCTACTGCAACCATTACTGCTAAAATCACCATCATCTGCATCATTTTTCATTTCCCCTTTTTTCATTTATAAATTAAACTCTATTTAAATATT
>JAFOHG010000132.1 GCA_017421915.1 Cellulosilyticum sp. | reverse complement strand
TGCAGGGGGACATATAGGCATTAAGGCAAAAAAGAAGGATTTAGCTGTTGTTTATAGTGAAACAGCTTGTACTTATGCAGGAGCTTTTACACAAAATGTTGTTAAAGCAGCTCCAGTTCATTGGAATAAAGCCATATTAGAGGAAGGTCATAAAGTACATGCTATTGTGGTAAATAGTGGAAATGCTAATGCGGCAACAGGCTTGCAAGGGGAAAAAGATGCAGCAGATACAGCACTTGTAATGGCAGAAACAATGAAAATTAATCCAAAAGAAGTATTAGTTTGTTCAACAGGGGTTATTGGTGTACCAATGCCAATGGATGTGATTAAAAAAGGTGTGCCTGAAGTAGCTCAGACATTAAGTGATACTTTAGGTGGTGGTGAAGCAGCAGCAGAAGCGATTATGACCACAGATACAGTAAAGAAGACCATTGCAGTAGAAGAGCAGATAGGAGAAATCACTTTTACAGTAGGGGGTATGGGTAAAGGTGCAGGAATGATTCATCCTAATATGGCAACTTTACTAGGTTTTGTAACAACAGATGTGAATATCACTAAAGAAATGCTTCAAAAAGCTTTAAGCAAAGCCATTAATACATCTTTTAATATGATTACAGTAGATGGGGATACCAGTACAAACGATACAGTCCTTGTTTTGGCTAATGGACTTGCAGGAAATCCTGTGATTGACTCAGAGGGAGAAGCTTTTGATAAATTCTATGCAGCATTATATGAGGTTTGTAAATATTTAGCGGTTTCTATTGTAAAAGATGGTGAAGGGGCAACTAAATTATTAGAAGTTCGTTTATCGGGAGCAAGAAATTTTGAAGAAGGAAAATGCCTTGCAAAAAGTATTTTAACTTCTAATTTAGTGAAAACAGCATTCTTTGGAGAAGATGCCAACTGGGGACGTATTTTCTGTGCTATGGGGTATTCAGGTATAAATTTTGACCCTAATAAAGTGAATATTACAATTGAAAGCACAGCTGGAGTAGAAGCTATGCTAAAATCAGGATTACCTATCAAATTTAGTGAAGAAAAGGCTAAAAAGATTTTAGAAGAAAAAGAGATTACCATTCTAGTAGAAATGGGTGAGGGAGACGCAGAAGTAACAGCATGGGGATGCGATTTAAGTTACGACTATGTCAAAATTAATGGGGATTATCGTAGCTAAGTTTTAGCTGGCAATGATTTATAAAGGGTGTAAGAAATAGAGTAAGGGAAAATTATAGAGTGAAAATAGAGAAAAGCGGGGATTAGAAAATGGATGGATTTGAAAAAGCACAGGTACTAATAGATGCATTACCATACATAAGAGAGTTTAATGGGCATACAGTAGTTATTAAATATGGTGGGAGCGCTATGCTCGACCCAGAAATTAATAAAACGATTGTGCAAGATATTGTAATGCTTAAGTTAGTTGGGTTAAAACCTATTATTGTGCATGGTGGCGGACCAGAAATTAATAATATGTTAGGCCGTTTAGGAATTCAATCACAGTTTATTAATGGCTTACGTGTGACAACTAAAGAAACAATGGAAGTTGTTGAAATGGTTTTAGCAGGTAAAGTTAATAAACAAATCGTGGAAATGATTTCAAGACAAGGGGGCTGCCCTGTAGGTCTTACAGGAAAAGATGGCAAAATTTTAAGAGCTAAAAAGATTGAAAAAGATGGTATAGATTTAGGTTATGTAGGAGACATTGTAAAAGTTAATACAAGGCTTTTAAAATCACTAATTGATGATAGTTTTATTCCAATTATTGCGCCTATAGGTTCAGATGATGAGGGCAATACTTATAACATTAATGCAGATTATGCAGCAGTTGCTATTGCAGCAGCGATGCAAGCTGAAAAATTAGTCTTCTTAACAGATGTAGAAGGGGTACTTAAAGATAAGGACGATGCATCTTCACTCATTTCTTTCTTAAGTGATCAAGAAGCTAAACAATATATTAAAGAGGGCATTATCAAAGGCGGTATGATTCCTAAAGTGGAATGTTGCATGGAGGCCATTGAAAAAGGGGTATCTATGGTCCATATTTTAGATGGTCGTAAGAAACATGCATTAGTACTTGAAATTTATACACCAAATGGTATTGGTACCATGTTGTATAAAAAGAAGGAGGATGAGTAATGAGTCAAATGATTGAAACAGGTGAAAAATATATTATGCACACTTATGGTCGTTTTCCAGTTGTTTTAGACCATGGTGAGGGCGTTTACTTATATGATGAAAATGGCAAAAAATATTTAGATATGTATGCAGGTATTGCAGTAAATGCTTTAGGATATAATCATCCTAAGTTAACAGAGACTTTACAAGAACAAGTGAAGAAAATGCTACATGTGTCTAACTATTACTATACAAAAGAATTAGTAGGAGCTGCAAAACTTATCGTAGAAAACTCTATTTTTGATAAAGTCTTTTTCTGTAATAGTGGAGCCGAAGCTAATGAAGCAGCATTAAAGCTTGCTAAAAAATATGGTAAGTTAAAAAATGAAAATAAGAACCAGATTATTGCAATGAAGAAATCTTTTCATGGTAGAACACATGGGGCACTTGCATTAACAATTCAAGAAAAATATCAAAAGAGCTTTATGCCACTTGTACCTAATATACAAGCAGCAGAGTATAACAATATTGAAAGTGTAAAAGCATTAATGAGTGAAAATACTTGTGCAGTTATTTTAGAAGTGATTCAAGGTGAAGCTGGAATTATTCCAGCTGAAAAAGCATTCCTTCAAGAAGTAGAAGCACTTTGTAAGGCGAATGATGCGCTTTTAATCATAGATGAAGTGCAAACAGGTATTGGTCGTACAGGTACATTATTTGCTTTTGAACAATATGGCATTAAACCAGATGTAGTTTCTATGGCAAAAGGTCTTGGTGGAGGCGTACCAATTGGGGCAATGGCTTGTACTGCTAAGGCAGATGTTCTTGTACCAGGAGACCATGCATCTACTTTTGGTGGTAATCCACTTGTAACAGCAGCTACTCAGGTTGTGCTTACAGAGCTTACACAAAATGGCCTTTTAGACCATGTCAAAGAAGTAGGCGCATACTTAAAAGAACAACTTTTAGCTTTAAAAGATGAGTTTGACTGTGTAAAAGATGTAAGAGGAATAGGGTTAATGCAAGGAATTGAACTTACTATCCCTATACTTGATGTAGAAAAGAAATGTATAGAAAATGGGATGCTTATTGTAGGAGCTGGAGCAAATGTGATTCGTTTTGTGCCACCGCTTATTGTAGAAAAGGCACATATTGATGAAGCAATTAGTATTTTAAGAAAAGCATTGATATAAGTAGATACTAAAGTGCAGTAGTTATTTCATATAGAGATGAAGAGCAAGGAGGGCTGTGTGATAGAGACAGCTCTTTTTTCTATGGAAAGGAATGGAGTAGAAAGGATAGAGGTCAATATATGTTAGGAACAATTGTTAATACAGTAACCATTATAGTAGGAAGTATGGTAGGTCTTTTTTTAAAAGGTGGTATTCCTAAGAAACTGGATGAAGCGATTATGAAAGCCTTAGGGTTAAGTGTTTTATATGTAGGGATTTCAGGTAGTTTAAAGTGTACAGAAACTTTACTACTGATTTTATCGTTAGTGATTGGGGTTATTATTGGAGAG
>JAFOHG010000131.1 GCA_017421915.1 Cellulosilyticum sp. | reverse complement strand
CTTCTAGGATTTACAATATGTCCACGTATATCATATCCTTTTTGACCAGGTATAGCAGGTATCCTGACTGCTAATACATCACCCTTTTTTACATTTTTTACAGCACCTAAATCTCTAAGGTCTACTGTTCCATCTTCCCTTTCCTTAGGTCTTAACTCCTTTAATGCTACTGCATCAAATTTTAACTCAATATAACCATCTTCTCCTTCTTGAGGTGGTTGTCCTTGTGCAATAATGTATTTATGATTATATGTATGTGCTTTATGTATTTCTATTAAATCTTCTTCATTGATTCCCTTTATAATTCCTTTCTCCCCAATAGCTTTTCTAACTTCCTCTAAGCTTATTTTACCTCCTCCATTTTCAGGTTCTTGAAATGAAATAATACCTAACATCCCATCTTTAGTTAATTCTACACAAACATTTTCTTTAATTATCTTTTTTTCTTCAAACATTCTCAAGCCCTCTAATCCAATTGTCATTATAAAAGATAGATATTTTTATATATTTTTATTATTTACAAATTATGTATACCATTCTTTATTTTAGTATAGATGTAAAAATTGTAATAATCAATGACTTTTTATTAACTTTCACATTTTATAACACTATCCTCTAATAAATTTATTTATTTCCTGATTAATTTTTCCTTTTTAAGGCAACACTTACTTAAGATTAAAATTTCTATTCACATCTCTATTTACACTTTCTTGAAATTGGAAGTTCACTATTCATGGCTTTTTAGCTTATATTAATTCTAAAAGGAGTAACTAGTATTATGAGAATCCCAAAACATGTTGCGCTTATTCCTGATGGCAATAGACGTTGGGCCAAAGAGTCTGGCTTGGAAAAACACCAAGGCTATGAGCACGGTCTTAATCCTGGAGTAGAGGCACTACGTCTTGCAAAACAATATGGTATTGAAGAACTAACTTATTATGGTTTTACAACAGATAACTGCAAAAGGCCTGCTATTCAAGTACAAGCTTTTATTGACGCCTGTGTAGAGGCTGTCAAACTTATTCAACAAGAAGATGTACGTTTACTTGTAGTAGGTAATACTCAATCTTCTATGTTTCCTAAGGAACTACTTCCTTATACTAAAGAACGCGTTACCTTTGGTAAAGGAACTACTAAAGTAAACTTTCTTGTTAATTATGGCTGGGAGTGGGATTTATCTCATATGCATACCGATTCTGCTAACCGTCATACCATTATAGATTCACTTGCCTCTAATGCTATTTCTAGAATAGACCTTGTCATTCGTTGGGGTGGTAGAAAACGTCTTTCTGGCTTATTACCTGTTCAATCTGTTTATGCGGATTTTTATACTATTGATGAAATGTGGCCAGATTTTTCTGTGGATCAGTTTGTTCGTGCATTAGAATGGTATAGTAAACAAGATGTTACTTTAGGGGGCTAATTCATATCTCCCTTAATTTTGTGCTGTCTCAAAAATACACCCCCAAAACTTAAAAATTCCTTTAAGCTTTGGGGGTGTTATTTACTAGCATAAACTAAACATTTTGCTCATTATTCATAAAGTATTACTTTGATTTATTGTTCCATTCCTA
Source organism: Cellulosilyticum sp. (assembly GCA_017421915.1). Taxonomy (GTDB): domain Bacteria; phylum Bacillota; class Clostridia; order Lachnospirales; family Cellulosilyticaceae; genus Cellulosilyticum. Next base: position 11,857 of record JAFOHG010000131.1, on the reverse strand, counting down.
AATCATAAACATACTGTGTTAAGTTTTCACCAATTTCAGTACTTGCTGTAATTGCTGGATAATTTTCTAAGAATGTAGTTGCTTTACTATTAGAATCAAATGTTACTTTTGTTCCTGGTGCTAAAGTTTTTAACTTCCAGTTGTTATCCACTGTTGGTGTAAATTCAGGTTCACTTGCAATATAATTTGCAAGAATTTGTCTTGTTTCATCTACAGATGTATAAATGAGTTCTTCACCTGTTGGGAAGATAGGGAAGTTTCCACCACCACCCGCTCTATAGTTATTTGTTACAACTAAGAATTCTTGGTTTAAGTCGATTGGTGCACCTTGATATTGTAAGTTTACAATTCTCTCTGCCGTTTCATTAATAACATTTCCATTTGAATCATATTTCATTGGTTGAGTTACATCAATCTCATAAGTTACACCTTCAATTGAATCAAATAAGAATGATGGGAAGTCTGGATTTAATAATGCTTGCCCTTCTTTACCTTCTTCAATTTGGTTATACATACCTGCAGCCATTTCTAACCATTCTTTAACATCTGCACCTTTTAATTTTAAGATACATAATGTATTAGGGAATTTGTAAAGGTTTGATACATCTTTAATAGAAACATCCCCAGCTGCAATATCTACATAATCATCTGGGTTTGTACCACCTTTTGAGAAACCTGCTTTAAATGGTGCTGCTGCTGATAAAATTGGTAATTCTTTATACTCAGCAAGTTCTGTTGTTGTTTCCATTAAGTTTTTTGCATACTCCATTTGTGCTTCTGCGATAATTTGAGCTGATGCATCATCACCTACTAACGCAAAGAAACTTGTAAGTGGTGTTGCAATTTTACCTACTGGTGCATTTACATAATCAATAACTTGTTGGTGATAAGGTTGTAATAAAGCTTCAGTTTCTGCTTCATTTTCTACACCTTCTGCACTTACGTTTTCTGCTTTACCATCTACTACAACAAATTTCCCATTTTCATCTTTTGTAAGTTTTAATGATACAACCCCAAGACCTTCTCCATATTTCGCTGGCTGTACAGTTAATGTGCCATTAATTGTACCTTTTGCTAAGTCTACTTCACCAATTGTTGTATCAAATCCTTCTGCTGGGAATACTTGATGTGAGTGTCCACCAATTACAACATCTAAACCTTCAATTTTTGTTAATTCTGCTGCTACGTTTTCTTCACCTTCAATATACTCAGCATCACCATAACCAGTATGTGCTAATGCAACAACAATATCAGCACCTTCTTCTCTAAGTTTTGTTACATAAGTTTGAGCAGCTTCTTTCATATCTTGAACAGTTACTTTTCCTTGTAACAATAACCCATCCCAGTTTAAAATTTGCTCTGGTACGACATTAAGTACACCTACTTTAATATCGCTTACATTTCCATCTGCATCAACAACTTGTTTATTTAATAAAACAGATGGTGTAAATTCATGTTCTTTTGTTTCTGCATTAAATACATTACTATTGATAACAGGAATAGTCGTATCTTCAATAATTTGATGTAAGTACTCTAATCCGTAGTTGAATTCGTGATTTCCTAATCCTAAAACATCATATCCAAGTGCTTCAAAAATTTCATAAATTGGATGTGTTGTTCCCGCTTCTACTGGCTCAGCTTCATTAAAGAAATCTCCTAATGGATTCCCTTGAATTAAATCTCCATTATCAACTAATACATAATCATTTACTTCTGGTGTTTCTGCTTGATAACCTTTAATTAATGTTGCAAGCTTAACCATCCCATAGTTATCTGACTCTGATGTTGTGTAATAGTCATAGTTCATTAAATAATCATGAACATCCGTTGTCGCTAAGATTTTAAGCTCCATAGTATTTTCTGGTGTAGTCTCATTAGATGCTACTGGTGTTTCTGCATTGCCACATCCTACTAAAGTCATACTTGCTAAAGCTATGTAGGCTAAAAAACGTTTAAATTTCATCTATAGCTCTCCTTAAAAATTATTAATTGAGTCTATAGCATAGCATTCTACTTGCTTTATGGCAAGCACTTAACTTAAAGCAATTATTTTCTATAAAGTAAATATTTTCCATAAACCTTATATCTTAAAAAGTTATATATTAGATATACTATTTTCATTATTATTTTAATTCTGTTCTTATTTTCTAAACACTATATTATAAAAAAGACATTACTGCTCTTGTAATTAATTTACTAGTTTTGTAATGTCTTTTAACAAATATTCATTTTCTTTTTATATTTTTATTCTTTTGAAGTGACATGACTTACAATACTTTCGTTTTCATCCAATCTAAACGCTTGTCCTGGACCTAATATAACGCGCCCATTTACCATTTTTAACTCAAAGATATTAAAATCCATCATTAAAGTTTGTTTTACTAATTGACCATGTTTTGAAACAAATTGTTCAATGATTTCCTCTTCATTATTAATCTTTTCATACATAAAATTAAAAATCATTCTTTTCCTAAAAAATGTATTTACCGCTGATTGTTCACTCTCTATAATCATACCTTGAAAAGCTTTTCTCTGGGTAATATTGTTATAATGTGTACCAATCTGAGCGACAATAATATAATACTTATGATTAAAATAAATGTATGGTGCATATGAAATCTCTGCATGATCATTTGCTGCCTTAGTAGCTAAGATCATGGTACTATTTTCGCTTTTTAAGCTTTTATTTGTTCCTTAATTTTTTCCATATTTACTTCCATTTGAACGGAGCCATGTTGAGGATGTCCATGGTGAGGGTGTGAATGATTCATATTATTCTCCTATCTCTATTTATGATAAATGTTATTTATTATATTATTAGCTTAAAATAATTTTTTTACTAATCATTCTTTAGGCGAAAATATGGTAGCTCATCTATCACTTGGTTTAATGATGTTTAACAAGTAAAATCCCCTAAAGTTAAAACTTGTTACCTACTTAACTTTAGGGGAGTCTTTTATTTATTATTTAGCTAGTGCTGCATCAATTTGTGCTTTTTCAAAACCAACAATCACTTCACCATTGATGACTGTTACTGGAACTGATCTTTGTCCTGAAACTTCTTGAACAATATCTCTATCTTCTTTAGCATCTGCTACTGTTATTACTTCGTAAGCAATGCCTTTAGTTTCTAAATATTTTTTCACTTTATTACATGGTCCACACCATTCTACTGAATATACTTTTACCATTTTTATGTGTCTCCTATTATGCTCTAATATAATGTTCTGCTTTTAATGCTGCAATTGTGCCATCAGCTACTGCTGTTGTAATTTGTCTAAATTCTTTTTCTCTTACATCTCCAGCTACATATACACCTTTAATGTTAGTTTCCATACTTTCATTGCTTAAAATATAGCCTGCTTCTGACATTTCTACATAAGGCTTAAATAAATCTGTTTTTGGCTCTGTTCCAATATAACCAAATACAGCTTTTAACTCTAACTTTTGAATTTCATTTGTTTTCGTATTTTGAATGATGGCATGTTCTACAAAGCCTTCACCTTCCACATCAATTAAATCCCAGTTATACATAATCTCAATATTAGGTGTATTTTTAACGGCTTCTAATATTTTTGCCTCACCATTAAAGTAATCATGTCTTCGAATAATAATGACTTTCTTAGCATACTGAGCTAAAAACATAGATTCTTCAAGTGCCGCACTACCACCACCTACTACAGCAATAACATCGCCTTGGTAACCGGCTCCATCACATACCGCGCAGTAATGAATGCCTTTCCCTAAATATTTTCTTTCATTAGGAATTGGGAGTTTTTTAGGTGTTGCACCTGTTGCAATAATCACTGCTTTAGGCTTATAGATATAATCGCCTGTTTCAATAATTTTTTCTTCATCACTTAATGAAACATTTTCTATAAAATCAAATTCATCAATAACTGCACCTAAATGAGTCGCTTGAGCTTCCATTCTATCCGCTAGTTCATTGCCTTTAATGAGATTAAATCCAGGATAATTCTCTATTGTATAGCTCGCTCTAACTTGTCCACCAATTACATCTTTTTCTAAAACCAGTGTACTTAAGTTTGATCTTGCTGCATAAATAGCTGCTGTTAGCCCTGCTGGTCCTGCTCCAATAATAATAAGGTCTATTTCTTTAATAGGTTTGCTCACCTGATGTCCTCCTAACCTTCTATTATTCTTGTATAAGAACTATCTTATTCCTATAGAAACAATATACTAAACTTTACCTCATTATGCAATCTAATCTTTCTTAATAATTATTATTCTTTCTTCACTAATCATAAATCTATTTTACATATGAATTATATACTACAAATAATACTTTAGTTTATAAAGGAACAGCTAAGATTTATAATTACTTATCCAAAATCAATCTTTCCATGACTCAATCTTATTTCATTTAGCAAATATCCTATTTATCTTTTCTCTATCATTATCAAGTATCCAATTATTAAATTTTTTAAATATAGGATAAAGTGATTCTTTATCCCTAGCTACTAAATCTGCACCTCTATCATCATAAACATGATAGAGAATCATATCATATGTATCTACAAAAAATACACTGGATGCAAAAGTTCTACTCCCACCAATATCAGCTTTAATAATTTGTTCTAATAAAACACTTGGCTCAAAATCGAAATGATCTAAATCCCAATATAATTGTAGTTGTGTAATCATTTCATCATCTTCTTCCCATTGAAAAGGTATCATTTTAATCTCATCTGGCTTTGGTAAACTTGCCTCTCTACAAATAGATAGTGCTATTTTTTCTTCTGTAAATGCCTCATCTGGGTAAGCATCAATCCTTAAAAGGTTAGGCTTTTTAGGTAAATTTTTATATATACTTTTGGCACGCTTTAATGCTTTTAAAACATATTTAGGGTTTATAATATCCTCATCTTCATTTTTCTTTAAATATACACTTTCATCTGTACCTATTTCAAAGCGAATACCCACAGGTGCACTGTAAAAGATCGGATGTCTAAATTTACTCATTCCTATACTATTAACTGCAGAAAGGAAATCCTCAGATAAATTTCTCATCGTTAGCCTCCTCAAAATTTGCAAATTATTTATTATACTCATTCTATAAGAATCTTACCCATTCGAGCAATTCCTTCTTTAATCATTTCAGGAGATGAATTCGTATAATTAAGCCTCATGGTGTTAGCTTCTCGCCCATCTGTATAAAAGGGATTACCCGGTACAAAAGCCACTTTTTCTGCCTTTGCTTTTTCAAAAAGCGACATGGCTGACTTTCCTTGTGGTAATGTTGCCCATATAAACATACCACCTGACGGCTTAGTATAAGTTACTTCTTTTGGAAAATAACATGACATAGCATCTAACATTGCCTGACACTGCTCTTTATAAAGATCTCTTATTTTCACAATGTGCTCATTAATATTATTATGTGTCATATAGTCCCAAATAATATATTGAGAAAAAATATTAGAATGCAGATCTGCTGCTTCTTTTGCTGTATTCATATATTTGCGTAACTTAGCATCTTTAATAATCATAAAGCCAAGCCTCATTCCTGGTGTTACTGTTTTTGAAAAAGTGCCTAATAAAATACTCCCCTCTAAATCATGAGCACTTATATAGCCCTTTGGTTTTCCATCAAAACTTAATTCTCCATAAGGATCATCTTCTACTAAAATACAATCATATTTTCTAGTCAAGGCAAGTACTTCCTTACGCTTTTCATCTGAATAAGTAAGTCCACTTGGATTTTGATAATTCGGTACAATATAAGCAAACTTTACCTTATTTTGTTTTAAGGTTTGTTCTAATAAGTTCATATCCATCCCATCACTTTCTATTGGAATGGGCATAAATTGAGGTTGATATTGTGAAAAAGCTTGAATCGCACCCAGATAACCTGGTTGTTCTATAATCACAGCATCTCCCTTATTAATTAAAACTTTTCCAATTAAATCTAATGCTTGCTGTGAACCTGTTGTTATTAAAATATCTTCTGCTGTAATCTCCATTCGATACATGCTATTTAAACGATTAGCAATACATTCACGTAATGGTAAAAGTCCTGCTGTTGATGCATATTGAAAAACTTTACTTCCAAAAGTATCAATCACACGCTGTGTCGACTCTTTTAAGGCTTCCTTTGGAAAAGAAATAGGATTAGGAAGTCCTCCTGCAAAAGAAATCACTTCTTCATTTTCTGTTGCCTTCAAAATACCTCTAATAAAAGACGGTGGCGTAAGTAAACTTCTTTCAGATATTTTATTCTCATTCATTTTGCTTCTCTCCTTTTCCTATACATTACATATCTTTTTAATCTCTTTTTTGATTGCTTCCTTTGTAAATCAACCTATAGTTTTTTATATGTAATTTTTATTTTTAGAATTATATTTATTATCTGATACTTTATCATTGCATTTGTCCCCATACAATATTAAAATTGTATGCAAGACAATTTTGATATCAATTTTTTGTATCAATTTCTTTATATAAGTCAAACTTTTATTTGGAAAGGAAGAAAAATAATGCCTGTTAATTCTTTTGAACATTATCCCATGAGTTGGAAGCCCAAACTTGAAAATACTCATACACCTATTTACATTTGCCTTGCCAATCAGTTAAAAGAAGATATTATAACTGGCAAACTCACACCTGGAACGAAACTACCTCCCCAACGTGAGCTTGCCGATTATTTAGATATTAATTTAAGCACAGTGACAAGAGCTTTCAAATTATGTGAACAAAATGGTTTAATTTGTAGCGCAGTAGGACGCGGTACTTATGTTGCTTCAGATGCTGCCTCACAAAATCTTATTTTATTAAATAGCCCTGAAAAAGAAATTATTGAAATGGGGGCTATTTTGCCAAATCCTGATATTAATGAGCTTGCTTCTAATTATTTAAGACAAATGTCTACTGAGCCTGATTTTTATAAGCTCCTACAATATGGTTCTATTTATTATGATGAACTTCAAATTAAAGCGGCTTGTAAATGGTTTAATTATTCTGGTTTACAATCCTCCAAATCTCACATTATTTACGCTAATGGTAGCCAAAATGGTATCTTTGCAACTATGGCTTCCTTATTTCAAAAAGGAGAACGTATTGCTACTATGCCTACTACTTATCCTGGTTTAAAAACGGTTGCCAAAATACTTGGTATCCAGCTTCAACCTTTACCTCTTTTTGACGGCAAAGTAACTCTCCAATCACTGGAATATGTCTATAAAAATCATAATGTTAAAGGCTTTTATTTTATTCCAGACTTTAACAACCCCACCTCAGAAATAATGGATTTAGATACCAGAAAAACCATTGCTCACTTTTGTAACACCTACAAATTACCTGTCATAGAGGATGCCATTTACACCCTGTTTATGCCTAACCCTTTACCACCTATTGCTTCCTTTACACCAGACTATGGTATTTTTATATCCAGTGTTTCTAAAATTATGTCTCCTGGTCTTCGCTTAGCACTGCTTCATGTACCTACTCAATTTTATAAACCCATCTGGGAATGCTTATATGCCATGCATATTACATCTCCAGCACTTATGACTCAACTTTTTACTAGACTTGTTATCTCTGGTAACTTTGATGAGATTAGAAGCTTAAGAATTGCTGAGCTTAAAGAACGCAATCAACTATTTGATAACATGTGTAGTGAACTTTCTACTATTGGCCACTTACATAGTCCTATTCGCTGGGTCTTACTTCCTGATAACATTACACCAGCTGCTTTTGAAAAAAAGGCCTATGAGCAAGGTTTACAAGTGTATAGTGCAGACCGCTTTATTGTTGGTAATACACAAATCCCCCATGCAGTTCGCCTTTCCCTTATCTCCACCCCATTAGAAAGTTTTAAAAAGGGATTGGATATTTTAAAAACATTTATTTTTTCTATTAATCCACTCAGTACTTGAATCCATAGCTGCACGACAAGCCCGGGTTTGATCTAGTACATTTAGCATAACAAAATCATGAATAATTGCTTGATACCTAACGGCTGTTACCTCTACACCTGCTGTTCGAAGTTTTCTTGCATAAGCTTCACCTTCATCACGCAGCACATCAGCTTCACCATTTAAAATCATGGCATCAGGCAACCCCTTTAAATCTTCTATACTTGCTTTTAACGGAGAGGCTGTGATTTCATCCCTAGCTCTCTTATCTGTTGTATACTGATTCCAAAACCATATCATGCCTGCTCTATATAAATAATAATCATAAGCAAATTCTCTATAAGACGGCGTTACAAAGCAATCATTAGTTACTGGATAAAACATAAGTTGTTTATGAATTTTAGGACCTTTTCGATATTTAGACATAAGTGTCATTACAGCCGTCATATTGCCACCTACGCTATCTCCTGCTACAGTTAATGTTTGTAAAGTAGTATCACACTCTACTTTTTTTAATAGCTTAGGCAATAAACACATTACTTCATAGCACTGCTCTATAGCTGTAGGATATTTAGCTTCTGGTGAAAGACTATATTCTGGGAAAACCACAACTGAATTAGTACGTGCCGCTAATTCACGAACTAACTTATCATGAGTGTGCAAATTTCCAAAAACCCATCCTGCCCCATGGATGTAATAAATCACATGAGCTGTACCTACAAGATTACTTGGTACAATAAAATAGACATTTAGCTCACCCCAGTTGCTGGTCTTTACACAAGTTTTTGTAATTTCTGCTGGGTATTTATAAACTGGTGCATCTTGCAACTCATCTAATTTTTTACGTCCTTCTTCTGGAGGAAGCTGAAAAATGAGTGGTGGTTTTGAACTCTCGTTACATACTTTTTCAGCTTGCCATTCTAAAGGTACTCGTCGCTTCATATCATTTTGCTCCTTTATGTCATCTATCATTTCATTATTAATATATGACCTATATTCCCAGAAATGTATCTAACTTTCTCCTATACACATTGCAAGTTTTCATAACGTATAATTCCTATCAAATCTGTCACTAAATAAAGCGTAGAATCCCTTAAAAATACAAGGTTTTCTACGCTTTTTTATATAAAAATTGAGTTTCTTCCAACAACCTCGACTCTCGTTAAATAGGTTCTTGGTTATTCATAGAATAACCCCCATTTCTTACGTCTTTCATATCTGGTTGCTCTTCTTTGATTTCTATTTTTTTGAGTTTCTTAATGATTCCATAAGGCTTTTCTAAAGAAAGTTTCTCACTATTTCCTGAAAGCACCCATAAAACTTTATACTGTCTTGGTGCACTCATCAAGGCTTGCTCACCTTTTCCATCTGTAAAATAAATTAATAAGTCCACTTTTTTCTTATTGAGATAAGAAAAAACCGGGGTGAAAAGCGTGCCACCTTGACTTGCAAAACGATTTTGTAAATCTTTAATAGATTTCACTTCATATACACGCCTAATTTCCTCATCACACTCTATAATCGTTACGGCATGCTTATAGCGCTTCACGATTTGAAAAACTTCCTTCATCGCTTGCTTAAATTCTTCATTACTAATACTGCCACTAATATCAATGGCTATGGCAATTTCCACTCTATGACCTCTTAAATGGCCTCTTAAGTCTAATCGCTCTGGTTGTCTACGATTTCTTCTAGTCATTGTTTTTTTCTTTTGACTTTCTAATCGTCCCATCAATTGATCTAAATATAACTGCCAAGGCAATTCTCCCTGGGAATTTTTGAGTTCTGCAATCATACTCCCTAAATAAGCTGGCAGTTCCCCTTTTTGAGCAGCTAGTACTTGTTTTTTAGTAAAAGCATTTAAAGTTTTTTCATCTATCTCATCTGTTTCTTCCCATATGGCATGCGTTTTTTCTGGATCATATTGATCTTTAAACATTTGGTCTTCATCATGCTCATCTTCCCTACGGTCGTCTTCTTCCCCTTCTTCATCATCTTCTAGTAAATCAAGGGCAATTTGAATCTTATCTAAATAATATTCAAATGTTTCATAAGGTTCAAGTTCTAAACCATAGTGTAAATTCACCATATTAAGGGTGGTCGCATAAGGTGGTAGATGATCTAAATATTTATTGACTACAATATCCATTGCCATATTAATGGCTAATGTGCTGTACTTTGCTTTTAGTATTTCTGCCCTTTTTAAGTGCATAGATACCACATGTAATATTTCATGCTTAATACAGGTTGCCATTTGATTCATATTAAGTTTTAGGAATATGAGCGGATTAAAATAAATTACATATTTGGCCCCTTTAAAATGAACAGCCGTTGCACTACTAATATCAAAACGTATCTCTCTTAGCATTTGAAATAAAAAGTAACCATAAAAGTTCTCTTTATCCTCTATTAAGGTAAAACTGACCTGATCTACTATATTCCAAAATGCTCCTCTTATCTCTTCTGGTAATGCGATTTCCAAACTTTCACCTGAGCGCTGCGCCTTTAACATACTAAAGTTGCCAATCACCTCTGTCACTTGATTATAAAGTGCCTCTACTTGTTGTTCAAAATATCCTGCCATATTTATCCCCTTACTGCGTTATATACCTTAAAATACGCTTCTACAAATCTTTCATTTTCAATGGCTATTTGATAAATCTCACTGTAGGTTTGTTTCAACTCCTTCATAAGTCCAATCTTTAAATCCACTGGATACCATTCTAAAAAGCTAATTAAACGATTGACTGTTTCCACGCCATCACATTCTGCTTGTTGAAGTCTTTTCTCTAATTGCTTAAAAATATTAATTGCAGAGAGATATAGTCTTGTATGGGTTTCACTCTTCACTTTTTCTTCAAGTTTAGCTGCTTCATCTTCTGCGTAAAAAACATCATCATAGCTAATTAGTGGACTATAATCGGTTTCAATAAAGTTAATAAATTCTTCAGCAATGACACTTCCTACATTTCCTTTAATCACATTAAAGAAAATACTTCTTGATAAACTGTCTTGATTTTCTTTATAAACTTTATAAGCCTTAGAAACCCTTTCATAACTTCTTGGTGTAGCACTTACATCTTCTTCATTCATTTGATAAAGGTACTCTGGAAATGTAGAAATAAACCCAATTACTTTTTCCTCAATCCCTGCATCCATTGCCCAATTTAACCATGCTGTTGTATCGCTTTCCATGTAAAGCCATACAAAACGGTTTTCCTGTGCCATATCCATATCTACCACTTGATAGTCAAACTCTGAGCCATATTTACTAGATGGGTTCATAGCTGCTAAAATATGCACATCACTACTGAGCTTATAACCATTAATCTCTCTATTTAAAATAAGATTCATAAGTTCTTGTTGCACCGTATGTTCACAACGGTTAATCTCATCAATAAAGAGAAGCACACTTTGCCCTTGTGCTACCTGATCTTCAATTTCTCTTAATTTATGATGCGTAGCATATACAGTTCTTTTTCTTAAATGTTCTTTGTTATTTTCATCTACTACATGATAGTTTTCAATCGTTGGCAGACCGCCGATTTCCCCTTCTTTTAGTAAGTTTCCATCTATCACAACTAAATGCCAATTATTTTGCTGGGCTAATTTTTTGGCCAAAGCTGTCTTTCCTATCCCACTTTCTCCCACTACAAGTGGTACTTCTCCTGTTGCTAAAACTAAACCTGCACTTTTTAATGTTTCTATAAAATTCATCTTTCTAACTCCTATAGCATCTTCAATTTCTCGTCTACTGTGATTGTCTTTGCTTTTTTACTGCCATATTGATTCATAAAAGCTATCTTATCCATAGATAAATGTTCTCTTGTAATCGATTGACATCTAATAAATTCTCTTACATACTGCTCATCAACTGCTTCACTTGATAAGACTTCTTTTAAAACGTCTACTAGTATCTTAGGTTCAATCTTATTAATCATATATTTAACAACTAAAAGATTTTCCTTAAGAAAAGCAGCCAT
>JAFOHG010000130.1 GCA_017421915.1 Cellulosilyticum sp. | reverse complement strand
GTTCTAAGAAAAGTAAAATCGTTGAGCGGCTTAATTTTTCTCATACTCATTTACCTCAAGCATTTCTTTCTAGCTTTGACTATGTTTTTGAATATTATACCATATACTTCTACAAGCAAATACCTTTTTATTTTATTGCATAAAAAAGCTCTAGATTTTTCAATAATCTAGAGCCATGCTATCTTATAAAGCTGGAAGCGGGACTCGAACCCGCGACTTACTCATTACGAATGAGTTACTCTACCAACTGAGTTATGCCAGCTTAGTATTCTTAGCTGATTTGCTATTTAATACCTTTATACCTTATCATGCTTTTCTAAAATAATCAATATTTTTCACAAAATTATGTTTCATTTTTATATCTTTTGCTTAGCTTACCCTCTTTAGCTAAAGGATTCTACTAATTTAGTTTTTAGCAAACCTTTTATACGTTTCAAATATCTTCACCCTTAATTTTTTAATAGCTTTTCCAATTCACTGCTATTTATTCTATGCTTAAAAATAATTAATCACCACCCTTTGGGTATTATAGTATCTACCTTTACATACAACTACTCATCGTTATTTTATTTATATGAAATTAAAAATTATTACTTTTTATTAGTCTATTTTTACAAAATAATATGTTAAGTCTTAATTTTATATACTTTATCGAGCATTTAATATATACTCTATACTTGATATATGCTTAAATTTTATGAAAACAAAGGAGGGAAATTAAATGTTTATCTATATTCTAACTTTAAGCCTACTTCTCATTGGCTTTATAATCTTTTTAGCTTCAAAAAAATCTTATATGTCTTTTCCTATTCCTGCTGAGGAACGACTAAATCAGTCATCTATCAAACTGATTGTAGAATCTAACAACTCAAAATGAATATACTAATATTTTTTCTTCTTTATTCTATATTAAATCATCTATACGTATGATTTTCCCTGTATTATCATATCCCTATAAAAAGGGGGCGATATTTTGGACCGTTTAACTGTTATAAATTATGATCGTAATGCTGCTCTTGAATATGCACGAATTTGGGCTTATAAACGCAATCCTCGCTATTATGATTTTTCCAATATTGGTGGGGATTGTACAAATTTTATTTCTCAGTGTATTTATGAAGGTTGTCATGTGATGAATCCAACTCAATATGTGGGTTGGTATTACTATAATGTCAATAATCGTAGTGCCTCTTGGACAGGAGTTCCTTTCTTTTATAAGTTTATGGTGAATAATAAAGGTGTAGGCCCTTATATGGCTGAAGTCGATTCTCCTACAGCCCTTCTCCCTGGTGATGTAATTCAATTTGCAAATCCAGGCAGAGACTGGCATCATAATCTTTTAGTTCTTCAAACAGGTCCTCGCTATGAAGATATTCTTGTAGCAACCCATACAATTGATTCTTATAATCGTCCTCTTTCCACTTATAATATTGGTAAAATTCGCTTTTTACATGTTAAAGGCATTAGACGTTATATTTGAGCTACATTCTGATAATTATTTATTACCCAATCATTTTTACTTATTTTTAATCCTCTTTTTATTTGTTTTTTATTTACTTTTTATTTATTTCCTTTATAATTATTTTTGATTTTAATTACATAACATAAAACTTAATTTATATGGAGGCCATTGAATGTACTTTTCTAATGTTAATACACTAATTGAATACATATCTTCTCACAAACCCCAACCACATGAGGAGCTCATTATTTTCGTCGGCGAAGCTTCTGCTTCTGAAACACCTCAACTCATTAACGAACTTACTTATTTAAACGTTTCTTTTATGGGAGCTATTTTCCCTAGACTCTTAATAAAAGAACATGCCTATACAGAAGGATTTCTTTTAAAACAATATCCTATACTTTATAAAAGTGTTGTCCTTCCTTACTTAATGTCATTTAAATTAGCACCAGAAACCTATAAAGATTGTACAGCTTTAATTCTTGCAGATGGCTTATCAAGCGAATATCAAACCCTTATTAATACCGTTTATAATAAGCTTGGGCCAAATGTAAACTATATAGGTGGTGGTTCAGGCTATTATGATATGGTGCATCGTCCTTGTCTATTTACAGAAAAGGGCTTTTTACAAGATGCTCTACTTATTTGTTTGATTCCAATGTCTTGCCAGCATACAGTCAGCCATGGATGGAATATTTTAGAGGGCCCATATCACATTACAGAAAGTACTAATAATGTTCTATCTACCTTAGACCACTACAATGCTTTTGAAGTATATAGTGATGCCATTGAAGCACATGAAGGTATTCGCCTTTATCAATCAGACTTCTTCCTTCATGCTGTAGATCATCCATTTGGTATTATTCCACCTCAAACTAATGAACTTATTGTACGTGACCCGATTTCAGTTAATGAACAAGGTGATATTACTTGTATTGCCGATATTCCTAAAGATAGTTCACTTTATATCTTACATGGAGATATGGATTCTTTGTTACTTTCTTCTTTAAATATTGCAACACAATGTTCACTTAATCTATCAACCGATACTTATGAACCATTACTCTTTGATTGTATCTCAAGAGCAATGTTTATGGATGATCAGTTCACTAGGGAACTTTATAATATTCAGTCCAATCTAGACTGCCCAATAACAGGTTGTCTATGTATTGGAGAAATTACTTCTCAATCTAATGGTGAACCTATTATTCATAATAAATCTACTGTTCTCTGTTTACTACAACAAGCATAATCTAAAAAGAACGCTCCAAATTACAATATTACTTCCAAGCGTCAAAAAAATCGGACAAATTGAAATCAATTTGTCCGTTTTTTTTATACCTTAGTTTATCTTATAAGTTTAAGAAAGCTTCAAATCTTGCTCTTACAGCATCTTCACCAATAATGTGCATGATTGTGTAAAGGTCTGGAGTATTTGTTCTGTGGCTGATTGCTGTTCTTACAGCACCTGCTACGTCAGATACCATACCTTTGAATGCTTCTGGAGTCTTTTTATATGCTTTACGGTCAGCTGTATAACCAAGTGTGATTGCAAGTTCTTTTAATTCATTGAACCAAGTTTCTTGGTCTGTATCATAGTTATAAGCTTCTTTATAAGCTGCAATGATTGCTTTTGCATCTTCCATTGATACGTTTTTAGGAAGTTCTACCATTTCTGCTGTTTCAGCGTTGAAGAATTCATCGTAGAAGTAGCAGATTTTTTCTTTTACTTCTGACCATTTTCCATAGTCTTTACGTGGTTTTGGACCTTCTTTATCAATGTTAAAGATTTCTCTTGTCATTGTTTCATGTTTTGTTGCAAGTTCGTACATTTCTTGGTCAAATTCTTTTGCCCATGCTGTGTAAAGCTCATAAACCTTATCAGCTGGCATTTTTGAAATAACGTCTTTACTTACGTCATTTAATTTAACAAGGTCAAATAATGCACCACTTTTACTCATTTTATCAAGCGCAACTGGGAATTCATGATAATCCACTTTTGGATTTTCCATTCTCCACTCTTCGTAGTTAGAGTTGATGATGTTAAGAAGGTATTCTACTACTGAATCTTTTGGATAACCTTCTTCTTTATAGTAAGATACTGCACTTTCTGGGTCTTTACGTTTTGAAAGTTTACGTTTTGATTCACCGTCCATTTTCATAACGTTTGGAATATGTGCGTATTCTGGTCTTTCAAAACCAAGTACATCAAATAATTGAACGTGGATTGGAAGAGATGATAACCATTCTTCACCACGTGCTACTGTTGTTGTATGCATAAGGTGGTCATCAATTGCATGTGCAAAGTGGTAAGTTGGAAGACCATCTGCTTTAATGATAACAACGTCTTGAATATTTTCTGGGAATGATGTTTCACCTTTAATAAGATCAAAGAATTCAATACGTTTTTCAGCATTTCCAGGTGATTTTAAACGAAGGATATATGGAAGACCGCTATTTATTTTTTCCATTGCTTCTTCTGGTGATAAGTTTCTGTAGATTGCATATTCACCATAGCATCCTGGTGTTAATTTTTCAGCTACTTGTTTTTCACGCATTTCGTTTAACTCTTCAGCTGTCATAAAGCATGGGTATGCTAAACCTTTTACAATAAGGTCTTTTGCAAATGTTTTATAGATTTCGGCACGTTCGCTTTGTTTGTATGGACCGTAGTTTCCTTTAGATGTTTCTTCACCTGTCATTCCTTCATCAAAGTCCATACCAAAATTGTGCATTGTAGCGATTGTATCATCAATAGCACCTTCTACTTCTCTTTTTTGGTCTGTATCTTCAATACGAAGGTAGAAAACACCACCGCTTTGTTTTGCAATTCTTTCACTTACAAGGGCAGCAAATACACCACCAATGTGTTGGAAACCTGTTGGGCTTGGTGCATAACGTGTTACTCTAGCACCTTCTGGTAAATTTCTGTTTGGATAAGCTTCAATATAATCTGCAGGTGTTTTTGTAACATCTGGGAAGATTAAGTCTGCTAATTGTTGTAAACTCATGATTCCACCTTACCTTTTCTTTTATCTCATTAGTAAGACCTTTCGTAAAAGGCATCGCTATTTTTACTAGCTTTTACGAAAGGTCTTTTTTCCTTTATTATCTTTATTCATTATACCTGTCCTTACTTTCCTTGTAAAGACTGGTTAATCAGGTGTTTCTTCTATATCAAATTGTTTTTTATCCTTCTTTTCTTTTAACTGAATGGATTTTCTTTTCCTAGCTTTTTGAGTAGGTACTTCCTCGTTCTTTTTTGCTTTCCTTATTTTTTTTACCTTCTCTACTTTTTCTGGATTCTTTTCTACTTGAATAGGTTTAATACGTTCTAAAACACATCTTAATGTATCATCCATAAAAATCTCTTTAATATGTGTAATGGTATCTTTCAAATCTCCATCTTTTTTCATATAGGTTTCATTTTTGATGGCAGTTAATACCATTCCTATATAACGAATATCTAATCTATTACGCATATCTTCTTCTAGGTGAGCTTCTTTTAAGCTTTTTTCAAGATGCTCATACACCACCAATTGGTCTTCCCATAGTTGATGATTATATGAGTGCAGTGCTGAATTAGCATGTTGAACATAATGATACCAGGTGTTTTGGTCAATGGCTACTTTATCACACTTTAAAAGCACTTGTACCATAAATACTAAATCTTCCATAATGGTAAGCTTTGGTATAAAACGTAAATGATGTTCTTCTATAAAACTTCTTTTATAGAGTCCCCTCCATACACTTCCCATAATCATGGTGTATTTAGGCAGTAAATCTGCTACACCTATCATATCATTAATCAATTTATCTACAATTTCATCGGCTACTAATACTTCATCTTCAAATTCAAAAACTTTTTGCTGGCTTCTTCTTTTTGTATCTTTATAAAAATTGCAAAGGCATACTGGACTATCCCATTTCTTAATATGGTTAAGGAGTGAGTGATACATTTGTGGCTCTACCCAATCATCTGGGTCTACAAAAGCAATATAGTCACCTGTAGCAGCTTCTATTCCTCGATTTCTTGTAATAGCTACACCTTCATTGGGCTTGTCAATGACTATAATGCGTGAGTCTTTTTCTGCATACTCCTTACAAACTTTCAAACTCCCATCCTTTGAACCATCATTTACTAAAATGATTTCTAGATTCTGATGTATTTGACTTAGCAAACTTTCAATACAGGTTGCCAAATATTTTTCCACATTATAAATGGGTAAAATAATACTAATCTTCTCCACTTGTCTCTACCTTTCCTCTATACTGTTAAATCTATTACCCGGCCTAAGGCTTTTGCTTCTTCTAAATCATGTGTCACACAAATGATTGTGAAAGGATTTTGCTTATGTAGGTGTAGTATGCCATTTATAATTTGTTCTTTTAAACTTTTATCAATGCCTCTAAAAGGTTCATCCATTACAAGAATATCCCCCTCATAAGCTAAGGCACGCCCTAGTGCCACCCTTCTTCTCATCCCACCACTTAATGTTGTAACCTTCTGATGTTGCTCCTTATTAAGCTTTAACAGTTCTAATAAATCATCTACTTTTTTTGAATCATTTGCCTTCGTCATACTAGAAAGTAACACATACTCTATATTTTCTCTTACACTTAGCCATGGTAACAACCGGTCTTCTTGAAAAACATACGCTATCTTTTGATTTTGAATACCTGTTATCGTGCCTTTTTCATAAGGTTCAAGTCCAACTAATATTCTAAGCAAAGTTGTTTTTCCATAACCTGATGGTGCCATTAGGCTAGTTATTGACTTTTCCTCGAAACTCAAATTTAAGTCTTTGTAAATCATCTTTTCTTGATAGCTTTTGCAAAGGTGTTTGATTTCAATCATAGTTTGCTCCTTTTTTGAAAAGTAAATAAAGGATACTTTCACAGAATTGACTCAAAGTAACAATTGTCAAAATCCATGCAAAAACCTTTGTTGTTTCTATATATAATTTAGCATTTAATAAAGCATCTCCAATAGCATACTTAGGTAATGCTAAAACTTCTGCTGCAATAACAACCTTCCATGCCATACCCATTCCTAATTGCAAACTGGCTAATAAGTATTTTTTAAGTTGTGGCCAATAACATTTTTGTATTCTAATCCAAATTTTAACATGGTAAACTCTAGACATTTCAATAAGCTCTTTATCTAACGCCTTAAATCCTGTTAATAAGTTTGTATACACTATAGGATAACACATTAAAATACAAACGCAAATAGGGACTTCATTGGATGGAAACCATAATAATGCTAATATAATAATCGCCATAATAGGGGTCGCTTTCATAAAAGATACCATAGGCTTTAAAAGCATTTCAAACCACGTATATCTATAACTTAGACCTGCAAATCCCATTCCTAGTATAAGGGATAATCCCACTCCTATCACAACTCTTGTAAAAGTAAAGCCTATATGTTGATAAAAAATTTTTTCTTGTAACATACTCCATAAAGTGATTAGGGTATCAAATGGGGAAGGCACAAGAACTGCCTTCCCCACTATAAAATAAAGTATTTGCCATAAACCTAGCCAAAATATTAAAATCACCAACTTATAGCGTTTAGTTTCCGTAATAGAAGCCCTCATCTGGCATATTTCCTCCAATGGCTTTTGGATTGACATTTTGTAAAATAGTATAAAATGTCTCTAAGTCACTCTTTGCATCTTTCCCTTTTTCAAATACGATATGACAATTAGGAATTGCACTTACTGCTAGTTCTGGTTTTTCAAATAAACCTACTTCTTTCATCATCTGGGCTGCTTCTTCTGATTGATTATTTACAAATTCAACAGATGCCTTATAATCCTCTATAAATTTTGACATTTCTTCTGGGTGGGCATCTACATAATCTTTTCTTGCAATAATAACACCCATTGGTAGATTAGTTTTTTCTTGATTTTCCCATGCCTCATTTAAATCTAGAGCTGTACGTAACTGCTCTGATTGATTCTTTGCAATCGTTACATGTGGTTCTGGAAGAAGTGCCACTGTACTTTCTCCTGCTAAAAGTGCATTAATCACTTCTGTATGATTGGCTAAATATTTGACCTGTACATCTTCTCCAACTTTTAGCCCTGCTGCTGATAAGATTTCGGTGAGGATATATTCAGGCGTACTACCTTGACCACTGGCTAAAATCGTTGTTCCCTTTAAATCTTCTATGCTTTGAACTGTTTCTCCGTTTTCTACTATATATAAAACCCCTAGTGTATTGACACCAATTAAACTGATGTTTTTATCTGTTTTATTGTAAAGTACAGATGCCAAATTAGATGGTACACATGCCACTTCTAATTCTCCACTAATGATTTTCCCTGTAATTTCATCTGGACTTTGATAAATGTCAATGTTATAGTTCTCACTTGCATCATGAATCACTTTTGTCATACCCATTCCTGTAGGGCCGTTTAAAGTTGCAATATCCATCGGTTCATCAAAAGCTTTTTCCGACTTACATCCAACACATAATCCCATCACTAAAAGTCCTGATCCAATTAAAGTTAAAACCTTTTTAATTTTCATCTGCTTCCCCCCACATCATATAATCGTATTAAAAAATTTTCCATTTATAAAATCTTATAATACGTACAAAATATATTATAGCCAAAAATTCATTTAAAAGGGGAGAAAAAATTGAAAAAGTTTAATTTTTTTCTTATTTTATCCATTTGTTTGACTACTACCCTTGTTCCAACTGTTTCTTCCTTTGCTTATGACAAACATCAAGATACTTCTATATCTGACTATGTTATTAATGAAGAAGCCATAAAATCTGCCGAGGAAACACCTATGCCTCAATCATCTTCTGAAGATGAACTTAAGGCAACGTTTGAACCTATTTTGTTAGATATTATTACTAATCGTAATGCTTGTATTAAAGCCTTAGATGATGAAAGTTTAAAAGCTTCTTATAATATGGATATCAATGTAAGTAAATGGGCTTATGAAAGTGAAGCTCAAAAAATCAAATATTTAAAGAACTGGTGTGAAAAACAGGCTGTTCAATTTGATAAAATTGAATCTAACATTAAAATTCGTAAGGTGAAGGAAAAAGAAAAAGACCTTTATGGCATTCTTTGCTTTAATGCCACAGCTTTTACCTATAGTTATTTAGATACACCTGATGTGCCTAATACTTTTTACTTAGGAACATCTCACTATATTAATCTTAGAAAAGATGGTGATCGCTATATTATCACCAAAGAATGGTATACCGATCCTTTTGCAGATTCTCTCCATCTAGAAAGTTTAAAATCAGATGAAATGCGTAAGTATATTCTTAGTCATCAGGCACCTGACTACAAAATGGATGAACGTACCCAAAAGGCTATGGATTACGCCCATCAATACTGCGGCGTCAGTCCTATTGCTGAATACAACTTCAAATACAATAAAGCTTATAAAAACTTTAATCCTGATGGTGGTGACTGTGCAAACTTTGCTTCTCAAATTCTTCACGAAGGTGCAGGTTTTAAAAAGAATGATACTTGGAACTACAAAGATCGTGCAGGTACTAAAGCATGGGTCAATGCCCAAGCCTTTAAAAATTATATGGTAGGCAGTGGACGTGCAGGCTATATTGCTAAAGGCACCTATCAACAAATTTATAAGGCAGCTTACCAAATGCGCCCTGGTGACTTTGTTGCCTACGAAAAAAAAGGTAAAATTACACATATCTCTACCATAACAGGTTTAGATTCTAAGGGTTATCCACTAGTAACTTGTCATAATACCGACCGCTTACTTGTTCCTTATGATTTAGGTTGGAGTGATAAAGGCATTCGTTTCCATTTAATTAATGTTTATTATTAGAAAATATATAAGCACTCGTCAATATCTTGTTCATTTCTAGAACATATATTTTACGAGTGCTTTTGCCTTGCCTTTATAAGTTTTAATTATAATCTTGTATCCCAAGCACCACAGAATGCATCTACTGGGCTTACACCTTTGAACTCAGATTTACCTGTAAGTTTTTCAACTGTTTGGCGAATCGCATCTTTTGTTGTGTTGTAAGTGTTGATATAAGTTGGTACCATTGGTACATCAATTAAGTGGAATGGGTTAGCAACAGACATACATACTGTTGGAAGTTCTGTTACATACCATGGGATATCTGGACCCATTGGCATACTCCAATGTAGACGACGTTCATTACTTTGGCTAAATCCAGCTACATTACATACTAAGATAACCGCATCATATTTTGCTACATATTCCTTAATTGGAGTAGCGGCTAATAATTGTTTACCATTCATTTCTGTACTTGGATTAAATGTAGAAACTTCAAAGCCTGCTGCTTCTAATTCTGTTTTAAATAAGTCTTCAATAGAATCTCCAGCACCCATTTGTTTTGATCTAAAATCTGTACTATCAATGCTATAAAGCATAATTCTTTTGTGTGTTTCTGGTGTTAATGGTAATTGATTTTTTGTATTTTTAACTAATGTAATAGATGCATCAATAATTTCATTAGCTTTTTTAATGTGTTCTTCACATCCCACTACTGCTAAATCTTCTTCTGATGGCATAAGTGTGCCATTTTTAGCTTTTTCATGAAGTTTAAGCATTGCTTTCATTGCAAGAACACGTTTAACTGCATCATCAAAACGTTCTTTAGATACTAAACCATTTTCTAAGCCTACTTTGAATGATTCAATATCTTCTTCTTTATCTCTGTAGTAAAGAATCATATCACATCCTGCTTCAATCACACCTGGAATAAATTCACTTCTCTTCATTTTAGAAGTTAAACCAACCATGTGTGTTGCATCAGTAATGACAAGACCATTGAATCCTAATTGATCACGAAGTAAGTCTTTTAATAACTCTGGTGCAATAGTTGCTGGCATAATATCTTGGTCTTTGATTCCTGGACGTAATTTACGGCTGTATTCTGGAAGTTGAATATGACCAATCATAATAGATTCCATACCTTGGTCAATTAACTCTTTATAGATTTTACCAAAAGAAGCATCCCATTCTTCTACTGTTTGGTCGTTTACTGTTGTAACGATGTGTTGATCTCTTTCATCAAGACCATCACCAGGGAAGTGTTTCATACAGCATGCAACACCAGCATCTTTTGCACCACGGTGATATTCTTTAGCCATTTCAAGTACCACTTCTGGGTCACTAGAGAAACAACGGTCAGAAACAACACAGTTTCTCCAGTTGTAGTTTACGTCTACAATAGGAGCAAATGTCCAGTTACATCCTACTGCTGCTGCTTCTTTACAACCATGATAACCAAGGTAGTAAGCATTTTCTTTATTTTGCGTTGCACCAATAGCAACTGGGTTACCTACTTGTGTTCCACCTTTTACAGCACCATTTCCGCCACCTTCAACGTTAGCTGCAATTAATGCTGGAATTTTGCTTGCACTTTGGATGGTTGCATTTTGTTTGTATAATTCTTCTTTTGATAAGTTATTATAACGGAAGCCACCTGTATGATATTTTGAGATTTTTTCTTTAATTGTGTCCTCTGTATCGCCCCATAACATATCAACAAAAATTTGTCCGATTTTTTCATCTACACTAAGGCTATTAAATGTTTCTTCCACCCATTTAATGTCACTGTCTGAAAGATTAAATGGTTTTGCTTTAAAATCAATTGACATCTTTTAAGTCCTCCTAGAATAATTCTATATTTTTCACCTTTTATGGGTATTATAGTAAATATTTAGTAAGCTTGCATTGCGTTTTATGATATGTCATTATTAAACCATGATATAATATAATTTTTTTATATTAATCTTTTGAGACTACAAACTTTACATTTTATATACACCATCATTAATTTCACCAGAGGAGCTTACTATTATGCACGATATATCTGATACAATCTCGCATCTTTCAAAGCTATGCGAAATCATCCATACTACTACAGGATTAGACATTGCCTTATTTGATACAAACCATCAACCGCTTTTATTTTTAAGCCAGATGAACTATCCTTTTTTAACCCACAAAGTTTATGCTAACTACAAAAATGAAGTAGAAAAACATCTTGGTCATCTTAATCACTCTGCCAGTTATCTGCATCCCTTACCAGAAGTAGCACTTATCTATTATGATGTTAGAGTCCAAGTTACCAAAGATTTAGCTTTTTATGCTTGTATTGGGCCTGTTTTGTCTGAAATTTATTCAGAAGAATTAGTTCTTTCTCTAGCATATAAATTAAAAATTGATGCATCATTTACAGAGCATTTTACACTTTTTTATCGTTCTTTACCTTACTTAGGTAAACAAATTTCAAATACCTTTTGGCTAAGTTATCATTTATTAACTACACTGCCAGATGTAAGTTCTATACATATGATTACACCAGATACAACATCTACCTCCAAAGTTTCAGCTACTAGGCATCTACCAAATACAAGTACTTTTATTCCACGCTCTGAAATTCAGATGAACTATAGCAATGAACTCAAATGGCGAAAAGCGCTTGCACGTGGTGACCTTAAGGCAGCACAAAAAGCACATGCTCTGCTTTCCAGTAATGATTTTTTATATCGTACACCCAATAATCCTTTACGTACTATAAAAAATATATTGTTTTCCTTAAATACCTTAAGTCGTGCAGCAGCTATAGATGGTGGTGCTGATGCCATAGAAGTGCATAAAACTCATGAGCTTTTTTCTATTCGTATTGAAAATGCTACAACAGTTATTGAAACAACCCATATATCAGAAGCTATACTCCCTACTTATTGTCATTTAGTCATTGCTTCACATACGAAAAACTTTTCTCCTATTGTAGCAAAGGCTATTAAGCACCTCTATGCCCATTATGATGCCCCCCTCACCTTACAATCTGTTGCCAAAAACATCCATTGTAGTGAAGGCCATTTATCCCGTACTTTTCAAAAAGAAACAGGTAAAACACTAGGGGCTTACCTCAATGAACTGCGTATCAATCAAGCCTTATCTATGCTGAGTTTAAAGACTGAAAGTATTTCTGATATTGCTCTTGCTGTTGGTTTTTCTTCTTACAATAAGTTTAGCATTGAGTTTAAGAAGCATACTGGTAAGTCTGCCACACAATATCTTGAGGACTTACAAACTTAAACTTAAACTTAAAAGAGGTTGTTCCAAAATCTATAAGTACACATCAAAATAGATGTGTAACTTAATTCATTATGCAACAACCTCTTCTCTTTTTAATAGCCACTATAATACTTATAATAAAAATACTTTATCCTATAATCTATAATATGCCTCTTCAATTTCCTCTTTACGAGCTAGTCCCTCTGAAAAGGCAGTTGCACCACCTGCCGCAGTTCCCCATTTTAATGATTCTAGATAATCATGATTCTTTAAATAACTTGCTAAAAAGCCCGCTACCATCGAATCCCCCGCCCCTACAGAGTTTCTTACAATGCCTTGAGCAGTACCCATTTTATAAATTTCATTAGTTTCCGTTACTAAAATAGCACCATCTCCTGCCATAGAAACGATTACATTTCTTGCACCAAGATGCTGAAGTTTCTTCGCATGTTCAATGAGTTCTTCATCTGTTTTTAATACTTTATTAAATAGCTCGCCTAACTCATGATTATTAGGCTTAATTAAAAAAGGCTTATATTTTAAAACGTTAAGTAATAGCTCCTTAGTAGCATCCACAATAATATCCACTTTTTTATCCCTTAGATTTGCCATAATCGTTTCATAAATATTAGAAGGTAATGTAGCAGGTATCGTCCCTGCTAAAACTAGCACATCTCCATCTTTTATATGATTCATTTGTGCATATAATTGAGCAAGCTCGTCATCACTCACATAAGGTCCTTGGGCATTAATTTCTGTTTCTTCTTGCCCTTTAATCTTTACATTAATGCGGCTCATTCCTTCTTTAAGATGAATAAAATCAGTCTTTACCCCTATCTTTTTTACACCCTCTTCAATTTCCTTTCCTGTAAAACCTGCCACAAATCCTAGTGCTATAGACTCAATTCCTAAATTTTTTAGGACAGTAGATACATTAATGCCCTTTCCACCATAGTACACCGCCTCATCATGACTTCGATTGACTGCATCTAACTTCAAAGCATCCACATGTACAACATAATCTAATGCTGGGTTAAATGTTACTGTGTAAATCATATGTATATGCCTCCTACAAGGTATTTAACTTGTTTCAAAAAATATATTTTATTAGTAATATATCATACTCACCACTAAAACTAAATAGTTAGACTATTACACTAAATATCTTTTGTATTCAACAAAAAAGCTTACAAACGCCTATTTCTATAGGTATTTGTAAGCCTTTTATCCTTTATTTAAAACCTATTTTTACTTTTATACTCTACACTTCATAACGTTCATGAGATGCTATAAAGTCTTTTAACTCTTCCTTAGTTGGAAGAATTGCATTATCTTCTTTAGAAGTTACCATACGTGCACCAATAGCATTTCCTCTTACAACAGCTTCCTCATAAGATGTACCATCTAATAAACCACTCAGTACGCCTGTTGCAAATCCATCGCCTGCACCTACAGTATCTACTACTTCTTTAATTTTAAAACCTGGTACTATTTTTTCTTGTTCTAATGTTTTTAAATAAGCACCACTTGCACCATTTTTAATAACAACAGCTTTTGCACCGTTATTTAAATAAAAATCTGCAATCTCTTCTTTTGTTTCTTTACCTGTTAAAATAGCCCCTTCTTTAATACCAGGTAAAATAAGGTCACATTTGCTTGCAATATCATTGAGCACTTCTACCATATGCGCTTCACTTTTCCATAATTGCACACGAATATTTGGGTCAAAACTAATAAGCATATCATTTTGTCTCGCTTTTTCAATTGCTGCATAAACTGCTTCTAAGCTACTTTCAGAAAGTGCTGCTGTAATCCCTGTAATATGAAGGATTTTGGCACCAGCAAAGTTTGTACTTTCAATGTCCTTAGTTGATAAATGACAAGCTGCTGTATTCTTTCTAAAATAATGTACCTTTGGATCACCATCTTTTACTTTTGTTTTAAAGTAAAAGCCAGTAGAATGTTCCTTATCTATAAAAATATTGTCTGCTAAAATACCTTCTTCATGAATGATCTTCTCAATATGGTGACCAAATACATCATCACCTAATCGTGTAATATATGATACTTTATTGCCTAGTCTTGAAAGCCCAATACTTACATTAAGTTCTGCCCCAGCAATTCCCTTTGAAAAACTTTCAATCTCTGTGAACTCGCCTTCATTTCCTGCAATAAATACAATCATCGCTTCTCCAAGTGTAATTAACTGTCTATCCATTGTCTGTCTCCTATATCTTATATCACACTAAAATATCTCTTTATCTATCTATTTATTTACTTATTTATTTTTTAATTTGGTTTAATACTTCATTAAACTCAAGTAATTGTTCTTTTGTTACCTCTACATTTGCTGCACCAAGAAGCGTTGTAAAGCGAAGTACAGTATAGCTTCCTAACATAGTCATCATACTGCTAACATCTCTTCCACTTTCTCCTTCTTTCTTCTTACCGCCCATCATACCAGCCATTAAAGGCCCAATAAAGGCTTCAAGTGCTTTCATTCCTTCTTCTGATTCTACAATAACTGATATCTTATCATTGAGTGAGAAGCATCCTTCTGGAGCTGTTACATCAAACCAGTTTAAGATAGCTCCTTTTTCTTTAAGTCGGTAATCTTCATTAAATGTATCTACTTTACGAAGGAAACTTTCATCTTTACATTCACCTGCTACGGCTACTAAAGTTGTTTCACCCGCATTTGGTACTTCAAAATAGAAGAAGTGCTCTGGTGCTGTTTGTTTACCAAGACTTACACCATTTGCAAATAATTCTACTTCTGGAAGGTTTGAATATACTGTTACTTTAGTCACATCTTCCACACGGTCTACATAACGCTTACCACAGAT
>JAFOHG010000129.1 GCA_017421915.1 Cellulosilyticum sp. | reverse complement strand
CGTGAAGCAGACCACAAGATAAGATTTCCCATCCGAAAGGAGTAAGACCCCTTAGAGACTATGAGGTAGATAGGTTGGAGCTGTAAGTGTAGTAATACATTCAGGTGACCAATACTAACGGTTCGAGGGTTTGACCTAAAAAAATGAGTAAAAGACACTCATGGAGTAAAAACACTCCAAACGGTTAAACAACATGATGTAGTATTTGTTTTTCAGAGTATAATAGTAAAAAACACTCAAAAGAGAAGGCATCCGAAAGGGTGTCTTTTTCGTTATTCAAAAATATACTGACATGAAACTTCAAAAATGGACAAGCTATTTATTATAAATTACTTGCAATTTGCTTTAATTTGTTGTATTTTAATAATATATTCTGTACGACTGGCGGATAAGTGGGAGCACCCACAGGGAGTACAGAACAATGAGCGGATACTAACTCATTTTGAAAATGCCGACCGCCTGGGCGACCACTATTTAGGTTGCTCAGGTGGTCTTTTTGTTTGTCTAAAATAAGATAAATAATAAGAGAATATGAGCAATGACGATTAAAAACCATTTATAAAGGAGAATGAGTAGCATGATATCATTAGAACAAGAATTATTAAACAACCCATATCCAGGTAGAGGAATCGTTATTGGTAAATCAGAAGATGGTAAGTTTGCTGTAACAGCATATTTCATTATGGGTAGAAGTGAAAATAGTAGAAACCGTGTGTTTGTAGAAGAAGGTCAAGGGATTCGTACACAAGCATATGATCCTTCTAAATTAAGTGATCCAAGCCTTATTATTTATGCACCAGTACGTGTACTTGGTAACAGAACAATCGTAACTAATGGAGATCAGACAGATACAATTTATGAATTGATGGATAAAGAATTTACATTTGAAGCAGCTCTTAAAACAAGAGAATTTGAGCCAGATGGTCCTAACTATACACCAAGAATTTCAGGAATTATGCACATCGAGAATGGAAAATTTGATTATGCAATGTCTATTTTAAAAAGCAATAATGGTGATCCATCATGTTGCAATCGTTACACATTTACATATGATAATGCAAAAAATGGTGAAGGTCGTTTTATTCATACATACAAATGTAATGAAAATCCATTACCAAGCTTTGAAGGTGAACCAAAAGTAGTAGCTATTCCTAATGAGATTGATGGGTTTACTAATATGCTTTGGGAAAGTTTAAATGAAGAAAATAAGGTTTCTTTATTTGTAAGATATATTGATATTGAAACAGGCGAATATGAAACACGTATTATTAATAAAAATAAATAATATCAAGGCTAAAGTAGTTCATTACATGAAGCTAAGATTTATAACTAATTTATAAGAATATGAGCGGAAATAAAGTAAAAGTTAAACGTGGAGGGAATTTAGCGATGAAAGAATTAGAATTAAAATATGGATGTAATCCAAATCAAAAACCATCTAGAATTTATATGAATGAAGGAGAACTTCCAATCAAAGTTTTAAATGGTAAACCAGGTTACATCAACTTTTTAGATGCTTTTAATGGTTGGCAATTAGTTAAAGAATTAAAAGAAGCTACAGGACTTCCAGCAGCTACATCTTTTAAACATGTTTCACCAGCTGGTGCTGCAGTAGGTATTCCACTTAGCGATGTAGAAAGAAAGATTAACTGGGTAGATGATTTAGGTGAGCTTACACCACTTGCTAATGCTTATGCAAGAGCTAGAGGTGCAGATAGAATGTCTTCATTTGGTGATTTTATTGCATTATCAGATGTATGTGATGTTGCTACAGCTAATATTATTAAAAGGGAAGTATCAGATGGAATTATTGCTCCAGGTTATGAACCAGAAGCATTGGAAATTCTAAAAGGTAAAAAACGTGGATTATACAATATCATTGAGATAGATCCAAACTATGTACCAAATCCTATTGAACATAAAGAAGTATTTGGTATTACTTTTGAACAAGGACGTAATGAGTTAGATATTAATAAAGACTTTATTACAAATTTAGTAACAGAAAACAAAGAGATTCCTGAGCTTGCTAAAATTGATCTTATCATCTCATTAATTACTTTAAAATATACACAGTCTAACTCAGTATGTTATGCTAAAGGCGGTCAGGCAATTGGTATTGGTGCAGGTCAACAATCTAGAATTCACTGTACACGTCTTGCAGGCCAAAAAGCAGATAATTGGTTCCTTCGCCAAGCACCACAAGTATTAAATCTTCCATTTAAAGAAGATGTTAAACGTCCAGACCGTGATAATGCAATTGATCTTTATATTGGAGAAGAATATATGGATATACTTGCTGATGGTGAGTGGGAAAAAGTTTTCACAGAAAAACCAGCAGTATTTACAAAAGAAGAGAAAAGAGCATGGCTTAATCAAATGCAAGATGTAGCGTTGGGATCAGATGCTTTCTTCCCATTTGTTGATAATATCGAAAGAGCTTATAAAAGCGGTGTTAAATATATTGCTCAACCAGGTGGCTCAAAAAATGATGAATTAGTAATTGAAGCATGTAACAAACATAATATAGCAATGTGCTTTACAGGTATTCGTTTATTCCATCATTAAAAGAGTGAGATAAAGCGAGTATTGTAAATAGGAGTAGTATGAGGATAAGATGGCCTTATACTACTTCCTATTATTTTATAAAGTAACTTGAGTAGGAATAGATATAATTAATAACTTATAAGTAAGAAATAAGATATTATAAGGCTAGATAGAGGGCATAGAGGATATTGTAATATTTTCATAAGAGGATACCGTAAATAAATAAGTTAACTAGCTATATTGATTATAAAAAAGGGATATCCTTTTGAAAAAATATGCAATTTTGTATTGACATTAAAATAAGATAGATATATTATATGAATATAATAATTCTGAAAAATAAAAAACAATAAAAACGATTCCGATAGAAATAGGACATGGATTAAAATATCTATTTTTATTTCAAATATACTGGTATCGTTTCCAATGTTGTTTTAAAAGAATTATAAAGTAGATAAAAACCATGGAGGTGACAGAAGTGAGCCGAGCAAGTGGAATATTAATGCATATTACTTCATTACCACAAGAAGAGGGTATTGGAACATTTGGAAGTAAAGCTTACGAATTTGCTGATTTCCTAAAAGCTACTGATCAACAATACTGGCAAATATTGCCTTTGGGTCCGGTTGGATATGGAAATTCACCATATCAAGCATTTTCAGCTTTTGCCGGAAATCCATATATGATAGATTTATACAAGCTAGTAGAAGAAGGACTTCTGCCTAAAGATGAGAATATTGTTTTAAGTAAAATTGGAAACGATTCCAGTAAAGTAGATTTTGAAACAGTAACACCATTAAAGCTTAAGTTATTACATAAAGCATATGAGGCAAGTAAACAAAATCCAGAAATTATGGAAGCAATTGAAGAATTTAAAGAAGAAAATGCAAGCTGGTTAATGGATTATAGTTTATTTATGGCAATAAAGAATGAGTTTGATGAAGTAAGCTGGCAAGAGTGGGACCCACTTCTAAAATGTAGGGATAAAGCTACATTAAGCAGATATAGAGAAAAACTTAAAGATCAAATAGAGTTTTGGATCTTTGTTCAATATGAATTCTTTAAACAATGGTATGAATTAAAAGAATATGTTAATGGATTAGGTATTAAAATTATTGGTGATATCCCGATTTATGTATCAGCAGATAGTAGTGATACTTGGGCTCAACCAGAACTTTTCAAACTAGATGAAGATTGTAACCCAA
Source organism: Cellulosilyticum sp. (assembly GCA_017421915.1). GTDB lineage: Bacteria > Bacillota > Clostridia > Lachnospirales > Cellulosilyticaceae > Cellulosilyticum. The sequence goes on along the minus strand of JAFOHG010000129.1, from coordinate 14,004 downwards.
TTACTGTAGCAGGTTGTCCACCGGATGCTTTTACAGAAGATGGACAATTATGGGGAAATCCAATTTATGATTGGGGCTACTTAGAAGCGACTAATTATAAGTGGTGGGTAGAGCGTATGAAACAAAACGCTAAGCTATATGATATGATTCGTATTGATCACTTTAGAGGATTTGAATCTTATTGGGAAGTACCTTTTGGAGAAACAACAGCAAGAAATGGACAATGGACTAAAGGACCAGGAATTAAATTATTTAATGCAATAAATAAAGAATTAGGGGACGTAGCTATCATTGCAGAGGATTTAGGATTTATTACAGATGAAGTCATTGAACTTAGAGAAAAGACTGGCTATCCAGGTATGAAAATTTTAGAATTTGGCTTTGATCCTGAAGGGGAAAGTGAATACTTACCTCATAACTGTAATAAAGAATCTGTTGCCTATTTAGGGACTCATGATAATGAAACGATCGTGGGATGGATGCAAGATCCAGGTAATAAGAGAGCACTAGCATTTGCGAAAAAGTACTTACGTCTTACTAAGAAAGAAGGATACGCTTGGGGCTTTATTAGAGGGTTATGGGCAACTCCTTCTGAATTAGCTATTGCCCAAATGCAAGATATACTAGGACTAGATAATACAGCTAGAATGAATATTCCTTCTACAGTAGGGGATAACTGGAATTGGAGAATTAAAGAAGATGCTTTAACAGAGGAAATCAGTTCAAAGCTTAAAAGATTAACAAAAATTTATGGAAGAAAGGTTGAGAAAGATGCAAAGAGAAGCACTGAAAACTAATATTGAAAAATACTGCAATGTAAAATATGGAAAATCACTTAGTGAGGCAGAAAACTATGAGATTTTTAATGCAGTTTCATTAGCACTTTTAGAAGAAATCATACCAGATTGGAACAATACAACTAAGCTTTATAATACAGGAAAAAGAGCTTATTATATTTCAGCAGAATATTTAATGGGACGTGCATTAGGTAATAACTTAATTTGCATGAATACATATAAAGAAGTTAAAGAAGTTCTTAAGGAACTTGATATTGACCTTAATGTAATTGAAGAAATTGAAGAAGATGCAGGACTTGGTAATGGTGGTCTTGGAAGACTTGCAGCTTGTTTCATGGAGTCAGGTGCTGCAATGCACTTACCACTTGTAGGTTATGGCCTTCGTTACCAAAATGGTTTATTTAACCAAAAAATCGTTGATGGTAAACAAGTAGAAGAAGTAGATACATGGTTAAAATATGGAGATCCATGGAGCATTCGTAAAGATAGTGAAGCTGTTATCGTAGATTTTGAAGACTATAGTGTAAAAGCTGTTCCTTATGATGTACCAATCATTGGTTATGATTCAAAGAATATCAATACACTTAGATTATGGCAAGCAGAAGCTTTAGTACCATTTGATTTTAACCTTTTCTGCGAACAAGAATACAGTGAAGCTTTAAAATGTAAAAATGAAGCTGAGAATATTACTAGAGTATTATATCCAGCAGATTCTAAAGATGCAGGAAAAATCCTTAGACTTCGTCAACAATACTTTATGGTAAGTGCAACACTTAAAGATATTGTTAGACAATTTAAGAAAAGCGGTCATACAGACTTTAGTGAATTTGGTAAGTTACATGCAGTACAACTTAACGATACTCACCCAACTCTTGCTATTCCAGAACTTATTAGAATTTTAGTAGATGAAGAAGATGTAAGCTTTAAAGATGCAATGGCTATTGCAGTAGAAACTTTTGCTTATACAAATCACACTATCTTAGCAGAAGCATTAGAAAAATGGGATATTAAACTTATTAAGAGAGTTTCTCCACGTATCTATAACATCATTGAAGTAATTGATGATAGATTTGTAGCTGAACTTAAAGAAAAAGGTTATAGTGAAAAAGCTATTAACGAGTATAAAATTATTAACTATGGACAAGTAAGAATGGCAAACCTTGCAATTCATATGGGTCATGCAGTAAATGGTGTAGCACAACTTCATACAGATATCTTAAAGAATACAGAACTTCATAACTGGTATGAACTATACCCAGAAAAATTCCAAAACAAAACAAATGGTATTACACCAAGAAGATGGCTTAAACTTTGTAACCAAGAGTTATCAGCTCTTATTACTGAACTTCTTGGAAATGAAGATTGGGTAACAGATCTTAGCCAACTAGAAAAATTAGAACAATATGTAAATGATGATGCTGTTCTTACACGTTTAATGAACATTAAACATACTAAAAAAGAACAACTTGCTAAATATATTAAAGAAACAGAAGGAACAGTAATTGATCCTAACTCTTTATTTGATATCCAAATCAAACGTTTACATGAGTATAAGAGACAATTACTTAACGCTTTCTATATCTTAGACTTATACTACCGTATCAAAGAAAATCCAGAATTAGATATGCCAAAAACAACATTTATCTTTGGTGCTAAAGCATTCCCAAGTTATAGAAGAGCTAAATCAATCGTTAAATTTATCGGAGCTATTGCTAAACTTGTAGCTAATGATCCAGTTGCAAGTGAAAAAATGCAAGTATTATTTGTTGAAAACTACCGTGTATCATATGCTGAAAAATTATTCCCATCTGCAGATATTTCTAAACAAATTTCTACAGCTGGTAAAGAAGCATCTGGTACAGGTAACATGAAATTCATGTTAAATGGTGCTTTAACATTTGGTACATACGATGGAGCTAACGTAGAAATCGTTGCTGAAGCAGGTGAAGATAATAACTTTATCTTTGGTCTTAGAGTAGAAGATATTGAAAAAATTCAAAGAGACTACAAAGGTAGCGCAGTAGCAGAAGCTAATAAAGATTTAATGAGAGTTGTATCTTCACTTATTGACGGTACTTTCGATAACGATGGTTCAGGAGACTTCGAAGATTTATACAACAGCTTAATGAAAGAAAGAGACACTTACTTCGTTCTTGAAGATTTCATGGCATTTAGAGAAGCAGAAGATAAAGTATTTGCAGCATACAAAGATCAAAAATCATGGGCTAAAATGAGTCTTATGAATATTGCTCACGCAGGTATTTTCTCAAGCGACCGTACAATTATGCAATATGCTAATGAAATTTGGAACATTCAACCAAAAACAAATAAATAGTGTACTCAAATATATTATGCTAGTGGGTACTTAGTAAATTAAGTGCCTACTAATTATTTATTTAAGATATATAAGAGTAAAAAATAAGAGGGGGAGTTTTTAATGAAAAGGAAATTATTCTCTAAAGTAATTGCAATGATGATGGTAAGTGCAATGGGTATGTCAATGGTAGGATGTGGTGGAAGCGAAGCTAAAACTACAGAAGCACCAGCAGAAAATGCGACAGAAAACACATCAACAGAAAGTGCAACAGCTGATGAATCAATGTTCCAAAATACAGAAGCAGCTCTTACAGTATGGGGATCACAAGATGACCAACAAATGTTAAATGAAATGGTAGAAGCATTTAAAGCTGAGTACCCTGAAGTTAAATGGGATATTACAGTTCGTGTAAATGGTGAAGACCAAGCAAAAACAGAAGTACTTAAAGATACAGAAGCAGCAGCCGATGTATTTGCTATTGCGCATGACCAATTAGGTGAGCTTGTACAATCAGGTGCAGTTTATAAAAATACTAAATATGCTGATGAAATCAAAGAAAGAACAATAGATGCTGCTATTAATGCTTCTACATATGAAGGTGAATTATATGGATACCCAAGTGTATCTGAAACATATTTCTTATTCTATAACAAAGCAATCTTTGATGAAGAAAAAGTTAAATCATTAGAGACAATGCTTTCAAGTGAGTTACCTGAAGGTGTAACACCATTTGCAATGGATGTTGCTAATGCTTATTATTCAGGACCATTCTTCTTATCAAATGGTTGTGAATTATTTGGAGCAGATGGTTCAGATGCAAAAACAGTTACATTTAATAATGCACAAGGATTAGAAGTAGCTAAGTTAATTGGTTCATTAAAAGAAAAAGGTGTAGTTGCATTTGATGATACTGTAGCAGCAGCTCAATTTGAGGCTGGTACATTAGGTGCTTATATTGCAGGTCCATGGAAAACAGAAACATATAAAGAAGTTTTAGGAGATAACTTTGGGGTTGCAGAACTTCCTACACTTAACTTCAATGGTGAAGAAAGACATATGTCATCATTTGCTGGATTTAAAATTTACTGTGTAAAAGCTAATACAAAATATCCTCTTGAAGCAATGGCTCTTGCAAATTGGTTAACAAATGAAGATAACCAACTTAAGAGATTCCAAGACAGAGGAGGCGTTCCGGTATCTAAAGCGCTTTCAGAAAGTTCAGAAGTTACATCTGATCCAGCTGTAGCAGCATTACTTGCTCAACTTAACTATGCTTATGCTATGCCAGCTATCCCACAAATGGGTAAATTCTGGGATGCAACTAAAGCATTTGTTCAAGAAGCATTTGATGGAACTATTGCAGAAGCTGATTATCAAGCAAAACTTGATACTTTAGTAGCAACAATTACTGAAGGAGCACAATAGTTTAGTAATAGCTTTAGTTAAATAAAGGATAATAGAAAACTAGAGTAAGGACACAGTGCTACTATAGATTAAAAAAACTGTATCTATAGTAGCACTTTTTAAATATACAGAATGGGAGGGAACTTAGTGAGTCAAATAGCTATCAATAAAAAAGGCAAGACCAAAAAAATGAAAAGTAGAGAAAATATAGTTACAATCTTTAAGAATGGTGATTTATTCACTAGATTATCATTTTTAATTATGGGCCTTGGTAACATAGCTAGAAAGCAATTTGTAAAAGGACTTATATATCTAGGATGCGAAATAGGCTTTATTTATTTCTTAGCTACAGTTGGAATTGAAAAATTACAAGGACTCATCACACTGGGAACACAAACACAGGGTTGGGTATTAGATGAAACACTAGGTATAGAAGTGCTTTCACAAGGGGATAACTCCATGCTCTTCCTACTATATGGTGTATGTACACTAGTGGCAGTGGCAGTTTTTTTAGTAGTTTATATAAGCAATATTTATAGTGCAAAGCATGTTCAGGATTTAGCTGATCAAAATGTACATATTCCAACATTTAAAGAAGATCTTAAAGATTTGATGGATAATAAATTCCATCTTACTTTAATGACAATACCTCTATTAATGGTAACTATTTTTACTGTATTACCTTTAATTTATATGGTTTTAATTGCATTCACCAATTATGATAAAGATCATCAACCACCTGGAGCACTATTCCATTGGGTAGGACTTGCTAACTTTAAAGATATGCTCTTTAGTGCATCTTCATTTAGCCATACTTTCTTTCCAGTATTAGGTTGGACTTTGATTTGGGCAGTATTTGCAACAGTTACTTGTTATTTTGGTGGAATTGTTCTAGCAATACTCATTAATAAAGAAGGTATTAAACTTAAGAAAATGTGGCGTACAATCTTTGTTATTACAATGGCTGTACCACAATTTATTACATTATTAGTTGTACGTCAAATGTTAATGGATTATGGTCCTTTAAATGGAGAATTAATTGGTTGGGGTATTATTTCTGAGTATATTCCATTCTTAACAAAACCGATGTATGCACGTATTGTAGTTATCATTGTTAACTTCTGGCTTGGTGTACCTTACACAATGCTTATTACATCAAGTATCTTAATGAATATTCCTAAAGAGCTTTATGAGGCAGCACAAATTGATGGTGCATCTCCAATTAAAGCATTTATTAAAATTACAATGCCATATGTATTCTTTGTTACAGCACCATATTTAATTACTCAATTTATAGGAAATATCAATAACTTTAATGTTATTTACTTCTTAACTAAAGGTGAGCCTTTAGCAACAGATTATTATTTTGCAGGTAAGACAGACCTATTAGTAACATGGTTATATAAATTAACAGTTAACTATAAGGATTACAGTAGAGCATCTGTAATTGGTATTGCAGTATTTGTAATTTCAGTTGTTATCTCACTTGTAACCTTTAACTTAACATCATCAGCAAAAAGTGAGGAGGACTTCCAATAATGAGTACAATGTCAATGAAAGCTCGAAAAAAAGCAAGCAATACATTGGTATATATCATCTTAACAGTTTTAGGTATTATATGGTTGTTTCCTATCATTTGGATTGTGCTGACATCTTTTAGAGCAGAAGGAACAGCAAATGTACCTTACTTTATTCCAAAAACTTATACCATACAAAATTATGTAAAGCTTTTTACTTCTGATATTTTCAACTTTAAACGTTGGTTCTTAAATACATTTATTGTAGCAACAGGAAGTTGTCTACTAAGTACATTCATTAATGTATCTGTAGCTTATGTTATGTCTAGATTACGTTTTAGATTAAGAAGAACTTATATGAATGTTGCACTTGTATTAGGAATGTTCCCAGGATTCATGTCAATGATTGCCATTTATTATGTATTAAAAGCATTTGGTTTAACTCAAAGCTTAGTAGCGTTAATTTTAGTTTATTCAGCAGGCGCAGCAACAACTTTCTATATCGCAAAAGGTTTCTTTGATACAATCTCAAGAGAAATTGATGAAGCAGCACGTATAGATGGTGCAAATAATGCACAAGTCTTTACTAAGATTATTTTACCTTTATCAAAACCAATTTTAGTGTATACAGCACTTCAAGCTTTTATTTCACCATGGATGGACTTCATTATGGCAAAAATGATCATGGGCGATAACTATGATAAATATACAGTAGCTATTGGATTATGGTATATGACAGAAAAAGAAAATATTGAACAATACTTTACAACATTCGCTGCGGGTAGTGTATGTATAGCTATTCCAATTACAATTCTATTTATTTGGTTACAAAAATACTATGTATCAGGAGTTACAGGTGGTTCTATAAAATAGAAGTAATATTATTTGCAGGTATATTATTTAAATAGGGGGAAGTTTGAATGAATCGTATAATGGGGAGACTTCAGACTCGACTTGTGGCTATATTCTTATTAATTAGTATTGTGCCTGCGGTGGCAATTATGTTTATGAGTATACGTCTTACAACAAGAAGTACAAAAGACTTAGTAAGCGTTTATACAGAGCAGATTATAGAACAACTAGAGTATAGTATTGGTGACTATATCGGGACAGCTAGAGGCATTGTAGGAGATATACTTATTTCAGAACATGTAAAAAAAGCTATATCTAGATATCAGTTACTAAATGCCTCTGAGCAGTCTACTTTACGAGGAAATATTAATACAAAAGTCTTGCCGATTATGAGTACCCAAGACTTAATTACAGGAGTTTATATTTGTAGTAATGGTCAGGTATGTTATAAGAATGTCAAGGTAAAAGATAGTTTTGATATTCAAGAATTTGAAGCAAGTGATGTTTATACAAATATGCAAGACCAAGATGATACAATGTTTAGTTGGTTTTGTATAGGAAAAGGGGAAGATAGGCAGGTCTATGTAGCTAGGAAAGCAGCATTGGGCAATAATGGTTACTTAGTTATTATGATGGATATGGAGGTACTTACTAAGTTATTAGATTTAGCAAATGTGGATACTTGTATGTCTATTACAATTCTTGATCAAGAAAATGAGCCTATAGTAGCAACTAGTACTAATATGGATATAGAAGACGACATATTAAAACGCTTAGAAACAATAGAAACAACGTCAGCAGTAGAGACAACTGATCATAATGTAGTGGGTATGATTAATTGTAGTAATGGATGGAAGGTTATCGGTATTGCTCCAATTTCAGGATTAATGATGGACTTTAATCAATCTTGTATGATTATTATAGTTATACTTATAGCTGTACTTGTTTGTGTAACGATACTGAGTGTTATTGTAGGTAGAAGGATTACAAAACCAATTGTTCTTATGGCCGAACATATGAAGGATGTCCAAAATGGAAATTTAGCCGATGGCAATCTAGCCATAGATAAAAAGCTTAACCAAATTGCAAACTCAGGAGCAGAAGAAATACGCATGTTAATTAGCGGATTTAATAATATGCTTGTATCATTACAAGAGATGATATTAACTAGTAAAAATGTAGCTTCTATAGCTAAAACGAATACTAAAGCTTTACAACAACAAGCTGATACGACAAGCCAATCAGCCGTAAGCATAAGCAATACGACAGAAAGTATTACAGATGGTGCACTAAAGCAAAGAGATGCAATGGAGGAAGCGGTTAAATTAGTAGGAACCTTATCTGAGAATGTTAATGAGGTAAATGATATTATTGAAGAAATCCGCTTAGCATCTCAAATAATCATGGGTGTAAGTGAAAAAACAAGAGAAAAGTTGCAAAAGCTTTATAGTCAATCTGAAGCTAATATACAGACGAGCAATAAGGTGTCAGAATGTGTTAAAGAGTTGGGTGAAGAAACAGAAAATATCAATAAGATCTTAGAGATGATTCAAAATATTAATAAGCAAACTAACCTATTGGCTATTAATGCCTCTATTGAAGCTGCACGTGCAGGAGATAGTGGTAAAGGTTTTGCAGTAGTTGCGGAAGAAGTACGTAAATTATCTACAGAAATTGAAGAAGCAATTAGACATATTGCAGAAGTGGTAGAAGTTATTGAAATAAAGAGAGAATCGACGCTTCTAGAATTAAAAGAAGCTACTCAGGCATTTAATAAGCAACTTCCAATGGTAGATGGTGTAAACGATACTTTCTCTGATATATACAATAGAATGAATGCAATTGATGAAAAGATTTATATGACGAATGCACTTATTAATACGATATCAGTAGAAAAAGAAGAGATTGAAAGTAAGATGCAAGATATATCACAAATTGCACAAGAATTTGCGTGTATTATAGAGAAGGTTAATGTAGGTACTATTGAACAAGTTGAGGCATCTAATAAAATTAGTACATTAGCAGTACAGCTCTTAGAGGTTGTAACAAGTTTAGAGACTTGTTATAGATAAAAATAATCATGAACTTTGAATATAGAATAGATAAAGATATAAAGAGAATGTGAGGATGACTTATGAAAGAAAAAAATACTTCTAGAGCATTTGACCGCAAATATAATTATAATGGAACTGACCTGGGCGTAACATATAACGCGCAGGTTTCTCTTTTTAAGGTCTGGAGTCCAAAAGCGGTAAATGTTAGTTTAATTCTATATAGTGCAGGAAATGGGGATAATAAATTAGAAGAAATACCAATGGAGAAGTGCTCTAAGGGTATTTGGAAAGTAAGCGTACTTAGGGATTTAAAAGGTATTTATTATACATATGAAATAGATAATGGAAGCAAAAAGCAAGAAGTAATGGACCCTTATGCAAAAGCATGTGGAGTTAATGGCAAGAGAGCAATGGTTATAGACCTTGAAGAAACAAACCCAGAAGGTTGGGAAACACATAAAAGACCAATTACAACTGAGCCTACAGATGCTATTATCTATGAGTTACATGTAAGGGATATGTCTGTAGATTTAAATTCTAATATAGAGCATAGAGGTAAATTTTTGGCTTTTACAGAGACAGATACAAAAAGTGAAGAGGGAGAAACAACTGGACTAGCCCATATAAAAGAATTAGGGATTACTCATATTCAACTTATGCCAATTTATGATTACTTAACTGTAGATGAAAGTAAAGAAGACTTTGAAGAATATAATTGGGGATATGATCCACTTAATTACAATATTCCTGAAGGTTCTTATTCAACAGATCCTTTCCATGGAGAAGTAAGAATTAAAGAACTTAAACAAGCTATTATGTCTATTCATGAGAATGGGTTAGGCGTCATTATGGATGTTGTTTATAATCATACAGCACAGAGTGAAGGTTCTTTTTTAAATGTATTAGCACCTAATTATTACTACAGAACAAAAAAACAAGGGAAGTTCTTTAATGGATCTGCATGTGGAAATGAAATTGCTTCAGAACGTTTTATGGTAAGAAAAATGCTTATCGAATCAATTGTTTATTGGGCAAAAGAATATAAAATAGATGGTTTTAGATTTGATTTAATGGGTGTACTAGACATTGAAACAATGAACTTAATTTATCAGGAATTAAGAAAAGTAAATCCAAACATTATTTTATATGGAGAAGGATGGGCTGGTGGTGCCTGCGGATTAGAGGAAGCAAAACGAGCTCTAAAAGTAAATGCACCATTATTAAATCATGTAGGTGTATTTAGTGATGATTTAAGAGACGGTGTAAGAGGAGATGTTTTTGAAGAAGCTGAAAAAGGATTTATAAGTGGTGGTATAGATACCGAGGAATCTATTAAGTTTGGTGTAATAGCATCAACTAAGCATCCACAAATTAATTATTCCAAAGTTAACTATTCAGATGCTCCATATGCTAAATATCCAAGTCAAACCATTAACTATGTTTCTGCACACGATAACTTAACACTATGGGACAAAATTGAGGCAACTTGTGGCGATGAACAAGTTAGCTTAGAAGAGAAAATAAAAATGCAAAAATTAGCAAATGCTATTGTATTAACATCTCAAGGCGTACCATTTATCCATGCAGGAGCAGAATTTGCTAGGACAAAATATGGTGATGAAAATAGTTATAAATCTAGTGACCAAATTAATAAGTTAGATTGGAAAAGAAAGCATGAATTTAAAGATGTCTTTAACTATTATAAAGGATTAATTAAGCTAAGGAAGCAACATCCTGCTTTTAGAATGACAACATCTAGGGAAATTAGTAAGAACCTAACATTCTTAAAGATGCCTGATTTAAATATGGTAGGTTATACATTAAAAAATCATGCAGGTGGTGATGAATGGGCAGAGATTGTTGTATTACTTAATGGTAATGAAAAAAATCAAATAGTAGCTTTACCAGATGAAGAGTGGAATATTGTAGTAGATGGAAAGCAAGCTGGAATAGAAAGTATAGGAAAAGTAGATGGAAATAAGGTAGAGATAGAAGGCAGAACGGCAATGGTGCTTGTAAAAGCATAGTGAGAAGGTCAGCTCTTAATAAAATAGGTATAAGAACTAGAGGCATGGAGGAAGATAGATGGATTTTCATAGCGTATATCATAGAAGTACAGATAATTATTGCTATCCCTTAAATACTAATGATTTAATTATTAATTTAAAGACAGGCTATGATGTCAAAAAAGTATTTTTGCATTATGGCGACCCTTTTATCAATGGAATCTTAGGGTCAGAAAGCCGTTGGAAAGGCAAGAAAGAAGAAATTATATATAAGAAAAATTTAAATCATGGTTTATGGTGGACAACGACTGTACAACCAGAATTTAAAAGATGTCGTTACTTTTTTGAACTTATTACAGTAGAAGAGCAGATTTATTATTATTTTGAAGATAAATTATGTACAAAAGAGGAATTAGAGCATTTACACCATGAACCAGGATGCTTTGTTTTTCCATGGATGAATGAGGTGGATATTAATAAAACACCTAATTGGGTAAATGAAACAATATGGTATCAGATATTCCCTGAAAGATTTTGTAATGGAGATGCTTCTATTAGCCCTAATAATGTTTTACCATGGCCAGGGCCTAAACATAAGGTGAAGAATTCTGAATTTTATGGGGGCGATTTAAGAGGTATTATTAATAAGTTACCTTATTTAAAAGAACTTAATATTTCAGGAATATACCTTACACCTATTAATGAAAGTCCAAGTTCCCATAAATATGATACAATTGACTACTTAAGTATTGATCCTCATTTTGGGGATAAAGAGACAATGCAAGAGTTAGTAGAAAAGGCTCATAATCTAGGCATTAAAGTAATGTTAGATGGAGTATTTAATCATACAGGAAAAGCTGCTAAAGAATGGCTAGATGTTGTAGAAAAAGGAACAGCTTCAAAGTATTATGACTGGTTTATGGTAAATGAATGGCCATTTGATGAAAATAAGTGGAATGCTAAGGAAGGAAAGTATTATACTTTTGCCTTTGATGATAATATGCCTAAGCTTAATACGAGTAATCCAGAGGTAAGAAAGCATATTATTAATATTTGTGAGTACTGGGTAAAAGAATATGGCATTGATGGAATTAGATTAGATGTAGCTAATGAGGTATCTCATCGTTTTTGCAAAGAACTTAGGATTCGTATGAAAGAGCTTAACTCAGATATATATATTTTAGGTGAAGTATGGAATGATTCTATTAATTGGCTACGTGGGGATGAATTTGATGCAGTTATGAACTATCCATTAGGAAATGCTATATCAGACTTTTGGTTAGAAGAGAGTTATACAAAGAGAGATTTTGAAGAAGATATTAATAGGTGCTATACACTTTATATGCAACAAACTAATGATGTACTTTTTAATTTATTAGATTCACATGATACAATTAGGGTAAGTACAAAGACACCAGATGTAGATAAAGTATATCAACAATTGGCAGTCTTATTTACTATGCCTGGAAGTCCATGTATATTTTATGGAACAGAAGTGTTATTGCAGGGGGGACATGATCCGGACTGTAGAAGATGTATGCCATGGAAAGAAATAGATGCAGGAAAATATAATAAACACTTAGAATTTATGAAACAACTTACAAGGCTAAGAAAAGAAGAAAGATTATTTAGAAGTCGAAATTTCCATTTTACAAGTGAAATTGCTAATGATAGAGTACTAGAATATATAAAAATTGATGACTATGATTCAAATAAGATAGCTATAATATTGAATTGTGATAAAAAGACTGTTTCTGTTAAATGTAAGGGAGAAATTTTATTAAGTCATTTATATAAAGAAGAGCAGCTAGAAACAGGCGGTATATTAATCATGAAACTTTAAGGATCATTTAGCATAAGATAAGGCATAATTCTGTTTTAGAGCAGATGATAAGTTATAATTTAGATAAGTAGTCAAATAAAGAGGTGTTGCCAAAAATGCAACACCTCTTTAAACGTTAGGCATATATAAGGTCTATAAATCAAGTCTATAAATTAAGAAGACGCATTAGAGTATTTAAAAGAAATAAAATCTACAAGAAAAAATATAAAGTAAATGAAAATAAATGTTGACATATGAAATATATTCGTGTATTATTAATTTTGTCGTCGGGAAACGACGAGAAAAATTTTTGGTGACGATGCGCTTAGGGGAAACACCCGTTTCCATCCCGAACACGTAGGTTAAGACCTAAGCGGCCGATGGTACGTGTTGGGAGACCGACTGGGAGAGTAGGTGGTTGCCAAGTTTATGCGCGAATGGCTCAGTTGGTAGAGCATCTCCTTGCCAAGGAGAGGGTCGCGGGTTCGAGTCCCGTTTCGCGCTCTTAAGAAAAGGAGTCGGCAGCTTTTGAAAGCAAAGGTTGTCGACTTTTTTTGTGTTTAAAATTATAAATTGAATCAAAAGTTATATATAAAAAGAAAGAGGTGACCAAAAGGGATCACCTCTTTTTTAGATAAAAAGAATATCATAAAGGAGATTAGTTTATTTTATGCAAGGCATAGTATTGATATAACGGAAAAGTTTAAAGAAGATAATATTTTTTAGATAGAAGAAAAAATCTGGAGTTATGTATTTTATAAGCGGATTTTGTTCAGTTATTATAGAAGAAATTTAGATATTTACCTAGAATAGAAGCTATAAAAAGCGGTTATAATAAATATGTAAATAAGAAAGAATGTTGAATTTACAAGGTTTTAAGATGAAAATAGGTTTTTATTAAAAAAAAACTAAAAAAGTTGTTGACTCATGTAAGTAAGTAGTGTATTATATTACTTGTCGCTGAGGAAAACAAAAGAAAAAAACAGCGCGAAGTTAATAAGGCCCATTGGTCAAGCGGTTAAGACATCGCCCTTTCACGGCGGTAACACGGGTTCGATTCCCGTATGGGTCATTGTTAGTAAATCTAACAAAAACGGGGTGTGGCTCAGTTTGGCTAGAGCGCCTGATTTGGGTTCAGGAGGCCGCAGGTTCGAGTCCTGTCACCCCGACTGTGTGGGTCACTAGCTCAGTCGGTAGAGCACTTGACTTTTAATCAAGTTGTCCCGGGTTCGATT
>JAFOHG010000128.1 GCA_017421915.1 Cellulosilyticum sp. | reverse complement strand
TGCTACTAACATACCTGTAAATTTTCTTATCTTCATGCTTCCTCTCCTCCATTGGTTACATAACTTTTTGATTTTTTGTCATTTTATATACTATTGTTTATTTTTCTATATATTAATATTACACCATTTGCACTTAAAATCAATACATTTTTCATTTAACATAATCTTCTAATAATTCTTAAACCTATATTAGACTCAATTTACTTTGTTAATGCTTATAATAATATAAATCTCAAATCGAAACCAAATAAGCTAAATAATATTTTTCATCTTTATAAATTTAAATTTCTTTTTTATATATAATTTTATACAAACAATTGATAAATCTTTTAATAACATCAATTTCAAACAGAGAACAAAAAAAGACAACCAGCTATCTCTTAAACACGCTAGTTGCCTTTTTATTTACTATAACTTATAAATTTATTTAGTTGTTGCTACTTCTGCTTTAGTTTTAATGTATTCATCCATGGCTGCTGCTGCTTTTTTACCAGCACCCATTGCTAGGATAACTGTTGCTGCACCTGTTACAGCATCTCCACCAGCATATACACCTTCTCTTGTTGTAAGACCAGTTTCCTCTTCTGTAATGATACAACCACGTTTATTAGTATCTAACCCTTCTGTTGTACTTCTGATAAGAGGGTTAGGACTTGTACCAATCGCCATGATTACACAGTCTACATCAAGAATGAAGTTAGAACCTTCTTTTTCAATTGGTCTTCTTCTTCCTGATTCATCCGGTTCACCAAGTGCCATTTCCACACATTCCATACCTTTTACCCAACCGTCTTCACCAACGATTTGAACTGGGTTATTAAGGTTTTTGAAGATAATACCTTCTTCTTTAGCGTGTTCTACTTCTTCACGTCTAGCTGGCATTTCCTCTTCTCCACGACGGTATACAATATAGACATTCTCAGCACCAAGACGTTTTGCACATCTTGCAGCATCCATAGCTACGTTACCACCACCAACTACTGCTACACTCTTACAACCTTTGATTGGTGTGTCACTACCCTCTTTATAAGCTTTCATTAAGTTTACTCTTGTTAAGAATTCATTTGCTGAGTAAACACCTTTTAAGTTTTCACCAGGGATATTCATAAAGTTTGGAAGTCCTGCTCCTGAACCTACAAAAATTGCTTCATAGCCTTGTTCAAAAAGTTCATCAATAGAAAGTACTTTACCAATAACCATATTTGTAAGTACTTCTACGCCCATAGCTTTTAATGTATCAATTTCTTTTTGAACAATAGTTTTTGGAAGTCTAAATTCTGGAATACCATATACAAGTACACCACCAGCTAAGTGAAGGGCTTCAAATACAGTTACTTTATATCCTTTCTTAGCAAGGTCACCAGCACATGTAAGACCTGCTGGACCTGCACCAACGATTGCCACTTTATGACCATTACTTTCTGGTACAACCACTTCTTCTGTGCTATGTTCCATATGATAATCTGCTACGAAACGCTCTAAACGACCAATACCAACACTTTCTGTTTTGATACCGCGTACACATTTAGATTCACATTGACTTTCTTGTGGACATACACGACCACATACTGCTGGTAAGCTACTTGTTTGCTTAATAATTTCATAAGCTTTTTCAAAATCACCTTTTTTAATTTCTGAAATGAAATCAGGAATTTTTACATTAACAGGACAGCCACTTACACAAGGCATTGTTTTACAATTTAAACAACGATTTGCTTCTTCTTGAGCCATTTCTACTGTATAACCTAATGCAACTTCTTTGAAGTTTGCATTTCTTACCATTGGATCTTGTACTGGCATTTCCATCTTTTTAGGATTCATGTTTGGAGCCATCTTATTTTTCCCCCTTTTTCATTAGGTTGCATTGTTCTTCATAGGCATGTCTTTCAAAATCTTTGTACATGCTTGCTCTAGACATTGCTTCATCAAAGTCTACTTCATGTCCATCGAAATCTGGTCCGTCTACACAAGCAAATTTTACTTTGCCACCTACTGTTAAACGGCAACCACCACACATACCTGTACCATCAATCATGATAGGGTTCATACTTACCATTGTTTTTACATTATATTTCTTAGTTAGTTCACATACAAATTTCATCATTACAAGTGGCCCAATAGCAATAACCTCATCATACTCATTTCCCTCTTTAATAAGGTTTTCAAGTGCATTAGTTACAAGTCCTTTTTCACCATAACTACCATCATCTGTCATCATGAATAATCTTGAACTAGCTGCTTTAAATTCATCTTCTAAAATAACTAAGTCCTTATTTCTAAATCCAACGATTACATCAACATCAGCACCCATGTTATGTAATTTCTTAGCAATTGGATAAGCAATAGCAGAACCTACGCCTCCACCAACTACTGCTACTTTTTTAAGCCCATCTACATGAGAAGCAACACCAAGTGGTCCTACAAAGTCTTGTAAGAAATCCCCTTCTTCTAAACCACTTAAAGCTTTAGTTGTTTTTCCTACGACTTGGAAAATGATTGTAACTGTCCCTTTTTCTCTATCAAAATCTGCAATCGTTAAAGGAATACGTTCACCTTCTGCATCTACTCTCAAAATAATAAATTGACCTGGCTCAGCTTTTTTAGCAATAAAAGGTGCGTCGATATCCATCAGCATAACTGTTGGATTTAAGACTCTTTTCTTTACAATCTTATACATATAATCCCCCTCTTGTTCATCAGTCTAGAACCAATGTGATTCTACTTCTTATTTCATACTCCACTTGTATTATAGCATTACTTTAACCTATTAATAAATCAACTTTCTAAATTTTTATCAAATTATTCATTTTACTAAAAAATAATTCATTTTAATTCTTATTTTTTTGCCTTTTTTCTACTTTATTAAGTTCCTCAATGAATTTAAATTCAAAAATAAAGAGACCGTCGTACACTTTCAACAGTCTCTCTACTTTTTCAATCACACACACTACTTACAAATCGTATTTTCTAATTAGAAAGTCACATCATTACCATAGTAAGTGCATGTTAAAATTTTCTTCATTTGAGCTACATCCGTTTCCCTTGGATTAGATGCAGTACATGGGTCAAGTACAGCATTTTCTGCAATGAAATCTACTGTTTCATTGAATTTTTCTTCTGTTACTCCGTATTCTTTATATGATAATGGAATATTTAATTGTTTATTTAAATCTTTAATAGCTTGTACTAAAGAGTTTGTAAGCTGCTCATTTGTTCTACCTGGAAGCCCCATAATTCTTGCAATATCTGCAAAGCGTTCCATACAAACTTTTGAATTATATTGAATGACATAAGGTAGCATAATTGCATTACAGCAACCATGAGGAATATCATATTGTGCACCTACTTTATGTGCAAGACTATGTACAATACCTAATAAGGCATTAGAGAATGCCATACCAGCAAGACATTGTGCGATATGCATTTTTTCTCTAGCATCTTCATCTTCATTATAAGATGCTACGATACTATCATAAATATCAGAAATAGCTTTTAATGCTAATGGATCACTAAATGGTGAGCGTGCAGTTGCTACATATGCTTCAATTGCATGAGTTAAAGCATCCATTCCTGTATGTGCTGTTAATTTCTTTGGCATAGTAACTGGAATGTTACTATCTAGAATTGCAATATCTGGTGTAATTTCAAAATCAGCTAAAGGATATTTAATATGAGTACTGTAATCTGTAATAACAGAGAAAGCTGTTACCTCTGTTGCAGTACCACTTGTAGATGGAATTGCTACGAAGATTGCTTTCTTTCTAAGTTGTGGCATAGAGAATGGGTCTTTAATGTCATCAAAAGTTAAATTTGGATATTCATAAAATACCCACATAGCTTTTGCTGCATCAATAGGTGAACCCCCACCAATAGCTACAATAACATCTGGTTCAAATTCTTGCATTGCTTTTGCACCGCGGAAAACAGTTTCAATAGATGGGTCTGGCTCTACTCCTTCAAATAATTGAACTTCAAGACCTGTTTCTTTTAAAACATCTTCAACACGTTGTAAGAAACCGCCCCTTTTCATAGAGCTTCCACCTGTTACAACGATAGCCTTTTTATGCCCTTTTAAATTTTTTAATTCACTAATTGCATCTTTTCCAAAATAAATATCTCTTGGTAATGTAAATCTTGCCATCGAATAACATCCTCCTTTATGCTTTACACATTTCTAATATTAAATTTTCTAACACATATAGTGTAACACCTTCCACAGACTAATTCAATGAAGTTTCAAATAATTTATATATTTTTTAGTTTATTTTACATTACACTTATAAATTATTTATTTTCTATTTTGTTTATTTTAACAATACTTAAAGCAATAATAGCATGATCTAATTAGCTTATTTTTTGTAAAACATACTTATACCTATATGTACTATCATTCTTATTGTTATTATTTTTTGCGTCAAAAAAGGCGATGCCTAATAGCATCGCCTTTTTATATACTAAAAATTAGTTCTTAGTGTTTTACAACGTTAGCAGCTTGTGGTCCTCTGTTTCCTTCAACGATGTCGAATTCAACTTCTTGACCTTCTTCTAATGTTTTGAATCCTTCACCTTGGATAGCTGTGAAGTGAACGAAGATATCATCTCCTT
>JAFOHG010000127.1 GCA_017421915.1 Cellulosilyticum sp. | reverse complement strand
TTTAACCCTATTATTATTTTAATAGTTTTACTTTTTATTATATTTAAAATATAATATTTACAAATAGATCTTACTCAAATAGATAGGAGATTGTTGTATGTATACTATTTATCTTTATTCTTTAATCATTGGTTTGAGTTTATTAATACTAAGCCTAGTCTTAGATGGTGTTAGCGATCTTTTTCAAGGGCTGTCACTCTTTGATATTCATTTTGATTTTTTACCAGGCATTCTTCCACTTAGCCCCTTACAATTTTGTGCTTTTGCCGTTGGATTTGGCAGTATAGGAATCACACTTTATTATGTTACTTCTCTACACTTTATTTTTTCTGTAGGACTTGGTCTTATTTTATCTTATAGTACTCACAAGCTCCTTTCTAAACTTCGTAGTATTAATAGCGAAACTATAACCCCTTTAGATATTATTGGATGTGAAGGCAAAGTCGTCGTTACTATTTTTAATAATGGAATTGGGAGTGTTTCTCTTAATACTAAAAATGGAAAAATAACTTACTCTGCTAAAAGTGATCATTATATTAAGCAAGGCACCATTGTTAAAATACTAGATATTCAAAACTCTATTCTCATTGTTTCTGATGCACCTATTTACTTTTTGACTACTAAGGATCTTAATAAATAGCTACGCTTTTATACAATCTAAATAATTTGATAATTTAATCATTGTATGTTATTTTTAAATTATTATCATATAAAAGGGGGATATTTATGTATTATTCATCTAGTATACCTTGGGGTATTATTGGACTAATTATTGGTGTTATATTAATTGTTGCTATTATCTTGAGCATGTGGAAGAAAATACCTCAAGATAAAGCTGCTGTCATTACTGGACTAAAAAAACGTGTTATTACTGGTGGGGGTGGCATCGTTATTCCACTTCTAGAACGTATTGATACTATTTCACTAGAAAGTATGAAACTAGATGTACGTACAAATGGTGCAATGACAAGTCAAGGGGTTCCTATTAATACAGATGGTGTTGCTGTTATTAAGGTACGTAATGACAAAACTTCTATTCTCGCTGCAATTGAACAGTTTAATGCAACAAAAGAATCTGAGACAGTTCAAATTATTAGTGATGTCTCTAGAGAAGTCCTTGAAGGTAAATTACGTGAAATTATTTCTAAATTAACCGTCGAGGAAATCTATAATGATCGTGAAAGCTTTGGTGCTAAAGTTCATGAAGTGGCTGGTACAGACTTATCTGAAATGGGACTTGAAATTAAAACACTTACTATTAAGGATATTTCCGACAATAATGGTTATCTTAAAGCATTAGGTGAAGCGCGTATTGCTGAAGTTAAAAAAAATGCTCAAATTGCTGTTGCAGAAGCTAATAAAGAAACACAAATAAAGACTTCTGAAGCACAACGTGTAGGAGAAACAGCTTCTATTGAATCTCAAACTGCTATTGCAGAAGCACAGAAAAATAAAGCGATTAAACAACTTAGTTTTGAAAAAGAACAATCTGCTGCAAAAGCTGATGCAGATGCTGCTTATAATATCCAAAAAAATATTGCTCAAAAATCTATTACCGATACGGAAATGGATGCTGAGGTACTTAAGCAACAACGCTTAAAAGATGTAGAAACAGAAAAAATTCAAATTTCTATTGCAGCTGAACAAAAAAATATTGAGCTCGCTCTAAAAAAAGCTGAAAGAAAAGAAAAAGAACTTCTTGAAACGATGGTCAAACCTGCTGAAGCAGAGAAAGCTACTCGTGCATTAAATGCTGAAGCTGAAAAGTATAAAGAAATTGCAGAAGCACAGGCTCGTGCGGAAGCTCGTAAACTTCAAGCTGCTGCAGAAGCCGAGGCTCGTAAACTCCAAGCTCAAGCTGAGGCTGAAGCCATCCAAATGCAAGCTAAAGCCCAAGCTGAACAAACTAAAATACAAGGTCTTGCTGAAGCAGAGGTTATCAAACAAAAAGGTCTTGCCGAAGCTGAATCTATTAAAATGCAAGGGCTTGCCGAAGCTGAGGCAATGGAAAAGAAAGCTGAGGCTTATGCTAAATACAATGATGCAGGTAAAATGGAAATGCTCGTTAATATCCTTCCTGAAGTAGCTAAGCACGTAGCTGAACCTATGTCTCGTATTGAAAAAATTGTGGTTATGGATGGTGGTTCTAATGGTGAAAGTGCTGTTTCTGTTGCCAAAACTGTTTCTAGTACAATGTCTGCTGTCATGGATTCTGTAAAAGAGATGACAGGTTTTGATTTAACTGAAACCATGAAAGCAACTACATATGATGCAAAAGTAAATAAAACCATTCAAGTGAATGGCCTTAAAACAGCCTCTATTGAAGCTGCTTCTACTCAAACTGAATAATTTTCATGCTAAAAGGGGCATTCCATAATTGGATGCCCCTTTTTTAGCTCATTAGATGACTTATAACCTATTCATCATTTCCCATTATTTAATTATTGAGCTGGTGTTGCTGTTGCTTCTGGAGATGCAGTATTTGCTTCTGCTGTATTTGCATCTGCACCTTCTGTTGTTTGAGCATTAGTCTCTTCAGACGCTTTTGCTTCTGTGTTTCCTGCTGACTGAGCACCATCTTCTGAAGATGTAGCTTTTTCTGCATTTGTAGCTTTTTCTGTATTTGCATCATCTGATGCTGCTGGTGTTTCTTTAGGTTCTGTTACTTCTGTTTTATAATTTTCTTCGTAACGAGTTACTTTATACTCTTCTTTCCACTGTGGTAATTCTGCAATTAATGCTTCTTCTGCTTTTTGAGTTTTAAGCATTGTTTGAATGCTTTCTTTTACTTCCTCAAATGGTTGTACAACCTCTTCTTTTTGAATACCATCAACTTTAATAATATGCCATCCAAATTGAGTTTTTACTGGTTGTGATACTTCACCTTCTCCTAATTTTTTAGCAGCTGCCATGAAGTCTGCATCATAATTTTGTGTATCATATTCAATGTAACCTAATGAACCACCTACATCTTTTGTTCCATCTGTACCATACTCAGCTGCTAAATCTGCAAAGCTTGTTCCTGCATTATACTTTTCTAATACTTCTTTTGCTTTTTCTTCTGAATCTACTAAGATATGATAAATATTAGCACCTGGTTTAGTTGTATAATTTGCAATATTTTCGTTGTAATATTTTTGAACATCTTCATCTGTAACTTCTACTTTATTTTCTGCATAGTACTCAATTAACTTAGTTACATATAAACTTTTTTCTGTATTTTCTTTTAAGTCTTCTAATGTCATACCAGTTTGTTTTAAAGCTGAATTAAATGCTTCTTCACTTTCAAACTGAGCTTTTGTTGCTTCTAATTGTTCATTGACTTCATCTTCTGTTACTTTAATTTCTTTCATATCTTTAGCCTTAAATACTAACACTTCAGCCTCTATTAATGAATTAATAATATTATCTTTAAAGTCATTATATTGTGCTACTACTTCTGCATTACTTGTATAGTCTTCACCATAGTACATTTTCATTGTACTATCTGTCATGCCATATCTAGCCATTTCATTTTCTAAAGTTGTTTTATAAATTGGTACATCACCTACTCTAGCAACAATTAAACCTTTTTCATCTTTTGATCCCATCTCAGTAGCTGCTTTAGATGTTCCACAAGCCACCATACTTAAACTCATTGTTGCTATTGCTAATACAGCAATAACCTTTTTAAATAATTTCATACTCTTTCTCCTCTAATCCTTTTAATTTGAATATGGTAAAATTACCTCATCATAACTTCCTTGTGATTTCAAACCAAAAAACACTTCCCTTATGTGGCTCACTATTTACTCCATAAGTAGCCTGATGTGCATCTAATATATTGCGTACAATAGACAGACCTAAACCTGTCCCAATCATTGCTCTTTTATGCAGTTTATCCACCTTGTAATAGCGATCCCATATATAAGGTATGTTTTCTTTGGCGATACCCTCTCCCGTATCTACCACCTCAATACGTACTTTATTATCAACTATTTTTTGACAAACTGCAACCGTTTTATCTTTACCTGTATAATTAATTGCATTATTGATAAGGTTATACACTACCTGAGACATTTTTAATTCATCTGCTTCAATCTCTACTTCCTCATCATATTCAAAAGTAATATGATAACCTTCTTTTTCAGTTAAAGCAGCATATCTTTCCATCGTTTCTTTTACATTTTGTGTAAAATTATAAGTATGTTTATCTAGCTTCTGTGTGCCGGCTTGTAATTTAGATAAATCTAACATATCATTTACTAATGCTGTTAATCTTTTCGCTTCATCTATAATAATCTGTGTGTTTTCTGGATTATTCTCTCCCGGTAAATCTCTCATCATTTCTGCATATCCAGAAATTAAAGTAAGCGGTGTTCTCAAATCATGAGATACATTGGCAATGAGCTCTCTTCTAAAACTTTCTGTTTTGGTTAATTCTGTAGAAACATAACTTAATGTCCTAGATAATTCTGCAATTTCTTTATAGCCTTTTTCCTCAAAAATAATAGTATCATTTCGTTCTGCTAATGCCTTAGATGAAGTATTAATTTTAATAATAGGATCTGCTATTTTTCTTGCAATAAATATAGACAAAATAAATGCAAGGATAATCATGATCACAGTAACATATACAAGTTGCTTTCTAATCGTACTGACTGTTGCATTAACAGGTGAAATAAAGCTATTAATCAGTAAAATGTATTCCTTACCTTCATGTACTATAATCTTAGCATAAACCGCTGTTTCATCTTGAGCCTCTTTTAACTTTACCATATGTCTACTGGCAAAATCATTTCGCTGCTCTGAGGTAGTGGCATAAGTTTTGGGTTGATTATCATAAATGAATAGCTCTCCCCCATTTTCTTTAGCTGCCAATCCAAATAACCAATATCCTTTATTCGTTAAATTATTCATACTAGCACGTGGTCCAATTGTATTTTTAGAATAAAAAGGCTGTCCACTAGCATCTGTAAACACAATACATAAGTTTCGACTATCTGCTAAGTTATCCATAATCTGATATAAATTCGAGCTATTGATATTCTTTTCAATTGTGTGTCCAACATCAATAATTTCATTTTTTTTTATAGACTTATAAAAAGTTTCCATGAATACAACTTGAAATAGCCATAAAACAACCAATAATACACCTAATAATAATGTTAAATAACCAAACAGCTGCCATCTAATACTAATTTTACTCTTCTTCAAAGCGATATCCCACCCCTCTTAAGGTGACAATACGACTGGCATACTCTCCTAAACTCTTGCGCAGTAATTTAATATGTGTATCTAAGGTTCTATCATCACCATAGTAATCATATCCCCATACATTGCTAATCAAACTTTCTCTAGAGAGGGCTAATCCCCTATTTTTGACCATATAAAAAAATAGCTCATACTCCTTTGGTGTCATATCGATATTCTTTCCATCAATGCTTACTTGCCTTGCATCAAAATCAACAACCAGTCCATCAAATTTTACAATATCCTTATTATTATTTGATTTTTCCTTACTCTCACGTCTTTTCATAATAGCCTGCACACGCATCATTAACTCTTTAGGTGAAAACGGTTTAACAACATAGTCATCTACACCAATTTCAAATCCATGAATACGATCATACTCCTCACCTCTAGCCGACAACATAATAACAGGTGTATCCGAAGTTTTTCGTATTTCGCTACATGCTGAAAAACCATCTAATTCTGGCATCATGACATCCATAATAATTAGGTCATATGTTTCCTTGTGACACTTTTCAACGGCTTCCATGCCATCACAAGCTTCTACAACTTCATGCCCTTCGAACTTTGCATATCTTTTAATAAGTTCCCTTATCATTTTCTCATCATCTACTACTAAAATCTTATACATTAGCATTCCTCCCTTCATCAATTGTAGCAACCTTTCTTATAAACGAAAAGGTTCATGGAAATATTTTATTCTATAAAAAAGGTAGCCTTTATTTTGTCTTTCTTGTAAGACCAATAAAGCCTACCTCTTTACTTATTTATTTTGTTTTTAGTTATTGTTAGGAATTGCAGGTGTTTCTTGAACAGCTGCTGCAGTTGGCACACTCTCTGCAAGCTCAACTTGAAGTGTTACAAGTTTTCCTTCTCTTGATACAATTACCTTAACTGTTTCCCCAACTTTATGTTGTTGTAAAATTCTCTTAAGGTCTGCAGTAGATGTTACTTGTGTATCTCCTATTGCTACTAAACAATCCCCTACTTTAAGTCCACTTTTCTCGGCTTTTGTACCTTCTGTTAATGCCATAACATAAACACCTAACTGATTAACACCATATTGGTAAGCTCTTTGTGCAGAATCAATATCTACTACTTGTACCCCTAAAACTGGTCTACCTTGAACATACCCTACATCAATAATAGACTTAACAACCTCTTTAACTACATTAACTGGAATAGCAAATCCTAATCCTTCTACATTAGAGCCGCCTGATTTAGCTACTACAAGACCTATAATCTCACCTTTATTATTAAATAAACCACCACCAGAGTTTCCTGGATTAATAGCTGCATTTGTTTGAAGAAGTGTCATTTTTTGATTTTCTAATTCAATTTCTCTATCTAAGGCACTAATAATACCATTTGTAACTGTACCACCAAGTTCACCTAATGGATTTCCAATAGCAATGGCTGTGTCTCCAACTACTAACTGATCTGAATCTGCATAAGTTACTGGCTTAAGTTTAACACCGTCAACTTTTATAACGGCTACATCTGTTTGAGGGTCTGTACCAATAAGTTTTGCATCATATTCTTCCCCTGTAGTTAGTCTTACAGTTATCTTTGAGGCACCATCGATAACATGGTTATTAGTTGCAATATAACCATCTTCACTAATAACAACCCCACTACCAGCACCCTCTGTTACATATTGTCTCATAAACATATCATTGGCTACTGTTTCTGTTGTAATCTCTACAACAGAAGCTGCTGTTAAGTTTGCTACTTCTGCAACTGATAATCCACCACCTGATTTATTCGTGCTTACTTGACTAATATTATTATTAGTTGAATCTTTTATAGGATTATTTTGTATGCTACTTTGGCTAGTTTTACTAGTACCTTGCTCTTGTATCCAACTATAAGATGTATATAGGCTTCCTGCACCAAAAGAAGCTAGTGCTACGGCTAAAGTAAGTGCAATCCCTCTTCCTCTATATTTCTTCTCTTTTGTTTTAACCATTGCTGGAATGGTTTTGTCTATATTAATCTCGCTACTTTCTCTATTTTCCTCATTAGAAAAATTATTTTCTTCGTTCATTTTTTGTTCCTCCCTTTTTCTCAGGTTTTATTTAACTATCTTTATCATAATTCCCTTAAGTGATAAGTAAGTGAACATTCTATGAAAAAAAGTTGAAATAGCTAATATAATACCTGGTATCATCTCTATAACTCAAATAAGCACTGTTATTTCTCTTGTAATCATACCACAAATAACTATCCATTTGGTTGTCTTTTTATAAAATAATGACATGCTGATTACTAATAAAAGTTACTCACTTTTTAAGATTTTTATCACCTAATATATAGTTCTCTAAGTTTTTTTAATAAAAAAGCTATCACAAATTTAACTTTGTAATAGCTTTTAGCATATATTGTTTCATTACTCTTACTTTTATATTAATTCTCTAGTAAGATTCTGCTCACGTTGTCCACAATAAATTGTTTATCCGTTGTAACATCATAGAAACCTTTAGATGGATAAAGTCTTTGTATATCTACCGTCCTCATATCACCAATCTGTAATCTTGTTATGTAGTGATTCGTAAAATTCTTTACTTCTATATCCATCTGGAATTCTTTATCTGGCGGAAGCGAATCCGGCTTTACAGATGTTGTTGGTATGACAATAAATTTTGTTTTAAAGGATTTAAATACATAACACCAATGCCCACCATATAATTCTTTTGGAAACCCCCTAGTTAAATTAAAATATGCAATCTGATGCACTTTTGGAAGTTGCTTAGGTCTGTAAAAAGTTGTTGATGGATCTCCTGTTTGATTAGGCGTTAATTCATCATAAAAATACTTAATCTGTCCTACATGGTAATTTAAATCCTCTAAAAAACCACGCTTTTGTTCATAGTGTTTTATACCATTAAAATCTGCGAGTATCTTTTGCATAAACTCCTCATTCGTCACATACATCCCCCTTCTTCGACTGTAAAGTTCTCTTATCTTATATCCCTTATACTTTAACTGTCTAGAACTCAATATAATAGAATAAGGATAAAGCCACAATATTATATCGGTCTTTATCCTTATTTTATTTAGTTCTTTATGATAATTATAGCATGAAGTACTGTACACTTTAAAATAATTTTTTCATATTAAAACAAAATTTAGGAAAATACTTTACCCAATTACTATTGAAGGTGATGATAAAATAAGTTTAATAATAAATAAAATAGCTAAAACATACATTAATCCACTTACTTCTTTACGCTTTCCTGTTAAAAGCTTAACCACTACATAGGTAATGCCTCCAAAAATAATTCCCTCAGAAATACTGTATGCAAATGGCATCATTACAAGTGTTATAAAAGCTGGGAGTGCTTCTGTAATATCTGAAAAATCTACTTGCATAATACTATCTAACATGAGTACGCCAACAATAATAAGAGCTGGGGCTGTTGCAAATGATGGAATCGCTAAGAAAATTGGTGAAAAGAAAATTGCAAGCAAGAAACAAATAGCAGTTACAATGCTTGTAAGACCTGTACGCCCACCTTCTGCTACACCTGCTGAACTTTCAACAAATGTTGTTACTGTAGATGTCCCAAGAAGTGCACCTACTGTTGTACCAATAGCATCTGCTAAGAATGCCTGTTTAATTTTAGGAAGCTCACCCTTCTCATTAATATAGCCTGCTTTATTTGCAACACCCATTAATGTCCCCAATGTATCAAATAAATCTACAAATAAGAACGAAAACACAACTATAACAAAATTAATTATACTAGATGCGCTACCGAATATTTCATTGGTACTTGGGAATTGAAATGCAACATTGCTAAGGCCATTGAATAAATTAAGTTCACCTGAAAAATAGGGTATTAAAGAATAACCATCTACACCTGCTTGATACCAACCTATAAGCTCCGCAATAATTCCTAAAATATAAGTTACTAAAATTCCAATTAATACTGAACCTTTTACATTCTTCTTCATTAAAGCTGTTGTAATAAATATTCCCACCATACATAATACAGCTTGCGGTCTTAACATATCTCCTAATGCAATATATGTACTTTCATCTGATGCAATAATTCCTGCACCTTTAAGTCCTACAAATGTAATAAATAACCCAATCCCTGCACTTACTGAACACTTCATACACTTAGGAATAGCCTTAAATAATGCTTCACGTACGTTACAAAGTGTTAATACAATAAAAATCAAACCTTCTACAAACACTGCTGCAAGTGCCCATTGCCATGAGTAGCCCATTCCAAGTACAACAGAATATGCAAAATAAGCATTAAGTCCCATCCCTGGCGCTAAGGCAAATGGATAATTTGCAAGTAATGCCATTGCTATAGTTGCAATAACAGATGAAATAATAGTTGCTGCTAGTACTCCATTTTTATCCATCCCTGCTACACTTAAAATATCTGGATTAACGGCTAAAATATATGCCATAGTCATAAAAGTGGTAATACCCGCAATAACTTCCTTCTTTACATTTGTACCATTTTCTTTGAGTTTAAAAAACTCCATAATTTCCCCCTCCATTTTATTAATCTTTCCCTTTACTGTATGCAACCCTTATCTAAATTATGATATCTCATTCAGTACCCTATTGCATAAAATATGATATATTATTCTAACAATCGATTAAATCCATTCTATTTTCTTACTTTTTATATATCTCCAAAACTAAATTCTCATCTTAAATAATCCTTATTTTTATCTACTCTACGCTTCACTTCACTCTTATACCCCAATAATTATTTTATCTAACTCCTTATCTTTATAAACAATATACCTCTTTGCCTTAGAAGTTGGATGCACTGATAAAGCCACAAAAAAAGAAGTATCCACATAAATTTTTATTTATGCAAATACTTCCTTAATATATTTCTGATTTATTAATGCATGAAGGATGTTAAGACTAATTTAATAACAAAAAGAATTGCTAAGATATACATTACTAGGCTAACATCTTTTCTTTTTCCTAATAATACTTTTATCAATACATATGAAATACCACCAAATACAATACCTTCTGCAATACTACCTGTAAATGGCATCATTGCCATTGTTAAGAATGCTGGTAATGCTTCTGATAAATCTTCAAAGTTTACTTTTAAGATCCCATCTAACATTAAAATCCCTACTACAATCAGTGCAGGTGCTGTTGCAAATGATGGAATCGCTAAGAAAATCGGTGATAAGAATAATGCAAGTAAGAAACATGCTGCTGTTGAAAGAGCTGTAAGTCCTGTACGTCCACCTTCCATAACCCCTGCTGAACTTTCAACAAAAGTTGTTACTGTAGATGTTCCAAGTAACGCTCCTGCTGTTGTTGCTACAGCATCTGCAAAGAATGCTTGTTTAACTCTTGGAAGCTCACCTTTTTCATTTAAATAGCCTGCTTTTGTTGCTACACCCATTAATGCACCAAGTGTATCAAATAAATCTACAAATAAGAATGAAAATACAATAACACCAAAGTTAAAAATACTTTCTGCACTTCCAAAAATTTCATTTAAACTTGGGAATTTAAAAGCTACTTCTCCAAGCCCTGTAAATAATGCACCTTGATTTGAGAAGTCAGGTAATAACGAATATGCCCCTACCTCTGGGTTTACTTGATACCATCCTGTAAATTGAGCGATCATACCTAATCCCCAAGTAATTAAAATCCCAAAGAACATAGCACCTTTTACGTTACGCTTCATTAAAACAACTGTAATAATGGTTCCTAATATACATAAAACTGTTTGTGGCTGAAGCATATTTCCTAATGCTACTAAGGTACTACTATCTCCAACTACTACACCGGCATTTTTTAATCCAATAAAAGCAATAAATAATCCAATACCTGCACTAATTGAATACTTCATACAGTTTGGAATAGCATTAAATAAAGCTTCACGTACATTGCATGCTGTTAATAAAATAAAAATTAAACCTTCTACAAACACTGCCGCAAGTGCAAATTTCCAAGAATAGCCCATTCCAATAACAACTGTATAAGCAAAGAATGCGTTTAATCCCATTCCTGGTGCTTGTGCAAATGGATAATTTGCTAACACTCCCATTAACACTGTCCCAATAACAGCTGATAAAATAGTTGCAACAAATACACCATGTCTATTCATCCCTGCTGCACTTAAAATGTCTGGATTTACTGCTAATATGTATGCCATTGTCATAAAAGTAGTAATCCCAGCAATAATTTCTGTCTTTATAGTTGTCCCATTTTCTTTTAATTTAAAAAAGTCCATACTTACCTCCAATTATGTTAACTTTTTTACTACTTACTTATCATATATTATTTTTATTTTGTGGTCAATAGATTTTCCGAACATTTTTATTCTGTTTCATTTTTTTGTTCGCATCCTGTATATTTTAATAAGCTTTTGTCTATCCTCTATTTGAATCTAAGTTCTCATTTTTTATCCTGTGTGCTATACTATTTTTAGACAAATATGAGTTTTTTACTCATAAATTAATTATATTTAACGAGGTTCTTATGACAAATTATAGAATGATTATTGCCTATGATGGCAGTAGATATAACGGATTTCAAAGACAATCTAAACATCCTGAAAAAACGATTCAAGGTAAAATCGAAAATGTTCTTTCTCAGCTTTTCAAAGAAGAGATTCAGATTATTGGCTCAGGTCGTACAGATGCTGGTGTGCATTCCAAAGGTCAGGTTTGTAACTTCCATACTCATCAAACGCTTCCTATTGAACAAATTTTAAATTACTTACGTGAATATCTTCCTCAAGATATTGCAATCAAGAAACTTGTTATTGCCTCTGAACGTTTTCATGCACGCTATAATGTTGTTTCTAAATGTTATACCTATACGATTGATAATGGTTTCTTTCCAAATCCTTTTTCTTTAAAATTTGCTTATCATGTTCCTGAAACTTTAAATATAAAAGCAATGCAAGAAGCTAGCCAGCTTTTACTAGGTGAACATGATTTTAAAGCCTTTACTTCTTTAAAATCAAAAACAAAATCTACTGTTAGAACCATTAAATCTATTGAAATTACTAAAACTGGCGATCAGATTACTTTAACTTATGAGGGAAATGGCTTTTTACAACATATGGTACGTATTTTAACTGGTACATTGATTGAGATTGGTCTTGGCATACGTGACATTCACTCTATTTCAGATTTACTTCAAAATCAAACACGTAGTGAGGCAGGTCCCAAAGTACCACCACATGGTTTATGCATGGAAAAAGTTACTTATTAAGGAGGTGTATTAATGGAATCATTTGACATCACTAATCGTAAAGAATTTATGGCTAAACTCCTTAAATCTGATTTATTTGATAGTTTCGAGGTAAGAGAAGTTATTTCTCATACTGCTTTTAAACTTGTTATTGATGGTAAACGTAATCAAGATTACTTTAATGATATTCAAAGTGATCCTGATATGGTATATTCTAACTATTTAAATTGGGGAGAAATACGTAAACATGTTTATGAACTAATGCAAGGACATAAACTACCTACCTACTTTAAAATTATTTTATCTACTAAAAAGGAAAAAACTGTTCAACTCTCACCCGATGCTTCTACTTTTTACCTCAATATCACCTTCAAAGATAATCAAATTACTTGTAGTACTGGTACTGCTTATCAAGATTTTACTTTAGACAAGACAGCAGACCAAATTTGGGATGAACGTATGAAACAATTTTTATTTAAATATCAGTTCATCTAATGATGATTACTTTATTTTACTGATGAGTTATAGGCCTCAATTCTGGATATACCATCTATGTTTTGATATAAGGAGGTTGCCTACTAATGAATTATGGTAAATTACAACTTAGCTTTATTTTATTATTAGCTATGACCACAATCTTAATGTTAACTTGCTTATTAGTCGTGCATAAACCCATCTTGGCTTTAACTTCATTTATTGCTATGTTACTATCTGTAACAGGTATTATTTTTACTTTAAAAGCTGAAGGTATTAGTAAGAATAAACACGAAAATAAGGACTAACTTAATGTTAGTCCTTATTTTTTATTATTTATTGTTGTTGTTGTTGTTGACCTCTCATCATTTCTTCTTGAGCTGCAATCATTTTTTTAACCATTTGCCCGCCCACTGCACCAGCTTGTCTAGCTGTTAAATCACCATTATATCCTTGTTTTAGAGAAACACCAACTTCTGATGCACATTCTTGTTTAAATCCTTGAAGCATTTCTTTATTATTTGCCACGTTAATTGCCTCCTTCAAGCACTATATAATGTTCTGTAAGTTAAAGCTCTATGCTACTTACAAGCTTATTTTTACCGAAACCTATAGGATTATAAGTGACTATTTTTACCAACCTATGTTTTTAGATTCCCGACTAATTTTATGCACTTGACTTGACATTCTAAATAAAATATTTATTATAAATTATGCATTATAATTTCTTCAAATAAATGTGGTATATTTTACAACATATAATATTAATGAATTATAAGGAGGAATACTTATGGCTAGACAAGGTACTTTATCTATTCATAGCGAAAACATTTTCCCAATTATTAAGAAATGGCTCTATTCAGATCATGATATTTTTACAAGAGAGGTTATTTCAAATGGATGCGATGCCATTTTAAAATTCAAAAAACTTTGTGACTTAGGTGAAGCTACAGACACTGTAAATGAAGATTTTAAAGTCACTGTAACTTTAAATAAATCTAAAAAAACACTTGTTTTCTCTGATAACGGTATTGGTATGACCGAAGAGGAAATTGAAAAATATATTACTCAAATTGCTTTTTCTGGTGCTGAAGAATTTTTAGAAAAGTATAAAGATAAAATGAGTGATGACCAAATTATCGGTCACTTTGGTCTTGGTTTCTATTCTGTATTTATGGTTGCTAAAGAGGTAGAAATCGATACTGTATCTTATCAAACTGGAAAAGCTGTTAAGTGGACATGTGACGGGGGAACTACCTATGAAATTTCTGAAGGTCAACGTCCTTCTCGTGGTACAAGCATTACACTTTTTATTAATGAGGATAGTGAAACTTTCTTAGATTACTATACTTTAAAAGACGTTATTGAAAAATACTGCTCTTTTATGCCTGTTCCTATTTATGTAATCGACGAAGAAGCTGAAGCAAAAAAAGCTGAAGAGTATAAAAAAGCTCTTGAAGAACATAAAGAAGGTGAAGATGCACCTATAGCTCCTGCTGCACCAGCACCAATTAATGATGTTCAACCACTTTATACAAAACAACCTGCTGAATGTACAGATGAAGATTATAAAAACTTCTATCGCTCAACCTTCCATGATTTTAATGAACCACTTTTCTGGATTCATTTAAATATGGATTATCCATTCCGCTTAAAGGGTATTTTATACTTCCCTAAATTAGCTAATCAATATGAAACAGTAGAAGGACGTATTAAACTTTATAACAATCAAGTATTTGTTGCTGAAAACATCAAAGAAGTTATTCCAGAATTCTTATTACTTCTTAAAGGTATTATTGATTGTCCTGATTTACCACTTAACGTTTCTAGAAGTTTTCTTCAAAATGATGGTTATGTAACAAAAATTTCAGATTATATTACTAAAAAAGTGGCTGATAAACTCATTTCTCTTTCTAAGAAAGAACCAGATAACTATCAAAAATTCTGGGATGATATCTCACCATTTATTAAATATGGTTGCCTAAAAGAAACTAAATTTAACGAAAAAATGAAAGACTACATCCTCCTAAAAACAACAGAGGATACTTATTTAACACTTAAGGATTATCTTGAAAAAGTGGCTGAAACCAGTAAGGATAAAGTCTTCTATATTACAGACCAAGATCAACAATCTCAATATATTAAACTCTTTAAAGATAATGGTCTTTTAGCTGTTTATTTAGAACATCCTATTGATTCACCATTTATTTCACTTCTTGAAAGAGAAAATAGTGGCGTTAAATTTACACGTATTGACTCAGATATTTCTTCTGCTTTAAAAGGTGAAGCTACTGATAAATCTGAAGAAGAAAATTTAGGTAAACTTTTCAAAGAAACTTTAAGCAATGATAAACTTAAGGTGTCTATTGAAAACTTAAAATCTGAAGGCATTGCTTCTATGCTCCTTATTTCTGAGGAAAGTAGACGTATGCAAGAAATGATGAAAATGTACAATATGCAAGGTATGAATTTAGGTATGCCTGATGAAGAAGTTACTCTTGTTCTTAATCAAAATCATCCACTTATTGATGCACTTATGCATAAAGATTTAACAGATGACAAAAAAGCGCTTCTTTGTCACCAACTTTATGACCTTGCTCAACTTGCTAATCATACATTAAGTCCTGATGCTATGCATGATTTCTTAGACCGTAGCAATAAAATTTTAGGTATGATGATTCAATAAAACATAAAAATAAGAGCATAGATTAATCTTTTCAACAATTTTAATCTATGCTCTATTTATTTTATATGCTTGATTTTCATCACTACAGATTTCACCAATAAGAATGATAGTTATTCGTCAATTTTTTATGAACATGAAATCATCAAGAGAAACCAAATTAAATGGATGAATAGCTTTATTTAATAGTAATTACAAATATTATTATTTGCTAAATTTCCAAAACACCCATCTGTTGCACTTAAATCCATAAGTTCACCAATTGCCTGCAAAAATTGGCCAATACAGTTTGCTGTATCTTGATCTAAAATATTCACTAAGACCAGTGCAATAATAGCCGCAACAATAATAGTCATACTATTATTACAACCACATCCACACCCATTATTACCAATACCTTGAAGACTATTACAACATATTGACATTTAAATCACCACTTTTTGTTTTTACTCCACTATATGTACTAAGCTTATCCGTTGTTAATTTTTTCCTTTTATTAACTTGTCCGTCTTATTTAAAATAATCATAATCCCTTTTTACATTGAATAATATAGCAATGAATAAATTTAGCATTACATAGGATAGATAATCTTTAATTTCTATTTTATGAATAAGGGGTGATTTTTTGAACGAGCACATAATGATTGGTAAACCCGCACCACTTTTTACAGCCTCTAGTACTAAGGGACTCATTAATTTACAAGACTATGCAGGTAAATGGGTAATCTTGCTTTGTAATCCAACAGAATTTAATGCTTGGCGAAAAAACGAATTTATCTATTTAATGAAGCATGCTAAAAATTTTAGCGAAAAAGGTGCTGAACTTTTACCTATTAGCATGGATCCTAAAGCTAATCACTTACAATGGTTTTATGCTAATGCTAGATTAGGTACCTATGCAATGCCTTTTCCTATTATTGACGACCGTAATGGTGCCATTGCACAATTATACGGCTTAAACTTAACAGCTATCAATCATAATACATCGCCTACTATGCATGCGTTTATTATCGCGCCTGACCAAACTATTGCAAAGGTTGTTACTTATCCTACATTAGGCGGACTACAAATTAGTGAACTCCTTTCTACCTTATCTGATTTGCAAACAAACTATCGTACCCAAATTCAAAATGTTAACAACCAGCCTTCCGGAAGTAATCCACTATGTTCAACTAATCCAATTGTTGGGGAATATGTGTTAGGTAATCCTAATAATGTAGATGCCCATCTTTTAGATTTTGTTATTTATGCCTTTGCTCTTATTAATGATGATGGTACTCTTACAGTTTATTCTACTCGTTATTTACGAGAACTAGCTAATTTAAGATTAGAGAATCCGTATCTTCGTGTGATTATGGCTATTGGTGGATGGGGTGCTGATGGTTTCTCTGATGCGGCACTTACACCATCTTCACGTTATAATTTTGCTCGTGAAGCAAAACGCTGGGTAGATGAGTACGGACTTGATGGTATTGATATTGATTGGGAATATCCTGGTAGTAGTGTTTCTGGTATTCGCTCCCGTCCTCAAGATCGTGAAAATTTCACCTTACTTTTAACGGCTTTAAGAGATGTCTTAGGTGAGGATGCTTGGATTAGTGTAGCAGGTACTGGTGAAGAAAGCTATATCCGTAATGTAGAAATCGCCAATATTGCCCCTATTATTAATTACTTTAATCTTATGGCATATGATTTTACTGCTGGTGAAACTGGCTCTACTGCCGGAAGGCATCAATCTAATCTCTATCCTTCGGATCTGGGATTAGGTAATAATAGCGTAGATTCACAAGTTAGGAATTTGATTGATGCAGGTATGCCTTCTTCTCAAATTTTAATGGGTATTCCATTCTATGGCCGCTATGGTGCAACCCAAACCAAAACCTATGACGACCTTAGAAAGAATTATCTCAATAAGAATGGTTATAAGGTTTTATGGGATAACGTTGCTAAAGCACCATATATTGTAGATCCTAACGGAAACTTTGCTTATTCCTATGACAATCTACTTTCTATTTATTTTAAAGGTTTATATATTGCTCAAAACTGTTTAGGTGGTATGTTCGCTTGGCAAGCTGGTATGGATCAAGCTAATATTCTTACTAACGGCATGTCACAGGCTATTAGAGATATTGACCAACTAGAAGATTTACTTGCTAAATCTTACTATCTAGCAACTTCCGAGCAGCAATAAAATTTTCTAAGATGAAATAAGAAAGTCAAAACAACTCATATGCATTCTAAAAGGACATATATAACAGTTCCTTGTACCTCTGTTATATATGTCCTTTTACTTATAGATTATTTATCAGATGGATAAATATCTAATGAAATATTATTTTCATAGTATTTTAAGTCATAAGTTAATGTTTCATCATACCAATTGCGATTTTGTTTTCCTTTTACGTCCATAAAACGTTCAATCGTTGATTCACCATATAGCTCAGTCAATGAATTTATTAGTGTTTCTTTACTTGAATTAATATCATCAGCTTTTAAAATTACAAAACTTACGTAGTTTACAACTTGCTCATGATCATTAAATACAACTTCTACTTTTGCAATTTCGTTTAAATATTCTAATTTATAGTACCTAACTAATAAAATGTCTGAATCCTCAAGGTTTTGAACACTTGCTGGCTCTCCTAAAATAGCATCTACTTCTGTCGCTTTTTTACCAATTAAAGAGGCTAACGTTTGAATTTGTTCTTTGGCTGTCTTTTTACTTTCTTCCACTGGATCTACCTTAGGCGTCTCAACTGGCGCTTCTGTTTCCTCTGGTGTTGTTTCCGGTACTACCTCTGGTGTTGTTTCTACTTGTTGATTAACTGCTGTACTTGCACTTTCTTGTGCTGTACCACATCCAACACATGTACATAAACTCGCAAGACCTACTACCATAAATTTTTTTATATTCATGTCTATATAATCTCCTTAATTTTCTCAATGACACCATTTTCATCATTACTTTTTGCCTTAAATCTAGCTACTTGTTTTAGTTTAGGATGGGCATTTTCCATAGCATAACTATAATAAGCACTTTGAAGCATCTCTAAGTCATTTAAATAATCGCCAAATACCATGGTTTCTTCATAAGTAATACCCAACTTATCTTGAATATCATGAATTGCTGTGCCTTTATTCACACCATTTGCCATTATATCTAACCATATTTCTCCTGCTACACAAATTTGTACTTGATCCGCCAAATCTTGATAAGCCTTATAACTATTTTCTTCTGCACCTTTAAAGTCACAAAGCGTTACTTTTAGAATATCTGCTTCTATATCCAATAAATCCTCTACTATTTCATATTTTATGTAGTACTTTCCTACTTCTTTTTGAAATCTTTCATCGTGACTTTCTAAATAGGCTCCTTTACTTGTTGCTAATACAATATCAATGCCTAGAGCTCGTGCACGGTTAATCAGTTCATGTGCCATTTCCCTTTGTAAAGGATGTATAGCCAATTCTTGCCCTTTATATGCAACATATGTTCCATTTTCTGCAATAAAGAGCATCTCATCGCTCACCTCTTTGAAATTTTCAAGTAAGGTAAAATATTGTCTACCACTTGCTGCTGCAAATATAATTTTTTTATCTTGAAGTGCTTTAAACACCTCATAAAATTCATCTGATAATTGTCCTTTGCTATTTAGCAAAGTACCATCCATATCTGTTGCAATTAGTTTGATATTTCCCATCTTAATAACCTCATTTCGTTGATATTATAACATTTCTTTGTTTTTATTACAATAAAGGATATATGATGAACCTAGCTCTCTCGCAATATAAAATGAGCTCCCTTATATGCATTAAAATAAGGCAGCTCATTTTATATATTTTTATAGATTCTTAATCTAAAGCTATCCACTCGTTAATATTATATAGATAAATATATCGATGAACAACTTTTATATTGGTAATATTCTGTAGGGCCATGGCGTAAAATTCCAGTTGTTTTTTATAACGTGCTTTAATCTTTTCCTTTGATGTTTCAATATCTTTAAGGTCTACATAGTCTGTTTTATAATCTAGAATCGTAATACCTTCTTCATCTATAAAGTAAGCATCAAT
>JAFOHG010000002.1 GCA_017421915.1 Cellulosilyticum sp. | reverse complement strand
GTTATATTGTAGTTGCCGTATTAGGAATTTTTATGTTTAGTATAGCTTTTAGAGAAGTACAAAAGAATGAACAAGTTTTAACACAGATGAATGAGCAAATGATGAAGTCTGTAATTCTTCTAGAGGAATGTAATAATCTGTGGCAACAAGTAGATAGGAATATTGATGACATGTTACTTCAAGCTAATGGTTTAGAGGAAAAAGTGAACCTATTTAATATGCAAAATAAGCAAATTGAGACAAAGTTAAAACAGTTGGAAGAAATCGAACAGGATTTAGACATTGGGGTAAATGAGCTCATTCAAATTTATATGAATTATGATGAGCAGTTAGAGAATATAGCTAAAAAGATATTAGATGATGAATTGATTGAGGCAAAGTCGCTTTGGGCATCGGATAATATACTACAATATCATTTAACATTAAGTGATGAATTTGATCAAGTTAGTCATAAGATTCAAAGCAGATCCAATGAACTTGTAGCAGCTCAACATTCAAAGAGTAGTCAAATGTTGGTAGTCACTATCGTATTACTTATAGCATGGATTTTCATTGCATGTAGTCTTCCAATTATTATTGCAAGGCGAATTACAGGGGTTATAATCAAGATTATTAAAGTATTGGAAGCTTGGGCAAAGGGAAATCTAGAAGAAAAAGTGGACTTAAACTTGGGATCTATAGAGCTTAATGCTTTAGAAGATGCCCTTGAAAAATTGCGAGGACAATATGAAACTATTTTAAGAGAAATACAAAATATGTCTATACAAGTTAGCGAGGGGTCAGATCAGATTTCACAAGCAAGCAATATGTTAGCAGTGGGAGCAACTGAACAGGCGGTAGCTATTGAAGAAATTAATTCACATATGGAAGAAATACAGGTTCGAGCCAATGAAAATTATCAATCTAGTTTAAAAATTCGTCAGATTTCTGATGCTACGAGAGAGAAAGCTAAAAAAGGTACTGAAAAGATGGGTGAAACGTTACTAGCAATGCAACATATTTATACGGCATCACAAGAAATTTCTAAAATTAATAAAGTGATTGAAGAGATTGCATTTCAAACTAATTTACTTGCATTAAATGCAGCTATTGAAGCAGCTAGAGCAGGGCAACAAGGAGATGGCTTTGCTGTTGTGGCAGAAGAGGTGAGAAAGCTTGCAGTTAAAAGTGCACAAGCAGCTAAAGAAACAACACAAATGATAGAAGATTGCTATCAAAAAGTAGAGGAAGGAACTATATTATTAAAAGAAACAGCTGAGCTTTTTAATTATATGGCAAAAAGTACAGAAGAAGAAAGTCAATTAATTGAAGATATGAATCTTAAGATTCAAGATGCAACAGAGCATATAGATGGAGTTGGTAAAAGTATTCATCAAGTAGCAGAAGTCGTACAAAGTAATTCAGCTACTTCTCAGGAAACAGCAGCAGCTAGTAGTGAATTAGCTAAAGAGGCTGCTGGATTAAAAGAAAAAATGGAGCAATTTAATTTAGTTTAAACTAAATTGAGTTTAAATTACAAAAAGCTGTTGGACTGAGCCAACAGCTTTTTAAATTTTATTTTAATAAACCATAGTCTTTTAAAGCTTTTTCTAAAAGTTCTTTGTTGCAAGGTTCCATAGGAACAAGTGGTAAACGGCAATGACCTACATTCATACCAAGTAGATTCATAGCTTCTTTAACTGGAGATGGGCTAGCTTCAATAAAGAGTGCTTTAACAAGGTCAAGTACTTTGAGTTGAAGTGCTCTAGCAGCCTCAATATTTCCAGCCATAAAATGTGCATAGATATCATGCGTATCTTTAGGAATAATATTTGCCATAACAGAAATAACACCTTGGCCACCCATGGCAACGAGTGGGAGTACCTTATCATCTTCACCAGAATAAATAGCAAAATCAGGACCACATAAATGACGAAGTTCACCCACATGGTTAAAGTTACATTCTTTAATGGCCACAATGTTATCCATTTGAGAAAGCGCCTTTACAATTTGTGGGGACATATCTAGCATGGTACGTCCTGGAACATTATAAAGAATAATAGGTGTCTTAACACTATTTGCAATTGCTTCAAAGTGAGCATATAGTCCTTTTTGAGTTGGTTTATTATAATAAGGTACAACAGATAAAAGACCATCCACGCCAACAGATTCGGCATATTGGCTTGTGTTAATGGCGTGATGTGTATCATTACTTCCAGTACCTGCAATAACAGGAATACGATGATTTACTTTTTCTACACAAAACTTAATAAGGTGCTTGTGGTCCTCAATAGGAAGAGTAGCAGATTCTCCAGTTGTACCACAAACAATAATGGCATCTGTTCCTTCACTAATGTGCCATTCGATTAATTCTTCAAATTTATTATAATCAATACCTTTGTCATTAAAAGGTGTAATAATAGCTACACCTGAACCTTCAAATATTTTCTTTTTCATAAATTGCCTCCAAGTTCACTTGTCTTCTTTATTATATGTGTTTATTTTTCAATTAACAATATGATGAAAAAGTTAGAAGTGTGTGATAGTAATACTTTATGAAGATTTCTTTTAATTTGTGCATAGATTTTAAGTGCATTTTAATGATATCTACATATTTCTATGCTACAATCTAGATACATTATAAAATTTGAAATGTAGTATAAGAAGTAGGAGACATGTATGTACTTATTAGAAATCATTGGATCAATACTCGGATTTGGATTTAGCTTATTTATTGGTTTTATTAAGCTCATTATTGTCATTGTAATAGCTGCTATGGCAGCATTTAAGGGATATAACCCTTGGATTTTTGCCATTGGTGCATTAATTACACCATGGCCAATTAGCTTCTTATTAGTTTTTTTAATGAGTAGTTTACCAAAGAAATTTCCAAAGTTTCCAAGCCACATTAGAACACATTCTGCATTTGAAGGCAAAAACCCAGTTATTGCTTCTATTATGGCCTTAGCAGCTATGATTGCAAAAGCAGATGGAAGTGTTTCAAAAGAAGAAATTCGATATATCAAAGATTTTATTATTAAGCATTTTGGCATTAGTGCTCAAGAAGTCAATGATTATGCAGATTGCTTTGATTATGGAAAAAATCATCCAGAAGAATATTTAGCTTTTGCAGAAATGATTTTTGGATACTATCGTACAAGACGTGATTATGTTTTAGCTTTAGCTTATATGTTGGTGGGACTTGCCCTACAAGAAGGCGATACTTCAAGAGAAAAAGAAGTACAGGCTAAGAAAATTATATTAGCATTAGGATTATCAGAATATGAGTACCAAGCTATTCGCATGGCACATCTTGGGCAAAGTCAAGGATTTGGTCAAGGTTACGGCTATGGCTCTAATCAACAAGGCTTTAGTGGAGGATATACAAGTCAAGAAGATCTTGTTAAGAAATATTCTGAGGTATTAGGCGTAAAAGAAGATGCAAGCATGTCAGAAATTAAAAGAGCTTACCGTAAGTTAGTTAAGGAATATCATCCAGATAAACTTGCAGCAGATAGTGTGCCACCAGAATATATTGAATTTGCCAATAAGAAAATCCGAGATATAAATGAAGCTTATGAATACTTAGAAAAAGTAAAAGGTAGTAAATAAAAGAAGGGTTGTACGCATTTGCGGCAACCCTTCTTTTATTAGGTATATTTATGAATCTATAAGGTGAATTATTTATGATATATATGGATTTTCCAGCTATTGTATCAACCATCATTATCTATACAGTAATTAATGAAGGATGAGAGGACTAAAAGGAGTAAAAGGAGTGAAGTTGACAAGAGTAAGATAATTTAAAAAATATAAAAATAGTATAAAATAAAATAGAAAATAATATAAAATATATTGCAATTTTATTTAAAGTAAGCTATACTAATAATCGTTCAAGGCCCATTGGTCAAGCGG
>JAFOHG010000126.1 GCA_017421915.1 Cellulosilyticum sp. | reverse complement strand
GGTGTATTGCCTTACGGCTCATTAGTAGAAGTGGATTTAACCAATAAGAAATTGTTTTTAAAGAAGACTGGTTTAAGGCAGAGTAATACTATTATATTGGGAAAAATAGTATGCCATATATTCATTAGTTTAATTGAAGTGGCCATAAAAGTATGTTTTCCTGGGAAAGTTGAGTTACTTATAATAAAACAGGAAAATCGAGTTAAAGGGGGAGAAAAATGAAGCTAGAAATTAAAGGACTTTATAAGTCCTTTGAAGAAAAGGAAGTTTTGCATGGTGTCAGTTTTGAAGTAGAAAGTGGTAAAGCACTAGGCCTATTAGGTCGTAATGGTGCAGGAAAGACGACTACTATTCGTATTTTAATGGATGTTTTTAGAGCCAATAAAGGTGAGATTTGCTTAGATGGTAAGCCTTTTAAATCAGAGAAGGTCAAGATTGGCTATTTACCAGAAGAGAGAGGTTTATATCCTAAGAAAAAGGTATTAGATCAAATGATTTTCTTTGCTAGACTAAGAGGAATGAAAAAGAAAGAGGCAGAAGAAAGTGCTCATAAGTGGTTAAGACGTTTGCAAATAGAAGAATATGCACCTAAAAAATTAGAGACGCTATCTAAAGGAAATCAACAAAAGGTACAGTTAGCCACAACTCTGGTATGCAATCCAGATATTATCATTTTAGATGAACCTTTTAGTGGACTGGATCCTGTTAATGCACAAATTTTAAAGGATGTGGTGAATGAGCAAATTGAGGATAATAAGCTGGTCATTTTTTCTAGTCATCAAATGAGTTATGTTGAAGAATTTTGTGAGGATATTGCCATTATTAATCAAGGGAAAGTCGTTCTTTCAGGAAATCTTAAAGAAATTAAAAAGCAGTATGGTGAGAATAGATTAATCATCTCTGCCGAAAATTATAGTTTAGAACATTTAAATAAAAAGCTAGAGCAGGAGCTTCAAACGCTTATACAAGTAGAAGAGCAAAAGAAAGACTTCCTTATATTAAAACTACATCAAGATTGCACGAAGAAGCAAGTATTTGAAGCATTAGGAAAAACAGATATAGATGTTGACGTTTTTGGAAGGTATGAGCCTTCCTTAAATGACATATTTATTGCAAAGGTGGGGGAGTAAGATGAGACAATTTTTGCTTGTATTAGAATCTGAGTTAAAAGAGTATTTTTCGACTAAAGGATTTATGATATGGACGATTATAATAGCAGTTCTAGGCGCAGGCTTATTGTGTTTGCCAAGATTTATTGACTTATCAGGATTTACAGGTGTACAGGTGGTTGCTCATCATGATGAGCAAGAAGCGCATAAGAAAGATAAAGAAGAACGAGAAAGACTTTATTTATTAGATGAGGCTCATATAACCGACATGGAGGTATTAGAAGCGTATTTTCCAGAAAATGAATGGGTTATAATAGCTGATGAGAAAGCACTGCGACAAGCAGTAGAAAGCCAAGAAGCAGAGGCAGGCTTTGTGATAAAAGCTCCAGATACATACACCTATTATGTGTACAATAAAAAGATGAATGATGAAATAGGGGAAAACTTTGAGGATGCCATGAAGGTATTTTATAGAAGAGATTACTGTCAAGATCATGAGCTAAGTTATGAGGTGATGGAGCAGGTATATGAGGCAGAGCTGACCGTTGATGAGCAAATTTTAAATAAAGATACGAGAGCTAATTATTTTTACTGCTATATTTTTGTAATCCTTGTTTATATGATGATTATTATGTATGGTCAGATGATTGCAGTTTCAATTACCAGTGAAAAGAGTAACAGGGCAATAGAGGTTCTTGTTACATCAACTACCCCTAATAGTTTATTATTTGGTAAAGTCATTGCTGGTGCCATTGGTGGATTATTACAGTTTGGACTTGTGATTGGTGCTATTTTAATGTCTTATCGATTAAATAGAGGAGTTTGGGGTAGTTCTCTAGATGTCTTTTTACAAATTCCACCAGAAGTACTTTTGGTATTTGCTTTCTTTGGACTGGGTGGTTATTTGTTTTATGCATTTTTATATGGCGCTGTTGGGGCACTATCTAGTAAAACAGAGGATATTAGCAAAACATCTGGTGGTGTTATGATGTTGATTACCATTGTTTATATTTTTTCACTGACTCAATTGGAGCAAGTAGATGGTATGATTATCAAAATATTATCCTTTTTACCAGTGAGTTCTTATAGTACAATGTTTGCTCGTATTGCAATGGGAACAGTATCAACTTGGGAAATTATTGTTTCATTTGTCATTCTTCTTGTTTCTATAATAGGTACGG
Source organism: Cellulosilyticum sp. (assembly GCA_017421915.1). Taxonomy (GTDB): domain Bacteria; phylum Bacillota; class Clostridia; order Lachnospirales; family Cellulosilyticaceae; genus Cellulosilyticum. The sequence goes on along the minus strand of JAFOHG010000126.1, from coordinate 6,360 downwards.
GATTTATAGGAGCAAAAATTTATCGTATGGGTACACTTCGCTATGGAAACCCTATTAAATTTACGACAGCTATAAAAGGAATTAGAAAGATGGAGGATTAAAAAATATAGGTATAGGTAAAATCTTACCTACTATTACCATAAAATAAAGAAGGGGAGGTGTTGCAAAATGCGATACCTCCTTAAAATTTAGGTAGATTCTTTTAGTAGATGATAAAAAATGGTGAAAACAGGGAATATTAAATAAGGAATGGGCTCAAATTGTGGATTGTGTAGTCAAGTAATTAGGAGAAAGCTATTACATATAGCCTATAGAAATACTATATTTTATAAAGAATTAATGATATAGTAGTTGATACGGATTTAAAAACATTAATTGACGCACTTTATCATATATTTACAACTTTTGATTAAATATAAAGGGAGAACGATTAAGTGGTATGAAAGGAGGAACTCATGAAAAAAGAAAATAGTTATAAGGAAAATGGTGTCTTATTATTAGAAAAAGGCAAAAAGGGTATGTTCTATATGGTATTCGGTCGTTTTGGGATTGTACTGATTTCCTTGCTTGTGCAATTTTTTATTTTATTTAGTATCTTTAAGTTTTTAGGCGAGTATATGTATTTCTTATTTGGTGGGGTAGTCATCTTTAATGTAGCTAGCTTTTTGTATTTGCTCAATACAGACAATAATCCAACAGTTAAAATTACATGGCTAACATTGTGGACTGTTATTCCAACGTTAGGAATCTTTTTATATATCTTTGTCAAGCTAGATATTGGACACCGTGCAGTTAAAGCACGTTTAAAGCATCTTCAAAAACATACGGAAAAGTTTGTTAAAGATGATCAAGCTATATTAGAGGAACTTAATAGAGACAACAAAGAAGTTGCGAACATTGCCTCTTATATTAGAAGTACTGGAAGCTTTCCAGCATACAATCAAACAAAAGTCACTTATTATCCAATTGGGGAAAGTCAATTTGAGGAAATGCTCAAACAGCTAGAGCAAGCTAAAAAGTTTATTTTTCTTGAATACTTTATTGTGGATGAAGGCTATATGTGGGGGCGTATTTTAAATATTTTAGCCCAAAAGGTAAAAGAAGGCGTAGAAGTACGTATGATGTATGATGGAACCTGTGAGTTTGCCAGATTACCACGTTCTTATTCAAAGAAATTAAGAGCACTAGGAATTAAATGTAAAGTATTTTCACCCATTATGCCAATGGTATCTACTCATTACAATTATCGTGACCATCGTAAAATTTTAGTCATTGATGGAAAAGTTGCCTTTAATGGTGGCATTAACTTAGCAGATGAATACATTAACAGAATTGATTTGTTTGGGCACTGGAAAGATACAGGGATTATGGTTAAAGGCCCAGCAGTAGATAGCTTTACATTAATGTTCCTAGAAATGTGGAACATTGATGAAAAACAAGAAGATGATTATAGCAAATGGATAGGCTTAGCAGATCGTCAAATATCATCTGAGGAAACAAATTATTCAGGTTATGTCATCCCATACGGTGATGATCCACTAGATGGTGAGCATGTAGGGAAGCTTGTTTATATGGATATTTTGAATCATGCAGAGGACTATGTGCACATTATGACGCCATATCTCATTTTAGATGGTGAGATGGAAACAGCCCTTATTTTTGCAGCCAAAAGAGGCGTGGATGTAAGAATCATTTTGCCACATATTCCAGATAAAAAATATGCCTTTGCTTTGGCTAAGACACACTATAAAGCTTTATTAAAAGGTGGGGTCAAAATTTATGAATATACACCAGGTTTTGTCCATGCAAAAACTTTTGTAAGTGATGATAAAAAGGCGGTAGTAGGAACCATTAACTTAGATTATAGAAGTTTATATCATCATTTTGAATGTGCAACTTATCTTTATGATATGCCTGTTGTTATGGATATCAAAAAGGATATAAGTGAAACCCTTAAGTTATGTCAAGAGGTTCATCTTGAAGATTTAAAGAAACAAAAATTAAGTATGGTGATTATCGGCAAAGTTTTAAAAGTTTTAGCACCACTTATGTAATTAAAAGCATAGTTCTGAGTGAAAAATATTCAGAACTATGCTTTTGTTTTTTATAATAAAAAATTATAACAATATAATTGAATTAAATTCAATAAAGTGTTATATTGAATTTAATTCAATGAAAAATCTTTATCAGGAGATTTGATAGGGGGAGAATGATGAATACCATTTATTATTTTACAGGAACAGGAAATAGTTTGCAGATTGCACAAGATATTGCTGAAGGATTAGGAGATACAAAGTTAATTCCAGTATCAGATTATAAAGGGGAGTTAATACAAGGAGAAACAGTAGGTATTATATATCCTGTGTATGATTGGGGAATTCCTTTAATTATTGAGCGTTTTCTAAAACAGGCAAAAATTAAATCCAATGCTTATCTATATGCAGTTACTAATTTTAATGGTGCACCGGGTAAAGCGCTCATACAGTGTAAAGAAATCTTAGAAATAAGAAAAATTAAACTATCAGCAGGTTTTTTAATTCAAATGCCAGGAAATTATATTCCAATGTATGGTGCTAAAAGCTTAGAGAGACAGCAGAAGTTATTTACACAGGAAAAGAAGAAAGTGAAAGAGATTATTGAGAAGGTTAAAGAAAGAAAAGAATTAAAACTTGAAAAGAAATATCCTTTGCTTACTAAAATTTTGTTTCATAAGTTTTATAAGCAGGTAGCTAATTTTCCAACAAATGATAAGAATTTTGTTTTATCAGAGGACTGTAGTGGCTGCGGCTTATGTAGTAAGGTATGTTCTGTACATAATATTGAAATGATAAATGGAAAACCTAACTGGCAACATCACTGTGAAATGTGTTTAGGGTGCCTTCAATATTGTCCGAAACGTGCTATTGAATATGGAACAAAAAGTATAAATAGGGAGCGATATCATAACCCAAATGTAAAAAGAGTCTTTGAATAGATAGGAGAGAGCATCAAATGAGAGAAGTAAAAGCACCGGAAGTTCGAAAACAGGAGATTATGGATTGTGCCATGGCATTATTCGCTAAGCAAGGTTATGATAATACAGCTATGAGTCATATTGCTAAGGAACTAAATATTGCAGTAGGACTCTGTTACCATTATTATGCATCAAAGCAGGAACTATATAATGAGGCACTGATACATTATGCAAGAAGTTGTACAGAAGATATAAAAGCTATTTTTGAAAAAAATCTTCCATTAACGAAGATGAGACAAGAGATGTCTAAAGTTTTAATAGATGTGAAAAGTAAATTTAAGTATCATGAGTTTTTTGACAAGAATAAAGCTTTTCATAGTCAGTTAGATAGAGCGCTAGCTGAAGAATTAATTCCATGTGTAGCAGATTATTTTAGAGTATTAAATAAACGCGGTGAGATTTCAGTTTCAAATCCAGAGATTTTAGCAGCATTTATTTTATATGGAGAAATTCCTATTTTTAGTAGTATGGACATGGATATAGAACAGAAAATACATATAGTAGGAGAAATAATTGATAAGTTATTGTAAGGGATAGAAAAATATTTTGGGGATGTGATTTAAAGTGTTAGAGGTAAAACATATTTTTATAGGCAGTGCATCAATTGCCTATGCTATTTTAGGAAAAAATAAGATTGACCTAGTCATTGAAATGGGGCTAGGTTCAAGTATAGGCGAATGGTGGCAGGTTGCTAAAAGATTATCTAAAACACATACAGTATTATTGTATGAAAGAGCAGGCTATGGTAATAGTCTTCCATCAGATAAAGAAAGAACACCGCTAAATATAGCTAATGAATTATATCAGCTATTAGAGCAATTAGAACATGAAGAAAGTGTAACCCTATTAGCACATTCACAAGGTGGATTATATGCACAGCAGTTTGCTAGGTTGTATCCGCAGCATGTAAAAGCATTAATATTATTAGATCCTTTATCTGCTTATGACAATGATTTTAAGACATTACTGACAAGTGTAGAATATAAAAGAAGTGGCGTTGATAAGACTGGAGGTTTTAAGCTAGGCTATATTTTATCACGATTGCATCTAGGATTTATCATAAAGAAAATCATGAAAACAGCACCACCTTTTTATTATTATAAGGACTTTTCCAATGAAGAAACAAAGTACATATTATCTACATTAACAAAACCAACTTTCTATAAAACAGCAATGGAGGAGTATCGTTTAGCCCATCGAGAAGAAGAGATCTCTGGTTTAAAGGAGAAAAAGGACTTTCCAGATATACCTATTTACCTTATTACCCATACTTCTAAAATGGCAATTAGGGAGATTATAGAATTTGGTGGCTTAGATGAGGTAGGAGCTAAAAAAGTTGAAGAAATCTGGCAAGAATTGATGAAGGCATATTTAGCATTGAGTCATCATAGCTATTTTACTCAAGCAAAACATAGTACGCACTATATTCATCTTACAGAGTTAGATGTTGTTTGTGATACACTTGAAAGAATATATAAGAAAAATAGTTAAGAAAATACTAAGTAAATAATATTTGAATAAGAAGAATCAAAAATGAGGTGTCGTATGCTTTACGATACCTCATTTTTGTTTTATCTAACGTAGTCCTTCAGTTTGTAAGACACCTTTTACATCGCGGTCTAAGGTATTAATTATTTCAGCCATATCATATTCAACAGGTGTATGGGCACCCACTTTTTGGGCAATTGTTTCTTCAATATAATGTTTTTTAGTAGCTAAAATATGCTTTTCAGCTTGATCTGGAGGGTAGTTTTGCATTAGTACAGAATAATTTTCTTCATAATGTCTTTTGTAATCTTGGCTATCTAAAGATATTTCATGGTCATGTTTTTGTCCATTTGCATCTAAACAGGATACTACAAAATTAAATTCACTCATTGAAATGCTCCTTTAACAATTTAGTCTTCATTATTATTCTACGAAGCCTTAATTTTATTCAGGAGTAAGATTGTAAGTTTTGCTATGTTGACAAGTTTTATGAAATAGGCTAAAACAGGAGTATGTCTGAGTTGATGTAAATAAGGGGGATTTAAGGAGAATTTATGGAGAATTTAGTATTTAGCTTAAATGCTACTATGCCCGTCTTTTTGATGATGATTATAGGGTATGGATTAAGGTATGTGGGGATAATAGATACGGTATTTGCTAGTAAAATGAATAAGTTTGTTTTTAAAATAGCGCTTCCAGTACTAGTTTTTAAAGAGCTTTCTACAGTAGATTTTTATGAGACATGGGACATGAAGTTTATTGCATTTTGTTTTATTGCATCGCTTTTAAGTATTTTAGCTTCGGTAGGTTTATCTATGTTTATAAAAGATCAATCGGTTCGAGGAGAGTTTGCACAGGCTTCTTATAGAAGTAGTTCGGCATTGCTAGGATGTGCGTTTGTACAAAATATTTATGGCTCAGCAAGCTTTGCCTCTTTGATGATTATTGCAGCAGTTCCTTTATATAATGTGGCAGCCGTATTGATTTTAAATCTAATGAAGCCAGATAGAGGGAAGTTAAATCGGGCAATATTAAAGAAAACCTTTAAAGACGTGGTCACAAATCCGATTATCATTGGGATTGTGATTGGTATGATTTGGTCATTATTACATATTCCTAGACCAAGTATTTTGGAAAAGACGGTAGCGAATATAGCTAATTTAGCCACACCTTTGGGGTTAATGGCTCTAGGAGCAGATTTTGATATCAAACAATCTAAGGAAAAATTAGGACTAGCAGTGATTTGCAGTATACTTAAGCTCATTGTTTTTACGGGTATTTTCTTACCAATAGCTATTAAACTTGGATTTTATCAGGAGAAGTTAGTAGCCATTTTAGTGATGCTAGGTGCAGCAACCACAGTCTCTTGTTTTGTAATGGCACGTAATTTAGGACATAAGGGAACACTAACTTCCACTACAGTTGTTTTAACAACTATTGCAAGTGCCTTTACTTTAACGTTTTGGCTTTTTATATTAAAAAGTTTTGGGTGTATTTAAATCACACATCATCTTGGGGATAAAGTGGATAAGTAATCTGAAAATTATATAAAGTGTGCACAAAAATTATAAAAATACAAAGTGTATGGATGGATTAAAATTTAGAGAATAATAAAGTAGAATAAGAGAGATAGGTAGTAGTGAAAATTGAGAAAGGATTACAAAGGATAAAGAAGTAAATGAAGGTTACAAGTACAATACTACAAAAGCCAGAGTATGATTTTTTAAAAGAAAATGAGCATTTAGGTAAGCAAATTATTTTATTAGGTCTAGGTGGAAGTTATGCTTATGGAACGAATACACCAGAAAGTGATTTAGATATTAGAGGCATTGCACTTAATAGAAAATCAGATTTATTAG
>JAFOHG010000125.1 GCA_017421915.1 Cellulosilyticum sp. | reverse complement strand
TGCTTCTATTGTTGGTATAGTTGTTGGATGTATAGGAACACTTTTTCACTATTCTATTGCTATTGCAACATCTTTTAGAGAAACCTATAGCTGGCTCATTTTCTTTTTGCCTATAGCTGGTATATTAATTGTATTTTTATATGGGTTATCTTCTTCTTCAGATGATATGAGTACTAATCTAGTTCTTGAATCTATTCGTTCATCAAAGCACTTACCACTGATTATGGCACCACTTATTTTTATTTCTACTACTTTAACACATTTAGTGGGTGGGTCATCTGGACGTGAAGGTGCTGCTCTTCAATTAGGTGGGAGTTTATCTACATTTATCGGAAAGCGTTGCCACTTAGATGATAATGATTTACGTATTTTAACTATGTGTGGCATGAGTGCTGCTTTCTCTGCTTTATTTAGAACACCTATTAGTGCTACAATTTTTTCAATGGAAGTGGTTAGTGTAGGGGTTATGTATTATGTTGCTCTAGTACCGTGTGTTATTGCATCTCTTTTAGGCTATGCTATTTCTGGTTACTTTGGTGTTGCAGCAACTTCATATAACTTAAAGTTTATTTCTTCATTTAATCTTACGACTTTACTTCGTGTGGCAGTTCTTGGTATCTTTTGCGCTATCTTAAGTATTATCTTTTGTAAGGCTTTACATATCTGTCATAAACTATACACTAAATATATTAAAAATCCTTATATACGTATTATAATAGGTAGCTGTTTAATTATTGGCCTTACATTTATTGTGCAATCTAAAGATTATTTAGGTGCTGGTATGCCTATTATTGAAGATGCACTTCTAGGAACTGCACATGCTGAAGCTTTCATACTTAAGATTGTATTTACAGCTCTTACCTTAGGTGCTGGTTTTAAAGGTGGTGAAATTGTACCTTCCTTTTTTGTAGGTGCAACTTTTGGTGCCGTTGTTGGTCCATTACTTAGCTTACCAAGTTCTTTTTCAGCTAGTTTAGGACTCATTGCTCTTTTTTGTGGTGTAACTAACTGTCCTATGACTTCTTTCATTTTAAGTACTGAAATGTTTGGAGCTGATGGTAATATTTATTTTATGCTTATCATTGCAATTAGTTATATGCTTTCTGGTTATAGCGGTCTTTATACTAAGCAAAAAATGATGTATTCTAAATTTAAACCTGAATTTTTAAATCAACTTACTCATTAACTTATTCTAAAAATCAAAAGCGTCAGATGAATATTTCTTCATCTGACGCTTTTGATTGATGATATAGGTTTGTTATTTTCCAGAAGAACCTAGATGCCCTGTCCCTCTTTCTGATTCAAATTTAAGTAAATCTGCATAACTTATTTCTTCTGTACTAAGTTGTGGTACTTCTACCATAATGCACTGACTAATTCCTTTTTCATAAGGATAAATTATTACATCTTCTCTTCCTTCAAAAATTTTGCACTCTTTCTTCATAATCACTAATGTTTTTTCATTATGATTTGTAATAGGTACAAACCATTCACCACGATAGCCTGAATCTACAACACCTGCTCTTTGCCCCATACCTTTTGTTCCTGTAGAACCACGTTCTTTTAAAATAGCTACATACATTGGTGAAAAGGCTGATGCAAGGCCTGTTGCAATCATTTTAGTTTCATGTGGTGCAATCTCAATATATGCTTCATCAAAACATGCATAAATATCAAATGCACCATCTTCCATTCTTTTAGAAGGAATCACTGCACCTTCTCTCATTTTTGCAAAATATATCTTTTGGTTATCCATTCATAAACTCCTTTAAGCTAAATTCATTAAAATAGGTTTCTGCTCTCTTAATGATTTTTGTACATCTAGTATACGTTGATTACTACTACCTTTAAACTGAAGCTTTAAATCTTTTAGCGCTTCAATAAACGGTCCATCTACTAATACATCACAGTATTGAAGTATTTCTTTTTTAGATTCATTCTGTATAATTTCTTCAAAGGTATCACCTGAGTAAATCCAGATGTTCTTTCCTGTTTCTTCCTTAATACGCTTTAATAGGGCCGCTAAATGAAAATCTTGTTGCATAGGTTCCCCACCTAAAATCGATACGCCATGAACATTTTGATCTTTAACATAGCCCATAAACATTTCCTCTGCAGCTTCATCCCATAAAGTACCGTATTTAAAATCTCTATACTCTGTATTAAAGCATCCCGGACATTGATGTGTACATCCAGATACAAATAAAGTCGCACGAATGCCTAAACCATTTGCAATATCATACTTTCTCATTTGTGCATAATACATAAGCTTAACCTCATCAAATCGTTTTTTTCAATAAACATTCAAACTTCTGCTACTTATATTAACTTCTATCTTATAAGTGTAAAACACGATTTTTAATTTCTTGAGTTTTACCTTTGTTCCAAAAATTTCCTCCCAAGTAACCACATGTACGTCGAATAACATTCATTTTACTCTGATCTTTGTTATGACAATTTGGACATTCCCATTCTAAATCATCATTTACAATCATTTCACCTTCATAATGACAAATGTGACAACAATCTGATTTTGTATTAAACTCTGCATATTGAATATTATGATAGATAAAATTGATTAATTGTTTTAAAGCATCTAAGTTATGTTGTACTGGTGGAATCTCTATATATGAAATGCAACCGCCTGTAGAAATAGGTTGGAATTGACTTTCAAAAATTAATTTTGAAAAGGCATCAATTTCCTCTCTTACATCCACATGATAACTATTTGTATAATAACCTTTATCTGTAATGTCTTTGATTTCACCAAATTTCATACGGTCAATTTTTGCAAAGCGATAACATAGCGATTCTGCTGGGCTACCATATAAACCAAACCCAAGACCTGTTTCTTCTTTCCATTGCTTAGTTGCCTCTGCCATACGATGCATCACTTTTAGTGCAAATGCTTCACCTTTTGGATCGGTATGAGATACGCCTGTCATGACTTTAGTTACCTCATAAAGTCCAATATACCCTAAAGAAATTGTTGAATAGCCATTCATTAGAAGTTTATCAATCTTTTCTCCTTTTTTTAATCGTGCAATTGCACCATGTTGCCAGTGAATTGGTGATTCATCTGAAAGTGTCCCTAACAATGCTTTATGACGACACATGAGTGCTTCATAGCATAACTCTAATCGGTTATCTAATAACTCCCAAAACACTTCTTCATTACCATTTGCAACAATTCCAATCTGTGGTAGATTTAAACTTACCACACCCTGATTGAATCTACCTTCAAATTTATACTCTCCATTTTCATCTTTCCATGGAGATAAGAAACTTCTACATCCCATGCAAGAGAAAACATTACCTTCATAAATTTTTCGCATCTCTTTAGCAGAAATATAATCTGGATATAGACGTTTTGCACTACATGCTGCTGCAAGTTCTGTTACCTCATCATATTTACCACCTTCAAGTGCATTATGTTCATGTAAAACATAAATAAGTTTAGGGAATGTAGGTGTTGTATAAATACCTTTTTCATTTTTAATTCCTTCTAAACGCTGAGCAAGAATTTCTTTAACAATGAGTACAACTTCTTCTACATACTCATCATCTTCTTCAATATTTAAAAATAATGTAACAAATGGACTCTGACCATTTGTTGTCATCAATGTATTAATTTGATACTGAATGGTTTGAACTCCTGATTGAAGTTCTTTCTTTAATAATGCCTCTACTGCTTTTTCTCTTTGAACAACATCTTCTATTGTATCTTCAAGCAATATTTTATATTTTTCGCGACTTCTTCTAAGATATTTTCCTAAATGCCTAATATCCACAGATTGTCCACCATACTGACTACTTGCTACTTGTGCAATAATTTGTGTCATAACCGTACATGCAACTTGAAAACTCTTAGGCGATTCAATCATACGCCCATTAATAACTGTACCATTATCGAGCATATCCTTAATATTAATTAAACAACAATTGAAAATAGACTGCATAAAGTAGTCCATATCATGAAAATGCAAAACGCCTTCATCATGGGCTTGAACAATACGTGCTGGTAATTTTTTTCTCCTTGATATATCCTTTGATACCTCTCCTGCAATTAAATCACGTTGGGTAGAAGCCATCATTGCATTTTTGTTAGAATTTTCATTCATAACCTCTTCATTTGTTAAGTCAATGAGTCCCAAAATACTATGATCTGTTGTATTGGTTTCTCTCTTAAAGGCTTGAATAGCACGATAGCCTTCATAAGCCTTTGCCGTTAACTCTTGTCCATTTTCGATGAGCTTCAAATAAACATAGGTTTCTATTTGAAAAATAGTAGGACTGGTTGGAAACTTAGATACAATCATATGAATTTCTTGTGCTATTTTTCTTGCAATCTTTTCATCTACAATACCACTACCATATTTCATGGCTTTTAAAATAGCTTCATAAATCTTTGTTTCATCAAATGCAACTTGGTTGCCATCTCTCTTTATTATTTGCATATTCTCCATCCTATCTGAGTTTATATTCCCTATTTTTTTCTTCTGTTTGCTAAAAAAATATATCATCTTTTCTTTTTCTTGTCTATTGGAGTACTCGGCCAAAACTTACCTTAAAAATTTTTCTCTTGACAACATTATCCTTTATTTTACCTACAACATCTATTTCATTTTCTTCTTAGTTTTTAGCTTAAAAAATTTTTCTTTTGTTATTTTTTATTTAATAACACTTCCCCTTGAGCAACCTATTTTATGCTTGGTAATTCTACACATTCAAAACGATACTTTTGTCCTGTTGGATTATCTTTTCCCTCTGGTACTGCTTCTACAAACATATGGTATGGGCGTACAAATAAACCACATTCTCCATAAAGTGCCTTATAAAGCACTAATATTTCTTGTGTTTCTGAATGCTTAACTAAGTCAATCATTAAATAATAATCTCCTTTAAAGTGTCTAAAAATCTTGCCTTTATTTTCTGTAATATCTCTCATGTCTCTTTACCTCACATTATTTTTCAATATACCAATCTTTTCAATCTCACAAATGTCTTCATCACCTAATTTTAGGAACTGTGGTGGTTGCATCCCATTCCTACACTGCTAACGTTCTCATTGCAATAATCATTCCTGCCTCTAATCTAAAGTTTGTCACGTACAATACCCACAAATATAGGCGGACAGTTAGGTCGATTATAAAATTCATTGACAATAACTGTATACTTTTTAGCATCTATTGTTTTTAAATAAGCCATAATGGCATCTTTTTCTTCAAATCCAGTATCTCCACCATGGTAAATACATAGTGCCATTGCCCCTTGGAGCTTTAATAAATTAAGACCCATTTCTATTGCCTTAATACTTTCTTCTTTATGGGTGCAAATTTGATGGTCACCACCTGGCAAATAACCAAAATTAAACATAATCCCTGCTACTGATTCTGCTTTTGCATACTTATTCATATTGGTGTGACTTTCTAAATAAACTTCCGCTTCATACCCTTTCTCTTGTAAAAGATGCTTAGTGCTTATAACGGCATCATTTTGAATATCGAAAGCAATTACTTGACCTATCTGCCCTACTAACTCACATAAAAAAACTGTATCATTTCCTCTTCCTGCTGTAGCATCTATACAGAAATCTCCTTCCTTCACCCAACGCTTCATCCACTCCTGTGCCAAATGAACTGTATTTAATTTCATGCTAATTTCCTCTCATTTCTCTTACTTAGATCTTTTAAATAGAGTATAATCTCTAAACTTTTTTCTTCATTATAACGATTTTTTTATTTTTAATCAAAAAACTTCTATATAATTTCTTAATCTATATACTTTATACTATACTTTAATCACATTATGGAAGGAGAATAAAAATGGACTGGCTCAAAAAATTTATGATTGGACGTTATGGTACAGATCAACTTTCACTCACTTTACTTGTTTTAGGACTGTTACTATGTATGTTGACTATTCCTTTTAATAATTGGTTCATTAGGGTATTGCCTCTTATTCCGATTATTGTAGGGTATTGGCGTGCCTTAAGTAAAAATATTTATAAACGTCAGCAAGAAAACTTTAAATTCATTCGTTTTTATACCCCTATTTTAAAACATTGGCGTACATTTATTAGACGTTTTAAAGAAAGAAAAACACATCGCTATTTTAAATGTCCAAGTTGTCACCAGACTTTACGTGTTCCAAAAGGTAAAGGAAATATCTCTATTACTTGTCCAAAATGTAAAAACATTTTTCATGGACGCTCTTAAGATCTATCCATTTATTAAATAAATTTATAAAGAAGGGCTACCCTAATACTTAAGTAAATGATATATTTTTTCGTATTGTCTTCTACTTAATCCAGTATTAAGGTAGTCCTTTTTAATGAATTGAATTTATATACCTTTTACTCTAGCTAATTGAGTTTGATCACTCTTACGATTACGTAAAACTTCAATTGGATTTTCTGCTTCTTCAAAACGATAATCTTGACCTAATTTACTAATTTCTTGTTCAATGACTCTGTGACTTGTTACATCTTCTACAGGTGTATTTACTTTTTCTTGATATTTAAAGAAAGTTGCATCATCAGGTAAACTATCTACTTCTGCATAATCTTCACGATCAGCTGTTAGACGTACAGTACGTGCTAGTACATCTCTTACATAATCCTTATTTGGTCCTAAATGTAAAAGTTCTGGGAATGTTGCATCTGGTATCACTTGTTGCCATTCTCTTCCTTCATATTGTTTGAGTAATTCTGCTGCTTTGTGTAATTGTGCAACTTCTTGATGGAAATGGCACTCCCAAATCTTTTTAATATCTGGATCTACCTCATCTTGATAACAAGAATAATATAAATAACACTCTGTATATTCATGCATTAAAAGCTCTTCAAGCCAAGTACAATTCGGATCTTTTAGTGCACCATATTGTGTAACATGTTGCTCTTCTACAAGTCCAATCTCTTGATATAACTTACGTCCTATATCTGTTAAATAAAGTGGACTCACATTCATATAATAGTTCATGGTCTGTTGTTCAGCTGCTGTAATAATGCCTATTTGTAATTTAGTTAAAAGATCGGCTTCTTTATAATTCACAAAAGGTCTTACTGAATCATAAGGATGTCTATGATGTGCAATAGTTGGTCTACCTGGCATAATTTCTGTATAACCACCTACTAACCTTTCTGCATGTGTATTCGTTTCAAATTCTAATAAATCTGCATAACGATATAAATGATCAAAATCTTCTAAAAGAGCAAAGTTAAGCGCTTTTTTTACTGTTTCATTTTTTTCTTTTTTAGCAAGTTCACATGTTAAGTCTACTGCTAATTGTTCATAGCCAATTGTATGCTCTAATATAGTTTCATCTATTGGCTTAAGATTGGCAATCTTCATCTGCTGTTGTTTTTCAATGCGTCTAGAAAGGGCAATTTCTCTTCTTAAATCATTATTATTACAATGACGATGGAATTGATGTAAAAACCAATTGGCTTCAAATTCTGTCCCATTCATTAAAATAATACGTAGTTTTGTATAAGGATCTACTGTATTCTTATTATAAGCCTTTGGATAAAGTTGATTCCAGCTTTCAATAGTTTGTTCTATAGGTACAGCTTTTTCTTCAAATGGATTCATTTTACATCCCTTCTTTCCTTAGTTATTTAAAACTTATTTTTTAGTCCCATTATCAACCTTTTTATTTTATAAAAGGCTTACTTTCCTAAAATCTTATTTTTAATAAGTTTCTTTAGGTGTATGGACATGTTCATGACTATAGGCTACTTCTCCATTAATAAAGGTATAAAGTGTATGGGTTAAAGTTTGCATTGGGTTATCATCAAAAATAGCTATATCTGCATCCTTACCAACTTCTAGGCTACCTACACGATCTGCTACCCCACAAATTTCAGCTGCATTAATCGTAATAGCCTTCAATCCTTCTTCTAAACTTAATCCATCCCTTACTGCAAATCCTGCACATTTAGGTAAATACTGAATAGGTGTAACAGGATGATCTGTTGTAATTGCAATCTTAGTCCCTTCTTTGGCAATAATCCCCGGTGTCTTAAAACTAACATTTTGAACCTCTATCTTATTTCTAGTTGTAAGTGCTGGACCTACAATAGCAGGATACCCAGAACGTGCCACTTCTTCAGGTATTAAATAGCCCTCACTACAATGATCTAAAGTCATATCTAAATCAAATTCTTTAGCAATACGAATAGCCGTTAAAATATCATCTGCTCGATGAAGATGTGCCTTTAAAGGAATCTCCTTTTTTAATACTGGAATCCATGGCTCCAATCTAAAATCTAACTCAAAGTCTTTTGCATGCTCTTCTTTCTTCTTTAGATATTGCTTTGCTTTAAAAATTTCTTCTCTTAGAAGGGCTGCAATTGCCATACGTGTACAAGGCATTTTCTGCTGACCACCATATTCTCTTTTTGGATTTTCACCAAAGGCAACCTTCATAGCAGCTGGATGTTTGACAATCAATTCATCAATCACTCTTCCTTTTGTTTTCATAAAAACAAATTGTCCACCCACTACATTAGCACTACCTGGACCAACCATAATAGAAGTAATACCTGCACGAACAGCATCATCAAAAGCCACGTCCATTGTATTAATCCCATCAATAGCTCTTACAAAAGGGGTAATAGGATTAGTCATCTCATTACAGTCATCACCTTCTATCCCTTTTTTTTCTTCTGTGATCCCTACATGACAATGTGCCTCAATAATACCAGGCATGACCCATGCACCATTGACATCAATAACTTCCATATCAGGTGTTTCTTCTATCACCTCAGCAATTTGTTTGATCTTACTTCCATCAATTAAAATACTACCCTTTTTATAGCTCTTACCAGCCATTGTTAAAATCTTACCATTTTTGATTAATCTCATATACATCCCTCATTTACTATATTTCACCTCATATGTAAGCTATTATCTTCCTCTCTTTGACAAAATATACTTATATAATTTTTAATCTATCATTCTTTGCCTAACTTACTCTAAACTTGACAATTATAAGGCTTGGCATGATAATAAAATAGTTAAAATGTGCAATGAAAAATATAAGGATGGTTAATATGTCAAATACAACTAATGAAATACAAAGACGTAGAACCTTTGCGATTATTTCTCACCCTGATGCTGGTAAAACCACATTAACTGAGAAATTCCTTCTTTATGGAGGTGCTATTCGTGAAGCGGGTTCTGTTAAATCTAGACGTTCACAAAAACATGCAGTTTCTGACTGGATGGAAATTGAAAAACAAAGAGGGATTTCTGTTACTTCCAGTGTGCTTCAATTTAATTACAATAACTTCTGTATTAA
Organism: Cellulosilyticum sp.; assembly: GCA_017421915.1. Lineage (GTDB taxonomy): Bacteria > Bacillota > Clostridia > Lachnospirales > Cellulosilyticaceae > Cellulosilyticum. The sequence continues at coordinate 8,121 of JAFOHG010000125.1, read as the reverse complement.
TATTCTAGATACACCTGGGCATCAGGACTTTAGTGAAGATACTTACCGTACACTTGTTGCTGCAGATAGTGCAGTCATGGTAATCGATGCTGCTAAAGGGGTTGAGGAACAAACTAAAAAACTTTTCAAAGTTTGTAAAATGCGTGGGATTCCTATCTTTACTTTCATCAATAAAATGGATGCTCATGGTAAAGACCCATTTGAACTTTTAGAAGAACTTGAAAATGTATTAGGCATTCGTTCTTATCCTATGGACTGGCCAATTGGTAGTGGAAAAGAATTCAAAGGCGTTTACAATCGTCGTAAAAAACAAATTGAATTATTTGATGAAGGAAATCACGGTGAGTCAATTGTAGATGCTGTAAAAGGTGAAGTAGATGATCCACAAATCAAAGAACTTCTTGGTGACTATCTACACGAAAAACTTACAGAAGACCTTGAGCTTTTAGATGTTGCTGGTGATGCTTATGAAGAAGAACGTATCTTAAATGGTGACCTAACACCTGTATTCTTCGGTAGTGCTTTAACAAACTTTGGGGTTGAACCTTTCCTTGAAGCCTTCCTTGATATTACAAATCCACCACAACCGCGTAAAAGTAACCTTGGTCCAATTGAGCCAACAGAGGATTACTTCTCAGGTTTCATCTTCAAAATTCAAGCAAATATGAATCCAGCACATAGAGACCGTATTGCTTTCCTTCGTATTTGCTCTGGTGTCTTTGAAAAAGGAATGATGGTTAACCTTGTTCAAAAAGGTAAAAAGGTTAAACTTGCTCAACCACAACAATTCTTAGCACAAGACCGTGCAACTGTTGATACAGCATATCCTGGTGATATTATTGGTATTCATGATCCTGGTATCTTTAATATTGGGGATACACTTTGTAGTGATAATAAAAAATTATTCTATGAAGGTATTCCACAATTTGCTCCAGAACACTTTATGCGTGTTTCTACTTTAAATGCTTTAAAACGTAAACAATTTATGAAAGGTATTCTTCAACTTGCTGAAGAAGGATCTATTCAAGTCTTTAGACCACATCTTACTGGTACTGAAGAATTAATCGTTGGTGTAGTTGGGGTTCTTCAATTTGAAGTTCTCGAATACCGCTTAAAAAATGAATATGGTGTAGAAATTAAAATGCAACGATTACCATATCGCTTTATTCGTTGGATTGAAGCAGAAGACTTTAACTATGATAAGTTTAAAGGTTCTATGGATTCTACATTAGTAGAAACTCCAGAAGGTGAACCTGTACTCCTTTGTGAATTTGAATGGTCTATTCGCCAAATTCAAGAACGTAACCCAGATGTTGTTTTACGTGAAACACACTTAAAACCTACAGAATAAATAATAAGGGTGTCGCTATTTTGCGACACCCTTATTATTTATTTACTGATTATTAATTTACCGAAACTCCTGTTATTGGAATATATTTTTCCGCCTCTTCATTATAAATATTACGAATCAAAATAAATGGCGTACATTCATCATCTTGTCCTGCAGGATTATCTGAAATCATCTCTTTAAGTTTTTCTTCTCTCCCCTTTAAATAACCACTGCATCCTAAAATATCTACATCTATATCATTTGCATCTACAATCATGGTTGGAATGCCAAATGTTACTTCAATTTCCTCACACACCTTATCAGGGTCTTTAGGAGATAAAACTGCTAAATGATGATATCGTTCAAATGCAGAATGTTTATAAAATCCATCTATACCTGCCACTTCTTTCCCTAGTATTTTATAAAATAGCCCCCGCTTACCTATGCACTTTCCTAAGGCACCTATTATACTTGCAGCTAATACTTTAATAATACCCTTCATATTAATGACAAGCTGTAATTTGTAAGGCTCATCCATTCCTATCCCACTCCTTGTTTTCGTAGCAAAATGAGATAAAAACTTCGCCCAAAATCCTACGTGTACACTGCTTTGCTCTACAGTCTGTCTTTGGCACATCCCAATGACTTTTTCACTAATGGATAAAATATCCCCCTCTTTATAAAGTGGCTTTACATACTGTCTAATCAGTTCATGATAGCTTTCTCCTTCTTCTATGAAATGGGTTTGTATAGCATACCGCTCATAGCGTACTTCTTCTACTTTAATAACACCTCTTATGTAATAAACTAACTCATCCCATGTTCGTTTATTTTCTTCAAGATTTAAGTTTCCCTCATACCATACCTTTGCCAACCCCATCACCTTTTCTTTCTTAAACTATATGTACTATTCTCCTTAAAATTATTTAAAATTATGAATATACAGTTTTTTACATTTCTAACTGAGTATAACAAACAATTTATATTTTGTCCACTTACAAATCTTATTCTATTTCTACTATACACTTTATGGCCCAATAGGCATTGGCAATAAAATTTTTCGCAAACATAAAAAATAGAGGTAACTTTATTTTATGCCACCTCTATCTAATCTTTACTGATTAAGCATTTAATACATCTTTTAAATAAGCTGCCATCTCTTCACACTGACAATTTGCAAAGAAGTATTCTTGGAATCTTTCACCACTAATAGTCGTTTTAAAGAAATCTTGGTCAATTTCTTTAAGAATAGACATCATATCTTTATTTTCATCATTTAGCCCCTATAAATTCTAAAAAACATATGTTAGAATGAATTTTAATCTTAAAATGGATATTTATTATAAGTTTATGCTAAAGATAAGGGTGAATTTATGCAAGAATCATTAGAAGTATTGAAGCAGAAAAATATTATTTCCTCGGATGATGTTCAGTCATTACGCCTTTTAATCGCCAAAAATCATCCTGAGTTAACGGATACTGAACGCGCCAAACTTTTTGCCAAGCTCCTTCATCAGAAACTAGATGAATCTTTGGCTATTTTTGATGTTGCCTTACAAAATAATATTAAGCGTGCACTCATCGAACAAACCGTAACTAGAAAACACTTTTCAATTACTGCATTAGATATCTTAGAAAATTACATAAATGTAGAAGATGTCAACAGCTCTAATATTCATCTCCTTACCTCTTGGGTTAACCAATATAATCCTCACCCACTGACCGATGAAGGACTATTATTATTAACTCAAAGTTTAGTTCCTTTATCTGATGACCCTAAAGCCGCTTCATCTGAGACTCTAACGTTAGACCCTCTTACCTTTGAAATATCATCTTCCCAGTTTTCTTATCAAAAGATACTTGTATGGCTTAGTTCACTTTGTCTTGGTATTATTTTATTATTGTCTACTCATTCACTGCATCCATTAGATTCAGAGGCAAAAAGTTTTTCTAACTTAGCTAAGTTAGAGATTTCTCTTCCTATTTCTTTAGACCTAGGGCGTTTACAAAATCATTTGCAGCCTCATCTACAGTATAAAGAAATTGATAAAGTTGCCTTAAATCACTGGCTTACTCAAAGAGGTTCGCTCTTAGCTACGGAACCTTATTTTTCAACTTTATTAAATACTTCCGAGACTTTTAATATTAATCCACTATTACTTTTTGCAATTACTGGACAAGAACAAAATTTTGTTCCAACTACCCATGATTCTGCCCTAAAGATGGCAAATAATCCTTTTAATCTCTATGGAAGTTGGCAACAATATAACACCTCAATCGAAGATGCTGCACGCATTGTTTCACGTACAATTATTCGCTTAGGTAAGAATTGTCCTACAAATCATGACCAAATTCAATGGATTAATCGCCAGTATGCTGCTGATCCTAATTGGCACATAGGCGTCACTTATTTCTTAAATGAACTTGAAGGTGCTATGCCTTAGCATCTTCTTGTTTAATTAGCTTTATAACATTTCTCCAACATCTTGAAACACATAAACCACATCCTATACATTGACTTTGCTTAATAGTATAAGGTTGTCCTTTACTAATACAATGCTTTGGACAGATTGTTTTGCATGCACCACATCCTACACATTCCTTAGTAATTATATATCGCTTTCTCATCTGTCTTTTCCTTTCTAAAAATACTATCTTTTATTCTATTTTTTATCTATACGCCTTTACCATCAAAAAGTGGAATAAAGCTCTCTTTAGCAGTTTCTCCTTCTTGAATAAATCCATTTTCTAGCCCTAAGGCTAATGCAAAATCAATCAATCTATTATAGGCTTTTTTGGTTACTTTTCGATTAAGTTCTGGATAATTTTGTACTTGCTCAAGAGGTGTATATTGATTCATTAGGCTAATCCATATTTTATTTTCAAAGGTTTCATATAAATATTTTACAACTGCTTTAGAATCCATTAATTGCCCAGGCAATAAGAGGTGTCTTACTATTACGCCTTTTTCCATAATCCCTTCTTCATTAAATTGTGGCATTCCTACCTGCCTAACCATTTCTTCAACTGCCTTAGAGGCATACTCAAAATATTGAGGTGCTTTTGAGTACTTTTTGGCTAATTCTTCACTATAATATTTAAAATCTGGTAAATAAATTTGAACATAGCCTTCTAATAATTTAAGTGTTTCTACACTTTCATAACCACTACAATTATAAACAACCGGTAAATTAAGTCCTTGTTGTTTTGCAATCTTTAAAGCTTCTATAATTTGAAGCGTATAGTGGGTGGGCGTTACTAAATTAATATTATGTGCACCTTGCTCTTGAAGCTCTATAAAAATCTGTGCTAAACGTTCTACAGATATGGCTTTTCCTGCATCTCCTTTTGAAAGATTATGATTTTGGCAAAATACGCACCCCATTGTACATCCTGAAAAAAATACAGTTCCTGAACCTTTAGTTCCTGATATACAAGGTTCTTCCCAGTGATGCAAAGCTGCTCTCCCCACAACTAATTGGCTTGACTCATGACAATATCCTACTTGTCCTTGTTCTCTATTTACACCACATGCTCTTGGACATAATTTACACGCCTTTAATGATAACTGACTACTCACGTTCCTTCTATACTCCTTTATCTATATCTTATTCTTTCATTGTACACTTTTTTTACCAACTTGACCAATTCTACTGTTTTTCCTAAAAATATGGTACAATAAAGTAAGTTATTAAAAGGAGAATCTTTATGTATTTTACCGCCCTTAATTTAAAAATAGCCGATGAACATACTTGTAGTTTATGTGGCATTGAACTTATAAAAGTTCATAATAGACAAAGCACCTCTCATAAAACTTGGTTATTTCAACCCTATCCTATGTTTATCAGTCCAATGTGTCATCACTACTATCAAGTCCAGCTTTCTGATTTAATAGATGCCCCTACTCTAACTGATATTTGGCCTGAAGTTTTATCTGCTTTACAAAATCAGTTTATTTTATGCCATAAAGCCGTTTGGATGATTCCCATTTTGCTAAAGACCTTAGATTACTATAATCTACCTTATCCTAATTGTCAGTTGGGTTGTACTTTAATTATGAGTAAAAGGCTTTACCCTCATTTAACAAACCATAGCTTAAATAGTCTTCAAAATGAATTAAAGTTTATGCCTTCTCTTAAAGAAAAAATAACACCTGCTTTACAGACAGTATTTTTGACACTACATTTAGCAAAAACACTTAACTGTTTGACGATTGATGATTTATTAGAAACGCTTTCACTAGATGCAAGTATACTTGAGCCTAATACCACTATTTCATCTTGTCTTCCAACTTTTAAAGGTGAGCTAGGTTTAAAAACTTTGCAAACTACTACATCTATTTCATCCTCTTCTTCAACTAGTGTATCTAAACCTAATCAATGTACTTATTCTTTTATGGGAAAAGTTGTTTCTCTAACTGGTCCACTAGAAAGCATGACTCGGGTAGATGCTGTTAAAAAGCTTCATATACTAGGTGCCACTTATTCCAGTTCAGTCACAAATAAAACTGATGTTGTTCTCACTAACGTCAAAAACCCCGAGCTTTTACCTTTAGACACACTCACCTCTAAATTGAGACGTGCCTTAATTTTAAAAACTCAGGGTCAAATCATTGATATTATTTCAGAAGAAACCTTCTTACAAGCTATTAAGAGCCTAAAGTAGGTTTCTTTTCTTTTACTTCTTGCTTTTCTCTTTGTTTGCTAGTTGAAGCTTTTTTCACTTTAACAGGTAACGCTTCATATGTGGCTTGAACTAATCTTTTTAAAAAACTGGGGTCTTCCAAGTCTTCAATAAGTAAGTATGGCTTAGCTCCTTCATAAGGTATACCATAGTGTGGCTCTTCAAACATCATTTCTCCAGGCTGTGTAATCTTTAAGTAACATTGATTGTCACAAATAAGACCAATAAATTTATCATTGCAATAAAATCCATAGTCTCCAAACATTTTTCTTGCGTGCATTATTCCTGCATCTTTCATTTGTTCTAATACGTAATTTACAAATTCCTGACTTGATGCCATTTTTATTTCCTCCTTAAAATGATATTAATATGCTTTAATCCAAGCCTTCATTCTAATTTTTCCCTCTTCATCCCCTTAATACTACGTATATAAAAAATATTTAAACTATTATACACTTTAAAATCATTTCATGCTATAATAATATCGTTTATGTAAATTATTAGAAAGCTCAGGTAGAAATTATGCTCAAAAAATCTTATGAAATGGATATGTGTAACGGCCCTTTATTAGGTAAAATTCTTGTTTTTTCAATTCCAGTCATGCTTTCTGGAATATTACAGCTTCTTTTTAATGCAGCAGATATTATTGTTGTTGGACAATATGCCGGTAATACTGCACTTGCAGCAGTTGGTGCAACAAGTTCTCTTATTAATTTACTGACTAATATTTTTATTGGTCTCTCTATAGGTAGTAATGTCATGATTGCCCGTTATTATGGTGCTCAAAACATTAAAGCTACTAGTGAAACTTTACATACTTCTATCTTATTAAGCTTTATAAGTGGCTTAATTTTAGCTTTTATTGGATTTTTCTTAACGCGTCCGCTTTTAATTATTATGGGGACGCCAGATGATGTTTTAGATCTTGCAACACTTTATATGAAGATTTACTTTTTAGGTATGCCTGCTATGATGCTTTACAATTTTGGTAGTGCCATTTTACGTGCTATTGGGGATACTAAAAGACCTCTTTATTTTTTGGCTTGTGCTGGCATTATTAATGTTATTTTAAATCTTTGCTTTGTTATTATTTTTAAAATGAATGTGGCTGGTGTTGCTTTAGCAACCATTCTTTCTCAATGTGTCTCTGCTATACTGATTATTATGAGCTTGATGCATGAAGAAGGTGCTTGTCATTTGGATTTACGTCAGCTTCGTATTTATAAAGATAAAATGTTGCAGATTATTCAAGTTGGTTTACCTGCTGGATTTCAGGGAGCTATCTTCTCCATTTCAAATGTACTGATTCAATCTTCTATTAATTCATTTGGTTCTATTGCCATGGCAGGAAATACCGCTGCTGCTAATATAGAAGGGTTTATCTATATTTCAATGAATGCATTTCACCAAACAGCTCTTACTTTTACAAGCCAAAATTTTGGTGCAAAAAAATATCATCGTATCGGAAAAATTTTAGGATTATGTCTCATTCTTGTTACATGTGTTGGTTTAAGCTTTGGGCTACTCGCCTTTTTCTTTGGAAGTCATCTGTTAAGTATTTACTCTTCTGATTTAGAGGTGATTCATTATGGTCTAAAGCGTATGTCCATTATTTGCACAACGTATTGTTTATGCGGCATGATGGATGTTATGGTAGGTGTTTTACGAGGAATTGGCTATTCTATTTTACCTATGATTGTGTCTCTTATTGGTGCTTGTGGTTTACGTATTATTTGGATTTTTACTATCTTTAGTTGGCATCGTACACTTAGAATGCTTTATCTTTCTTATCCAATTACTTGGATGATCACCTTACTTGCACATATTATTTGTTATTTTATTGTGACACACAAGAAACTAAATGTTCATTCTCTTCCTACCCACACATCTTAACCATAACTAACATCTAAATACCCTTTTTTACTCCTCATTCTATTCGCTCATTACATAAAAAAAGTGGACAAATGTCCACTTTTTTTGTATTAGAAATCTATAAAAACCATTATTAAAATAAACCTATTTGATTGCTACCTAAAATACTTAAAGCTACTGGATCATTATCCATAAAATAAGCTTTTTTGATTTCTTGTTCTTTTGTAAAAATAGAT
>JAFOHG010000124.1 GCA_017421915.1 Cellulosilyticum sp. | reverse complement strand
TGCTCATGACTATGTTCGTGTTCATGACTGTGCTCGTGTTCATGACTGTGCTCGTGCCCATGACTGTGCTCGTGCCCATGACTATGTTCGTGTTCATGACTGTGCTCGTGCCCATGACTATGTTCGTGTCCATGGCAATGTTCATGTTCCCCGCACTTGGTACAACTTGCTCCATGATGATGCTCTATATGTGTATGAGTATAACTTTCTTCACCTTCATCTTCTACTTCATCTTCCAATTCATCTTGTTCTAGTAAAACTTTAACCCCACGTTCTATACTATTGGCTAATTTTTCAATTCTAGCTCTTAAAACTTCTTGATTTTCTTCATTACTTACAACTGTTAGACGCTTTAACATAAAGTTAAGGTCGGCTTCTTGTATGTCATTTTCTTTATTTAAAGCGACTTGTATTTTATTCGCACAGTTGGCACAATCTAAATCTTTAATTTTAAATGTATGTCTCATCTCTCTTTCCCTCCTTATAATCTTCCGTAATTCATATGAATGATTGTTCATATATTTTATACTTTTATAATATGATTCTGGAAGCTAATTGTCAACCAAAAATATGCATAATCTTTCTTCTCTTTCCAACACTTCTAAGTTGCTGTATAATTTTTTTATACTTTGATTTACACAAACTATTAATAGGAGGCACATTATGCAACAAGAATTAACTCAAAAGTTACTAGACTTTATTAATGCTAGTCCAACTATGTTTCATGCGACAGCATCTTGTATAGATCGTTTAGAAAAAGCTGATTTTAAATTTCTTAATCCTTCTAAACCTTGGGAACTTAAAGTAGGTGGTAAATACTATACAACTATCAATGATTCTGCTGTTATTGCTTTTTGCATCAACTCAGATGATATTGAAAATGAAGGGTTTAAAATTATTGGAACACATGGAGATGCACCTGGTTTTAGAATTAAACCTAATGCTCAAATGGGAACTGAAGGTTACATTAAACTTAATACTGAAGGCTACGGCGGTGGCATTCTTAGTACTTGGTTTGATAGACCGCTTTCTGTAGCTGGTCGTGTAGCCCTTAAATCTGATGATTTATTACGTCCTACTACTAAACTTGTAGATCTTAATAAACCTATCCTTATTATTCCTAACTTAGCTATTCATATGAATCGTGAAGTGAATAACGGCGTGAAGTTTAATAAACAAAAAGATACACTTCCTATCTTAACTTACGCTCACGAACCTGTAAGTTCTACTTTAATGCTAGATTTATTAGCTCAAACACTTAATGTTTCAGCTAGTGATATTTTAGATGCAGACCTTTATCTTTACCCATATGAAAAAGGCATGTGTGTTGGCTTAAACGAAGAATTTATTTCAGCAGCAAGACTTGATGACCTTTCTATGACTTATAGTGGGCTTGAAGCGATTCTTCATAACACATCTAAAAAAGGGATTTCTATGTTTGTTTGCTATGATAACGAAGAAATTGGTAGCCATACAAAACAAGGTGCTGATTCTCCATACTTAATCCGCACAATGGAACGTATCTTATTAAGCTTAGGCAAAGAGCGTGAAGCTTTATTTATGGCACTTGAAAATTCTTTCTTACTTTCAGGTGATGTGGCTCACCTTTCACATCCTAACTATATGGAAAAAAGTGACCCAACCAATCCAGTTCTTCCAGGCAAAGGCCCTGCTATTAAAGTAAATGCTAACTTTAGCTACACAACAGATAGCGATTCTTATGCTGTCTTTGCTGGTATTTGTAAAGCACATAATATTCCATTCCAAGTATTTGTAAATCGTTCTGATGAACGCGGTGGTTCAACTATTGGGCCTATCACTGCTAGCCACTTAGGTATTCGCTCTGTAGATATTGGTACACCAATGCTTGCAATGCACTCTGCAAGAGAACTTATGGCTGTAGAAGATTTTATTTATACTGTTGAAGCTATGAAGGCTTTCTTTAGCATTTAATTATAATCCATTCTCAGTTAAAAAGGCGATGATTGCTATTTTTCAATCATCGCCTTTTATTTTATACTTTAAATTCTTCTACTATGGTTGTTAACTCTTGAGCACTATTTTGTAACTCTATCATCTGTTGAAGAACACATTCTGCATTTCCACCTACAATATCTGTGGAACTTGTCATTTCATCTGTTGCTACTGCAATCTCTTCATTAAGTTGATTCATGTGACCTAACTTATCTACTATACTTCCTATAGACATTGCTAGCTCTTCAGCTGCCATACCTAAATCACTTGCAATCCCTACATAAGCATTTGAATCTTTACTATATTGCTCTGCTGTTCTCACCATATAGCCATAATCACTCATTACTTTCTGATCAATAAATGTTAATACTTCTTCTGCACTACCACTTAATTGATTAACCGCTTCAATAACATTTTCTACCATATCTTGTATTTTTACTACTGTTGCTTTTGTATGATTTGCTAACCCACCAATTTCATTTGCCACTATTGAAAAACCCCTACCTGCTGCCCCTGCACGTGCTGCTTCTATTGAGGCATTTAGTGCTAATAAATTTGTTTGATTAGAAATATCTAAAATTTCTTCTATCAAACTGCCTATTTGATTAACATAGTTAACATGTTCAATTGCATCCTTTAGTCGATGGTGCGTTTTAGCATATATATCATTTGCCATATCTTGTGATTTTTCACTCTCTTCTTTCATTAACAAAGCTCTTTCTGTAATTTCTACAGAAGCCTTTGTTGCAATTTCTGCCTTATGTGCAACTATTGCAACTGCCTTTTCCATATCATTTCCTAGTATATGAATACTATTTGTTAAATCAGAAGCTAAACTTGCTTTATTTGAGACTTCTCCTAAGCTTTGGTTCATTTGATTGATTTCTCGGTTTAATCCCTCCATCTCTGGACTGATTTTATTAGTTGCTTGATAAATAGATTGTGCCTCATCTTTAGTTCCTAAAATAATCTGTCTTATTCGTGACTTTACTTTAGTTGTAGCCTCTGTAATTTCTTCTATTTCATCTTTATATCCATCTGCTACCTTAATTGTATTTTGCTTGATTCCCTCACTAAAATCACCTGATGCAAATTGCTTAAGTTCAGCTATTGGTTTCATAATCTTATCTACTAATATGATAATACTTACGATTAATACAATAAGTCCTAGAATCGCAATCCCCATATTGATATAAGTCATTTTATATATAGGAGAAGTAATCGCACATTCCGGTACAACTACACCTAGATACCACCCATTTTCTTCTATAGGCATTGTGCAAATATACTTCGTTTGATTGTCATAGTCCATTACTTGAATAATATCACCTTGATTTTCTAGTAGCTTTGCACTCATTTCTTCGCCATATGCTTCTGCTAATGACATTAACTGCCCATCATTTGGCAAAAATGCTTCATAGGCATGCGTTACAATATCTCCTTCATGATCAATTAAAAACGCATAACTTCCTTCTTCAATAGAGATATTGTTAACGATATTAAGTAAGTCATCTACTAATACGTCTGCTGCAACAATCCCTATGAATGATCCGTCTCTATAAACTGGTGTTGTTACTGAAATACTCATCTGTTGGGTTATGATATCAATATAAGGTGGGATACAATATGTGCTATCTTTCTCTTTTGTATCTATGTACCAAGGCCTCGTAGTCGCTTCATAATCTTGTGGTAATAGGACATCTGAACCAAGTATGGTTTCTCCATCTTCATAACCTAAGTATAAATCTAATAGTTGTGTATTTTCCTTTAACTTATTACTTGCATACACCTTTATATCCGCTTTATCTACTAATCCACGACCTATGGTTTCTGCAAAAGTTTCAACAATCGCCTTCTGATTCATATACCAATTACTAATCTGCTGCGTATATTTACCTGCTGCTTCAGTTAATTCATCCATACTCTGTCGGTAAATAATCTTACTGCTTACAAGCAAAGTTATAGATGCTAACACTAATACTATTACACTACAGCATATTACAACATTTGCTATAATCTTTCCTTTAATCGTCTTCATTATTTGTTCCTTTCATCTTGTGTACACTAAGTTAGTTTTTATGGTAGTATCTTCTGTTTATACCATTATATTACATCTTTTCCAAAACCATTAACAATATTTACAACATTATTACTCAACATTTTTACTCAACATTTTTAATCTACTACTTATAATGGAATTTTTCCAATAAGCTGTAGCTAAATTCAATTATCCAAATTAACACTTTAGGGAGTAGAATGAACTATTTCATCCTACTCCCTCTTTTATTTCAAAAACCTTCATCCAATGTATCTAAATATTAATACCTTTATAATCATGCTATAATATCAATTAATAATTTAGATTTTATAAAATATTTCATAAATTTTTACACACTATTTAGTACAGATATAAGATTGGAGATTAATGAAGAATGGTTATTTTTCTTATAGTAACATTTGGACTACCTCTTTTATGTATGATTCTATCCAATCATATAGGAAATCCTATAATAAACTTAATATTATTGGCTATTCAAGGAGCGACACCATCCATAGGGTCATTAATTGTTTTTCGTAAAACAATTAATGCGTTTATAAAAGATAAGGTACTACATAATATTTCAATTAAATGGTGGTTAGTAAGTATGCTCTTCCCTGTTTTGATGTTAGTCTTATCAAAGGGAATTATAGTTGTAGTAGGCAAATCTAATCATGTATTACAAGCAATATCCCCTATGTTGCCTTTTGTATTTCATGCATCTTAGAAAGTTACGGTTATCTATGGATTTCAGATAAATGTAAAGACAATGTAATTCCTGCATGTTTATGGCATATGGTCGGTAATTTCATGTTTAATATATTGGCGATAGAATCTTATTGGATATGTAATTTAGTGTATTTAATTTATCCAATAATCTATTTTGGAGATAAAAAACTAGTGGAAAAACAATAAATTATTTTCGCTTAAATAATTTAACTTTCATGATTAGCCTTTTTCTACAATCCTTTAGTGAGTTTGAATAAATTTAAAAACTAAAATACAAAAAAAATTTACCTCTTCGCTTGTATTTAATTTGTCTTTTTGTTGTATAATATATATTGATTATTCAGATATTTCAGATACTAATTTCTTAATTGTATCTCAAGTGTCATTTATATAAGGAGGTATTACTATGCCATATGGTTTCAATAAAGAAAAGTTTAAAGGCGAAATTATAGACCACATTAGAAACTTCTCAAGAAAGACATTAGAAGATGCATCTCCACAAGAAATCTATCAAGCAGTTGCTTTTGCTGTACGTGATGTTATTACCGATGACTGGATTGAAACACAACGAGCTTACACAAATCATTCACCTAAAATCCTCTATTACCTCTCAATGGAATTCTTAGTAGGGCGTGCCCTTGGTAACAACCTTGTTAATATGGGCATCCTAGAAGAGGTAGAAGAAGCTTTAAAAGAGTTAAATATTGAAATTGATTTAGACATTATTGAAGATCAAGAACCAGATGCTGGTCTTGGTAATGGTGGGCTTGGTAGACTTGCTGCCTGCTTTTTAGATTCACTTTCTACCCTTTCTTATCCTGCATATGGCTGTGGTATCCGTTATAACTATGGTATCTTTAAACAAAAAATTGAGGATGGTCATCAAGTAGAATATCCTGACGATTGGCTTGCTAACGGTAATCCTTGGGAAGTAAAACGTAACGATAATGCTCAAGAAGTTAAATTCGGCGGTCGTGTTGAAACTTATATGGATGATACAGGCAGACTTCGTTTTGTTCAAAAAGACTATGATTCTGTTTTAGCTATTCCTTATGATATGCCTATTGTGGGTTATAAAAATGCTTATATTAATGGGCTAAGATTATGGGATGCTGAAGCACCTCAGAAATTTGTTCTCCAATTTTTCGACCAAGGTGCTTATGAAAAAGCCGTTGAACAACAAACACTGGCTAAAACTTTAGTAGAAGTCCTTTATCCTAATGATAATCACTATAAAGGTAAGGAACTTCGTTTAAAACAACAATATTTCTTTGTTTCTGCCACAGTGCAACAAGCTGTAGCTAAATTCAAAAAATCTAACGATAGTATTTATGAACTTCCTGAAAAAGTTGTCTTCCAAATGAATGATACACACCCATCTATTGCAGTTGCCGAACTGATGCGTATCTTATTAGATGAAGAAGGATTAACTTGGGAAGATGCCTTCGATATTACCACTCGTACATGTGCTTATACTAACCATACCATTATGATTGAGGCCCTTGAAACTTGGCCAATTGACCTATTCCAAAAACTACTTCCTCGTATTTATCAAATCATTGAAGAAATTAATAGACGCTTCTGCAATGAACTTAGAGAAGTTCATCATATGCCAGAACATATTATTCATGAAATGAGTATTATTAGTGATGGACACATTAAGATGGCTTACCTTGCTATTGTTGGTAGCTTTTCTGTTAATGGTGTAGCAGCTATTCATACAGAAATTTTAAAAACAAATGTACTTAAAAACTTCTATCAAGTTTATCCTTACAAATTTAATAATAAAACAAATGGTATTACTCAAAGACGTTGGCTCGGTCATGCTAATAGGGGTTTGGCTCACCTTGTTACTGAAACCATTGGTGACGGCTGGTATACTGACCTTTCTGAGCTTAAACAACTTATGCCTTTTAGTAAGGACAAAGCTTTTGTTGAAAAATATAGTGCCATTAAACAACAAAATAAAGAAAGACTTGCTCGTTATGTGAAAGAACATAATGGTATTATCTTAAATACTGATTCTATCTTTGATGTTCAAGTTAAACGTTTACATGAATATAAACGTCAGCTTATGAATGTACTACACATTATGATGCTTTATAATGAAATCAAAGCAAATCCTAATGGTAAATATGTACCTCGTACTTTCATCTTTGGTGCTAAAGCAGCTCCAGGTTACACAAGGGCTAAACTCATTATTAAACTCATTAACTCTGTAGCTGACCTTGTTAATAATGACCCAGTAACCAAAGATTACTTAACGGTAGTCTTTATTGAAAACTACTGTGTATCTAATGCAGAAATCATTATTCCAGCAGCCAATGTAAGTGAACAAATTTCTACTGCTAGTAAAGAAGCCTCTGGTACAAGTAATATGAAATTTATGCTTAATGGTGCACTTACCGTTGGTACATTAGATGGTGCTAATATTGAAATCTTTGAAGAAGTTGGAGAGGACAATATCTTTATATTTGGTTTAACTTGTGAAGAAGTCCTTTCACTTTATGCTTCTGGTCAATATAATCCATGGGATATTTACAATAATGATGAAGCAATTCGTACAGTGTTAAAAGACCTTATTAATGGTCTGCTATGTCCTCATAATCATCATATGTTTACTGAGATTTATGAGTCACTACTTAACCGTGCAGGCAATCTTGCTGACCCATACTTTATCTTAAAAGACCTACGTAGCTACTATAATATCCAAAAAGAAGTTGAAAAAGCATATCTTGACCAAGCGACTTGGAATCAAAAAGCTATTATTAATACAGCTTGCTCAGGTAAATTTAGTTCAGATAGAACGATTAAACAATATGC
>JAFOHG010000123.1 GCA_017421915.1 Cellulosilyticum sp. | reverse complement strand
TCCTGAGCCAGGATCAAACTCTCATAAAAAATTTGATTGACTCGAGTATTTATTACTCGTTTACTAGTACGTAATAACTTCTTAAAGCAATTTGCTTTTTTGAAGTTGTACTCATTTGCTTCTTAATAAAGCTTAATGAATCGACTGGTTTTATGGTTACTATTTTGTTTTCAAAGTTCATTTATTATCAGTGGTGTTGCCCGCTGACTTGATTAATAATACATTATCTATTTTCATAAGTCAACACTTTTTCACCATTTTTTTTCATTCTCTTTTTCTCTTATTTAAAACTAATAGCTAATTATCGTCTTTAAACCTTGCTTATTTCTTTTTTTCTTGGGTATATAAAAGGCATTCATTAGATTTTTCTTCTAATCAATGCCTTTTATATACTTTTATTTAATCTATAGTGCTTTTCTTCTATTTTATAGATAATAATTATATAACCATATAACTAAATTATGTTTATAAATCCATTGTACAAAATAACTTGCTTCTAGCTTCATACCTATATCACTCAAATTTGGATTAGCAACAATGATTGGTATAATAAGCATAATAATAGATAATGTAAGTAATCCTTTTATTGCACCTACTATTCCCCCTCCTAGTTGATTAAATTGAGAAATAACAGGCAAATGCTCAACAATATTCCCTAGCTTTTTAAGTGCACCGATTAAGACAATTTTTATTAAAAACCATGTAATTAATATAGCTAACATACTTATAATCATATTAGTAATATATGTACTAATGTACTCATGTAAAGTATGTACACCTAAAACTTCATACATAGCTGAATTATTATTGTCTCTTATTTGTTCTGTTAATACCTTTGGTAACCATGTAATGTTTTCTATAATAGCATTCCCTTGAGATTGTAGACCTTTTCCAAAGTTAATATTTTGTACTTTTTCAAATACACCTGTATAAATAATTGTGTATAATGCAGTTACTTTTAAAATACTATTAATTGCTGGATATATTACAAATGCCATCAACAATGCCATAATAGAGCCAGCTAGTGTTATAAGTTCTTTTATAAGTCCCTTTTTATAACCTATTATTACAAAGAACAGCATCATAATAAGAATAACTATATCAATCATTTATGCTTACCTCTCTTTTTGGTATAAGTAGCAATACACTTTCTTTATTCACTGCAATTCCTCTCTTAAGTGAAGGTATATAGATTACTTTGCTAACATCTGTATCTGCACTGTATTCATAAAATTGGTTCCCTAACTTGTTATAACCTTTAAAAACATTCCCGACTTGTACCATCACACCATTACTATCTGCATAAACAGACTCAGCTCCACCACCTAACTCTGTAGAGAAAACTTCTTCACCTTTATGATTAAAATACACTAACTGATCTTGTCTGTGTACAATATTTTGTGTAGGCTTCTCACTTAGTATCATCGGCAAGTAACCTTCACCATATTGACTTATTGCATTTAAATACGGAACAAATACTAATGATAAATTTTGTTGTTGTCCAAGTTCATTTCCATTTATGTCATACCAAACAATTAACTTATCTCCTACAACTACCCATGTATCATTGCTCATGAATTCTATTTCATAAACTAAATTATTTTTTTGTTCGCGTCCATACTGTACATTGTCTCTTTCATTATTTTCATTTTGAGTAACATCCATTGAATAAACTCTTGAAATAACTTGTGGTTCATCCACACTTACATATGCCATCATTATTTTAGTATTGTCTGGTGAAAGCTCAGCTACTAATGGATAACCATCCTCTTTTGTATAAGTCGTTCTGCTACACAATAATTTTCCCATATTATCGTATGCAGATACGACATATGTATCATTATCATTAGATATAGTAACCACTCCACCTGTCTCATTAACTGAGAAATATACAATAGGATATGTACTTATAATTTCACTTTGTTTTCCTTTGTCATTAAAAACATATATATTTTGTCCTCGTTTAGAACCTATCGCAATATAGGGTTCTTTCTGCATTACCACAAAATTACTCAAACTAAATGTATCTCTCCACATTTCTTCGCCTTCTAAATTATAGGCATCTATACCATCTCTGGTTGCCTTAAAAACTTGTTTATTATTTACCCCAATATATGATTTTTCTTTTACATTTAATTTAAGTATTTCCTTATTAGATTCTAAAACTACAGATTGATTGGAACCAATAGGAATTCCTCCTCTTACATATGCAATATAAAGTACAATGGCTACCGTAATAACAATCAGTATTACATTAGTCCATTTATATTCTTTTTCCTTTAAGAGTTCTAACATCTATTTAGTTGCCTCCTGTCCTCATTAGTACATTCATTTTATCATACAACACACTTATAGAGATTTCAAAGTCTGAATCCATATTTAGTTAAAAAAAATACCAAGATAATTTGCTTCATTATCTTGGCTATTATGTATTATCTTCCTATTATTTAAATCATAGATTTATATAATTCTATATACTTTTTAGCAGCATCGTCCCATGAAAATCCTTTTTTCATACCATTAAGCTGTATTTGTTTAAAATCCTCTGGATATTCCTTATAGTAAGTGTATGCTTCCTCTATTTTCTTATACATCCAATATCCTGAACATTCTTCAAACTCAAATCCCATACCTTGTTTTGTCTCTCTATTATAATGAATAACTGTATCTTTTAAACCACCTGTTTTTCTTACAATTGGTACGGTTCCATATCTCATAGCTATAAGTTGTCCTAAACCACATGGTTCAAATAAAGAAGGCATTAAAAACACATCACTAGCTGCATAGATTTTTTGAGCTAATGGCTCATTAAAAGTTAAAAATACATTAGAACGTTTTGGATATTTATAAGCAAAATGCTTAAACATATCCTCATACTCTTTTTCTCCAGTTCCTAATATAACAAATTGTACATCTAACTGCATAATTTTATCCATTACCCATATGTTATCTACTGTATCCCTCATTAAATCAAAACCTTTTTGATCTGTAATTCTAGATACAACTCCAATAAGCATACATTCTTTTTCTTCTAATCCATATGCCCTTTGAAACTGTCTTTTATTTTCACTTTTTCTTTTAATCGATCTCCAGGTATAGTTTTTATAAATATGTGGGTCAGTTTGTGGATTATAGATTTCATAGTCTATACCATTTAATATTCCGTGAATTTTGTAATATAATTTATCACCTAGTAGCCTGTCCAGCCCACATCCAAATTCACACGTTTTGATTTCTTCCGCATAGGTCGGACTCACTGTTGTAATCTTATCTGAATACAATAAGCCTGCTTTCATGTAACTAACTGCTCCATGATATTCAATTCTCTCAGGTATCATATACTCGTTTCCTAAATCTAGTACATTAAGTGCATCTCTTCCAAATAATCCTTGATACTTCATATTATGAATCGTGTAAACCGTCTTTATTTTAGAAAAAAAAGTATCTCTGCTGTACATATCCTTTAGTAGCAAACATAATGGTCCCGTTTGCCAGTCATTACAGTGAATAATATCTGGCATAAAATCAATATGACGTAGCATTTCTAAAACACCCTTGCAAAAAAATGCAAACCGCTCATAATCATCTTGATAACCATATAGTTCTAGTCTAGAAAAATATGTATCACTCTTCAGAAAATAAGTAGGTAGTATTGTATCATCATAATATACGCCTATACCTTGTACACGCCATCCTAAATAAACATCATAACCTGTTAAAAAATGACTATCGTGATTAAAGAATTGATCTCGTATTGTACTATAATAAGGCATTACTACACGTGCATCAATCCCTTGCTCCCTAAGCTTTTTAGGTAGTGCTGCTATTACATCAGCCAAACCGCCTGTTTTTGCATAAGGGGCTACTTCACTAGATACAAATAAACACTTAAGTGGGCCTTTTTCCACATCCATACCTCCCGATTTCAAACTATCCCTACTTATCTATGATACACTTTTTTACATTTATTTGTATACAAAAATTTATATTTTCTTATATTTCTTTTTATTTAGGCATTTTTAATTCTTGTCCAACAAAAAGTTCATTAGTATTAGACATCCCATTAAATTTAGCAACCTCTAAGGACCTTTCCGCACTACCATATTCCTTATAACAAATATCTGCTAATGTATCTCCTGTTTGAACAGTATAAAGGCTATATTCTTTTTCTGTTTGAACCTGTTCTACTTTTTGTTCAACATTTGCTTTTTCTTCTGTCTGATTAGCGATTTCATTATGAGCTTCATCACTAACTGCTACCTGTGTACTTTCTATATCTGTAGATGCTATTTTATTTTCTATCATACCTTCACTTGCTAACTCATTTTGATCTTCTATAAGTGCTTTTTCAGTTCCATTACTTTCAATACCTGTTGCATCATTACTCACTTGACTTACTGCCTGTTCACCAAGTAATGTATTATTACCATCTGCTATATAAGAATCCCCACCTAGTGCTGCTGCTTCTATATCTTGAGTATTTGCTATAAAATCTTTACTACTATTCATCTTAACAATAAGTGCAGTTAGGGCTATTAAAATAATACTTGCTGCCATAACTGTTAAATTTAAATTTTTTCTCTGTGTATACTCTGCCTTACGCATTTTTCCAATTTCTCTAAACTGATTAACTACTGTGTCTTTCATTTCTTCTTTAGTCCCTGATGTAAACGGATGATCTAACATAAACTGCTGCATCTCTTCATTTCTTTCATAATACATGCAATAACCACTTTGCTCTTTTAATTCATCCTCTTCATATACAAATAAAGTTTCTATCTTATTAATGGCATCAATCAACATACAGATGGTTCCATTACCTTCAAACACACTCTGATGTTCTCTTAATTCTTTCATTGTTAACATAGTACCGTATCCTGGTTGCATATGCATCCAACCAATAATATCTTGACTTGCAAAGTAACTTTTTCTCTGTTCTTCTATTTCTTCAGCAATTCCTATATCAATCCATTCTGCTCCTTCTCCTAACTTATCCATATCTACTGGAATAGCCGCACGTATAATTGCCTCTTTACTATCACTAAAAATTTCTCCAACTAAAATAGCCGAACTTTCTTTAGCCAAATCAGCTGCTGCCAATTGATATAAATATGTATAAACATAATCTTCAATATAAACATGATATTCACATTCTAAACTGCCTATTATTTTAACATTATCCAACTTATGTTGATTTCTCTTATTATTTACAACTGTTATTTTTGGTATAACTTGCTCATTTTCTTCAATGCCTTCTTCATCTTGTATTGGCATGTCCACCATCTTATCTTTTATATCACGCTTCTTTTCCATCTCGTTTCTATTTTGATTACGCTTTGGTCTATAACTTGCTTTTCCCATATATAGTATACCCCTTTCCAATTTTATCCATTTTCTTAAGCATACTATATTCATTTTTAATTTTTTAATCTTTAGTGTCGATAACTACTAATTTTTTAATGAGCTTTTTTTATGATATTTTTATTTTTTATAGATTTTATCTTATTCTTTTTATCTTTGTCTTAAATTATAAAATCATTTTTTTTGCTTTTAATAGAGATATCATAAATTTTAACGATTGCAGTCATTTACCATTAATTGTAAAAAGTTTTTCTAAATAAATGTAAATAAATAATCTAAAAAATGGAAAACTTAATAATAGACTGAGAAAGTGGTGAGAAATGATGAATGTTGAATTAAATACAGCTCCTATTTACATTAATGTAAATGAAGATAATCATTTGAGTCTTTTTTGTGAGCATCTTTCCAATTATCTATCGGCCTATCTACCAAGGCATAATCATGAACTTGTCATTGTTTGTATTGGCACAGACCGTGCAACTGGAGATAGTTTAGGTCCTTTAGTCGGTTATAAACTTCATGATTTACCTTATGAAAAAGTTTCATTATACGGTACTTTAGATAATCCAGTACATGCCAAAAACCTGGAAGAAATGTTAGTAAAAATTTTAGATGCTCACCCTAATGCTCTCATTATTGCTATCGATGCCTGTCTTGGTGCATGTGAAAATGTAGGTTGCCTCACTTTAGGCGAAGGCTCTATTAAACCTGGGGCAGGTGTCAAAAAAGAATTACCTCCTGTAGGACATATCCATATCACAGGTATTGTCAATTTTAGTAGTCTAATGAATATGGTTATTTTACAAAATACTAGACTATCACTCGTTATGAAAATGGCTGATACTATTTCCTCTGGCATTAAATTTTGCCTTTGGCGATATTATCGACATCTATCTTAAATAACCGTCATAGTAGTCCTTCACTAAAGTCTCTCTATTATTAATCACCACATCAGTGAAGCGACTGCTCATCTACTCCATTTTTTAATCTTTATTCTAAGCTCATAATCATTAAAATAACAAAGGGCTGTTGTACTTAGTCAACAGCCCTTACAATATACCCTTTATTCACTAATTCCTGCTCAATTATATCTAACTCCTCCAAAGAACTTGCCTCAATTGTGTGCATATGAGTTCCATCAGTAAGCTTTAAAAGCTGATTAGCTTTTGTTTCTTTTAGCTTATTTACAAATTCCTTTACATCTCGTCTATTTTTAAGCATCAAGTCACCTACAAGTTCCCCATAAATAGAATGTAAAATAATGACATTCCTAACTCGTCCACCACTATCTACTATTGTATTTAGTTCATCTTCCGTTTCAGCCTCTGTATGTTTTACCAAAACAACTCGTTGATACATAGCGTTTGTTTCTTCATTTAAGATATAACCTCTTGCTGTAGCAAGTATATCATTCCCTTTTGCTCTAAGTAAGGCCACATCTTGGACAATTACTTGACGACTTACTTTAAATTTTTTCGCTAAATAAGTTCCACTAATAGGCTTTTCTTCTCCCCTTAATATTTCTAGAATCACTTCTCGTCTTTGTTCACCATCCATTATTTTACTCCTTCTTATCATTTGATTCATGGATTTTTTAACAGCCTACACTTCATTATAATTCAAGCTTTAAATCACTTGGTTTAATCCAACCTATTTTTCGTAATAACTCTGAAAAAATATAAGTAAGTATGCCTGGTAAAATAAAACACACAAGCAAAACTTCTACTAATAATATGCCTGAACTAACACCTTTATCACTCATCGTCTGCCACATTAATAATGGTCCAACTAAACCAGCTGTCCCCATTCCAGAACCAGTTGCTACATTTTCTAACTCAAAGACAACGCTTGCTATCGGCCCTGTTATAGCACTTGCTAATATAGGTGGTATCCATATTTTCGGATTTCTAATAATATTAGGCATTTGTAGCATAGAAGTTCCTAACCCTTGTGCCACTAAACCATTTACTTTATTTTCTTTATAACTCATAATTGCAAATCCTACCATTTGAGCTGTACAACCGGCTGTTGCTGCACCTCCTGCAATACCTGATAAATTTAAAATAACTCCAATAGCCGCTGATGATATAGGTAATGTTAAAAATATACCCATAACCACCGATACAATAATACCCATTAGAAATGGTTGTAATGTAGTTGCAACTTGAATAAGTTGGCTAAGTAACGCTGTAAATTCAGATAAACTAGGTCCTATTAAATAAGCTACTGTACTACCTGAGAAAATAGTTACTGCTGGTGTAATCAATATATCTAACTTTGTTTTTCCTGATATAAGTCTTCCAATTTCTACACCTATTACCGCGCCCACAAATGCCCCTAGTGGATCTCCTGGACCTGATAATAATAGACCTGTCTCATTAAGCATTGCACCTTCTACTAATTTTGCACCATAAGCCCCCACTAGTCCATTAACAATACTTGAATATAGTACTAATTTACTAGCTTCTAATTGATGTGCAACCCCAACCGCAATTCCTATACCTGTCATTACTGTACCTAATGTACCAAATGTAATAAGTAATTTCCCAATTCCCAGTTGTGGTATAAAACTTCCTATCTGTTTTAAAATAGTCCCTATAAGCAAAGTAGAAAATAGCCCTAATGCCATTCCACTTAGCCCCTTTATTAAGTATCTATCCACTATTTTTCTTATATATGCACCCCATATTTTTTCATCTTTCACAACTAATCCCTCCATCTATATTCTTGTTTCACTATAACATCTGTCATGTCACTAGTCAATTCAGCTATAAGATATTACACAGACAAATAAAAAAAGTGCTTTTGCAAGAACCTCTTTAGTCTCAGCCCTTGTAAAAGCACTTTTCTCTATCTATTCAATAATTATGTACTTTTTATCAGTAACATCTTTCTATCTTTTTACTTTTGAAGTCTTTGTAATAATGTCTCTCTTAAAGCTTCAAAACCTTTTTTACCAAGTAATGCGAACATATTTTTCTTATATTCTTCTACACCTGGTTGATTAAATGGATTTACACCTAATAGGTATCCACTAATACCACATGCTTTTTCAAAGAAATAAATAAGTGCTCCCATATTATAAGCATCAATAGCTGGTAAGTTAATCACTACATTTGGTACCCCACCATCAACGTGAGCAAGAATTGTCCCTTGATAAGCTTGTTTATTAACAAAGTCCATTGTTTTTCCTGCTAAGTAGTTAAGACCATCTAAATCACTTGCTTCTTCTTGAAGTGTTACATCTTTTCTTGGATTTTCTACATTAATAACTGTTTCAAATAAGATTCTTTGACCATCTTGGATATATTGTCCTAATGAATGAAGATCTGTTGAAAAGTTAACAGATGATGGATAAAGACCTTTGCCATCTTTTCCTTCACTTTCACCATATAATTGTTTCCACCACTCACCAAAGTATTGTAAGCATGGTTCATAGTTTACGATAACTTCTGTTGTTTTGCCTTTTCTAAGTAAAGCATTTCTAACAGCTGCATATTGATAGCAAGGATTTTCTTCTACATTTGGGTTGCTATATGCTACTCTAGCATCAGCTGCTCCTCTCATAAGTTCACTAATATCAATTCCAGCTGCTGCAATTGGAAGAAGTCCTACTGCTGTTAATACTGAGAAACGACCTCCTACATCATCTGGAATAACGAATGTTTCATAGCCTTCTTCTTTTGCTAATGTAAGAAGTGCACCTTTTGCTTTATCTGTTGTTGCAAAGATACGATTTTTAGCTTCTTCTTTACCATATTTGTCTTCCATGAATTTTTTAAATACACGGAAAGCAATAGCTGGTTCTGTTGTTGTTCCTGATTTAGAAATAACATTAACACTTACTTCTTTACCTTCACAAACATCTAATAAATCTTTTAAGTAAGTCCCAGAAATATTATTTCCTACATAATAAATTTCTGGTGTTTTACGTTGTTCTTTTGATAATGCATTGTAAAATGTATGACTTAACGCATCCACACAAGCTCTTGCACCAAGATAAGAACCACCAATTCCAATAACAATTAATACATCTGAATCATTTTTGATTTTATCTGCTGCTTTTTGAATGCGTGCAAATTCATCTTTATCATAATCTACTGGTAGGTCTACCCAACCAAGAAAATCATTTCCTGCACCAGTTTTCTCATGTAACATCTTATGTGCTACTGCGATTTGTTCTTTAAAATACTCTACCTCGTGTGATTGTACTCCTGTTTTAGAGTAATCAATTGTAATTTGATTCATCACTAATCCTCCTAGTTTTCGACAGGTTAAATTTCTTTTTCCTATATTTCATTATAATCGAATATCTAAATTATTTAAATACCCAATATTATTTAGAAAAGATTATTTTTTGTTATCAAACTAAATTTATCCTATTTAATATCGTTATTTATTACCGCACCAAAAGAAAAATATATTTTTTCTATAAGTTTTTAAGAAACTGTTCAATATCCTGAGCACTTAGCCCACTTGATTGATTCATTTCTTTCTTCTTCTCCTTTTCCTTAATATTACTTTCCTGTTCTTTAATGCAATCTAACTTATGACTTTGATTACTTTCTTCTTGCCTTTCTTCTTGCTTTGCTTCTTCTCTTCTTCTTTTTTCTAAACTTATTACTTCTGCCGCTTTCTTTTGCTTTTGTACTTCTAATGGATATACATTCTTAATATAATGTGTCACCTCATCAATGAGTGTTTCTTGCTTTTCATTTAAGCCTTTAATAATACCATAAAAACACATTGCTAATGTTAATAGTAAGCTTAAAAATATAATCACCAATGTCACAGTAGTATAAAACGTCTTATTAATCCCGGCAATTAAAATCTCTATGCCAACGATTCCCCACATTAAATATCTTACCTTAATTGCAATATTTTTAATGGAAACATATGTAAAACGGCCGATATACTCCTTATGTAATTTTAAACTAATTGCACTCGGTAAGTCAGGTTCCTCATCGGTATCACTACACAATCTCTTATACTCATTAATAATTGTTTCAATAAAATCAATATCAGCCTTTGTTTTATAAGCTCTCTTACTACAGTACATGCCAAGACTAACACGGATTCCCTCAAATTTATGTTCTACCATATGTGTTGTAAACATAGTAAGTATCATTAAAATAATCTCAAATGCCAAAAGTGTAATGAGCATATACTCCCCTCCCCTATCTCTCTCCTTCCACTTTACCATATTCTTACTTTTTTTTAAAGTTTATATTTTCAATTAATAACAGGTGTATTATACCAAACTGCTTCTATTATCTCACTCGGCAAAGAGATTACCTTGTCGATAGATTTATTTGGTATCATTATTCCTGTATTTTTGTCTATTGTATAAGATTGATATTCTGTTAATGCTTGTATATCTTTTACTTCAAAACTCAATTTATCCCCTCCACTATATGTAGTTTCTTTTGGCTTCGTTTTGATGTATACCATTAATTTAAAATCGTTTGTTATGCCATTTAATATTTTTTCTAAATCAAGTGTTACTTTAATTTCATCTCCTACTATATTTGACTTACAATAATGAGATAGCTCTCTATTATATTCATACGTCTCCTTACCTGTTATGTAATTTATCTTCTTAGTTATAATCCCCACACTTGCTTTAACATTTTCTTCATCTTTCTCAAAAATATCATTTTTATTAATAGGATAGGTTATAGGCTTCACATTAATTGTACAGCTTAGCTTTTTTACTTTAATAATATTGCTATCTGTACTTTTTACTCCTTCTACGTCTACTTTAAAACCTAAATTACTTATAGAATGCGGTACAAGCTTATTATCACTATCAGACTGAAGTATCCTATTGATGTTTGCTGCTAAAGTGCTATTAGATAAATTCAAAACAATCATTATAAGAAAAGTAATTCCTACCCTTAACTTTTTAAACCTCTTTCTTAAATTCATTGTTATCCCCCTCTTTTATATTCATTTGACACCTATTTTTTATATCATTAATAGAAACTAATTCTTAATAACTTAAACGCAAAAAGGATAGAAGCATACTTTATCCTTCTATCCCTTTTACTATTTTATTCTTATAAAGATTGTAAAATGCCCTCAATCATTTTACTTGCATTTTTGGCAGCCACATCTACAAACTCTTCAAAGTTTACATCAGCACTTTGATCTGCTTTATCTGAAATTGCTCTAATGACAACAAATGGAATTTCATTCAAGAAACATGTATGAGCAATTGCTGCTCCTTCCATCTCTGCACAATAAGCTGTAAATGTTGTGTAGATATCTTCTTTTACTTTCATACTACAAATAAATTGGTCACCACTTGCAATACGTCCTACATGAACTTTGTGATCACCTTTTAATTTCTCTGCTGCTGCTTTAGCTGCATCAATTAATTTTTGATCTGCTTCAAAATATGTCTTTTTCATGCGTGGAATTTCACCTCTAGGGTTTCCCACAGCTGATGCATCCATATCATGTTCTACAGTATCACTTGATACTACAATATCTCCAATGTTAAGCTCTGGATTTAATCCGCCTGCTACACCTGTATTGATTACATACTCTACATTAAAGATATCTGCTAAAATTTGTGTACATACAGCAGCATTAACTTTACCAATACCACATCTTACAACTACAACCTCTTTATCTTCAACTGTACCAATGAAAAATTCCATACCTGCAATTTCTCTTTGTTCTGTTACATGCATCTTTCTTTTAAGAGAAATAACCTCTTCATCCATTGCACCAATAATTCCTATCATCTGACGAACTCCTTTAACCTTTGTATTTAAGATATTCTATCCTAAATTTTATGTTAAAAAAGAGCGTTTGACAACTCCCAATTAAAAACTTCTATTTTAAACCTTTGCAAGTTCTTTTACAAGAATTGGTTTCATTCGCTGCCAAATCTCTTCTACCTTTTGATTTTCATCCCCCTCCTTCTCCCAAATTTGTTTAAGCTCTTCATAATAATCAACACCTATATCTACAATAATCTGAAGCCATTTATAAATCTGTTGCGCATTAACAAGACTAGCATCATACTTAATTGTTACAACCCCTTTTAAGTAATCTACTTCTAAATCCTGTACACCTTTTAAAAGTAAAATAGCATTTTTAGCATACACTTCATAATGTTTATACTCATCTTCTACTTTCTTTATTTGCGCAACATATACTTGAAGTCTCCCAGGTGCATTTCCAACAACCTCTAATTTAATCATACTTTTTATTAATTGTTTCTTTATTCCTAGCATAGTCAGCCCTCCCTTTATACTTACATTATGTGTGATTATTTCAATTTAGACGTATTTCCACCCATTTCTATACTGCACTCTAAACTCGTACACTCTAAAAGTGTCATTCCTTGCTTAGAAATCTTTACTTCTATTTTCACTCTATTGCCTTCATACACATCTCTAATCCCATGTGTCTCTTTTATTGAAGTACACTCTATTTCATCTCTTCCATAAATCTTTATATCTAATAGCTTGTCCTTTTGTGTAATTACCAAATGAACATATCCCTTATAACGGTATAGTTTAGTTATATGACCACCATTATAATTTGAAAAAATCTCTAACTGATTATTATAATAAACTGGAATCGCAAAAGCTGTATAATAGTTAAAAAACAGCTTTAGTCTAGTAATTCCAAGCATTAGTGCTATATCTTTATTTTTATTCCATCTATTACACTGTGCCAAAATCCATATATTAGGAAACTCCCTTCCCCACTGCTTTTGTATATAGCAACTTCCTCCACTAAAATCAATTTCTTTCTCTCCAACTTGTATTTTCCCCAGTATCGTTCCATTTAAAACTAAAATTTCTTGATAAAACTCAAGAAAAGGAATATGTTTATAAAAACCCATAAGTCCTGGTTTCCAGTAAGATTTCTCCAAATCCACAATGTCCTTTAACTCTAATTCGCCTATTAACGATAAATCTCCTTGCTTTAATTGTAGTCTAATCTCATTTTTATTAATTTTACTCCCATCAAATAAGATTTCTTCTTTAGAACTTTTTACATTTGTGATAGGTATAGAGTATAGACTCTGTTCACCATTAATATCCTCCAAAATTTGAAAGCTTCCTTCATGAGCTGCTAGTTTACTACCTGTACGTATTATATAAATCATCATATGTTCTTGGTTAGCATCTAATATTTTTATATACCAATCTTCAAACCTAATTTGCTGTTGACTTTTTTTCATTGGAACACCTCATTTTCATACTACTCTAGCTTTTACACTTTATTTTCTACCTATTCCTACAAACTTAATCCTCTATTAAGAAGTATTCTTTCAAACACAAGTTTATCCATTTTTATCAAAGTCATTCTCCCTGCTTTTTTAATGTGCTTTATGCTCATTGCATTAAATAAACTGAATCATAGTTCCTTACTAAGTTTAAATATCTGTTAACTTTTCCCTTGTCTTTCCTTCTTTTCTCATATATACTGTATCTTATCACTAAATATGATACCTCTAAATTAACTAGAATTTTAGGAGAAATTTTCATGCTTATTTTAAATATTATTCGTGGCATTTGCATGGCATTTGCTGATAGTGTTCCTGGGGTTTCTGGGGGTACTGTTGCCTTTGTAATGGGCTTCTATTCAGATTTTATTCAATCTATTAACGCCCTAACTTCTAAAAGTAGCAACACAGAAAAGAAAAATGCTTTAAATTTTTTATTCAAACTTGGTATTGGTTGGATAGGTGGTTTTATTTTATCTGTCCTTTGTATTGCGTCTCTTTTTGAGACACATATCTATAATATTAGTTCACTCTTTCTAGGATTTATTATCTTTTCTCTTCCTATTATTTATAAAGAAGAAAAAGAAATAGTTAGTAAACATCTTAATCATTTTGTTTATTCAATTATCGGATTCTTAGTTGTTGTACTTATTACTTATTTTAATCCTACTAGTCAGGATGCCGGCATTTCTATGTCTATTAATCACTTTTCTGTAGGAATGGGTGTTTATGTATTCATTGCAGGTATGATTGCTATCTCAGCCATGGTGCTTCCTGGAATATCAGGTTCTACTTTACTTTTAATTTTTGGTTTATATGCACCAATTATTACTGGTATAAAAACTTTATTAGGCCTAGATTTCTCACCACTTCCATTACTTATTTGTTTTGGTCTTGGTGTTATTGTAGGTATTTTTAGCACTGTTAGAATTATTGGTAAATTATTAATAACTAAGCGTTCACAGCTTATTTATTTAATTTTTGGTCTTATGATTGGTTCTTTATATGCTGTTATTATGGGGCCTACTACTTTAGAAATTCCTCAAGCACCAATGAGTTTTTCAAACTTTAGCATTATTTTCTTCTTCTTAGGTGGTGCTATTATTTGGGGCTTAGAAAAATTTAAAACAGTTTTACAAAAATAATCATACTTTTAGATCTTATTTACCAGTGATACATGTATTTCAAAACATATTATATGTATTCTAAAACATATTATTTTAACTGAGAATATATAAATAGGGAGCATTGCATGAGCAATGCTCCCTATTTATATATTTTTATCAATCTAATAACTTATTAATCTTGTTCTTTATCCTTAAGCGTTGCTGCAATAAAGTCTTTAAATAACGGATGTGGCCTATTTGGCCTAGATAAGAATTCTGGATGGAATTGTACGCCTACAAACCATGGATGCTCTTCAATCTCCACAATTTCTACTAAACAATTATCCGGAGATGTTCCTGTAATTTTTAGTCCCTTGCTTATTAATAATTCTCTATATTCATTATTAAACTCATAACGATGTCGATGTCTTTCCTCTATTTTTCTCTCTCTATAAGCTTTATAAGCATTGCTTTCTTCTTTTAATACACATGGATATGCTCCAAGCCTCATTGTCCCACCCATATCTTCTATATTCTTTTGGTCTGGCATAATATCAATTACAGGGTATTTTGTATTTGGTGCAAGTTCAGAGCTATGAGCACCTTTGAGTCCTGCTACATTTCTTGCAAATTCAATGACAGCACATTGCATTCCTAAACATATCCCTAAGAACGGTATTTTATTTTCTCTAGCATAACGCACAGCTTCAATTTTTCCTTCTACACCTCGGTCACCAAAACCACCTGGAACTAAAATACCATCTACATTTTTTAATAATTCATCTACATTATCTTTAGTAACATTTTCAGCATTAATCCAATCTATCTCTACATTTGTACTGTTATGAATACCTGCATGATGTAATGACTCTACAATCGAAAGATATGCATCATGTAATTCAACATACTTACCTACTAAGGCCACTTTTGTTCTGTTTGTACGATATAAATCTTTTTCAATCATCTCTTTCCATTCAGCTAAATCTGGTTCTGGACAATCTATTCCAAGCTTCCTACATACAATTTTAGCAAGTCCTTCTTCTTCTAACATAAGCGGCACTTGATATAGTGTCTCTGCATCAAGATTTTCAATGACACAGTCTTTTTCCACATTACAGAATAATGCAATCTTGTATTTCATATCTTCTGAAATTGGCTGCTGCGTGCGACATACGATAATATCTGGTTGAATCCCTACTGAAAGTAACTCCTTTACAGAGTGTTGTGTAGGTTTTGTCTTCATCTCACCTGACTTTGCCAAGTATGGAATAAGTGTTACATGAATATATAATACATTTTCTCTTCCTACGTCTGTAGCAACTTGTCTAATCGATTCAATAAATGGCAAACTTTCAATATCTCCAACCGTACCACCAATTTCTGTAATAACTATATCTGATGGTTCACCTGCTTTTCCTACTCGATAAACACAGTCTTTTATCATATTTGTTATATGAGGAATAACCTGTACTGTTGCTCCCAAATAATCCCCTTTACGTTCTTTATTAAGTACTGACCAATAAATTTTCCCAGTTGTAACATTACTATATTTATTTAACTTTTCATCAATAAATCTTTCATAGTGACCTAAATCTAAATCCGTTTCACTACCATCATGCGTAACAAAAACTTCACCATGTTGATATGGACTCATTGTTCCTGGATCAATATTAATATAAGGATCAAATTTTTGAATAGTAACTTTCTTTCCTCTAGCCTTTAAAAGCCTTCCTAAGCATGCAGCTGTAATTCCTTTTCCTAAACCTGAAACTACGCCTCCTGTAACAAAAATGTACTTTGTAGACATTCTTTTCACCTCAACAGTTTTTTTTAATGCTTATTCTATAACTTTAACATTTTATTATTATCTGATATATGTGTCAATAAAATATTTTATTTATTCATAATATTTTAATTATTTATTTTTGACTCAAAAAAATCCTTCTCTTTATGAAACCTAGAGAAGGATTTTTTCTTTCATCTATTTAATGATTATCTATCTGCCTAAAATCTTACACTCTTTTATTCTAGCAATCTCTTTTACAGCTGCTTCTTGTGCATTTACAGATGCAGCCATTTCTTCAACTGCTCCTGCTATTGTATCTTTAACTTGTTGTAATACACCTAATGAATCTTGAATGAAATCTGTATGACCAGTATTTGATTTACCTTTAACACCTTCTATTACATTTTCCATCCCTTTCATATAACTTGCAATTTCATTAATTTGATTTTGAAGTGCTGTAGTAGATTTTTTGCTTTCTTGTGCATATGCACCAATCTCATCTACTTTTCTACCTACTTCTTCAATTCCAGTTGTAGTTGCTTCCACTTCTTCATTAGTCTTTAATGAGGCATTTTCTAATGCTGTTAATAAACTTGTCATGTTATCTAAAAGTTCTTTTGTACCATCAGATAATTTTCTAATTTCTTCTGCTACAACAGCAAATCCTTTACCTGCTTCGCCTGCTCTAGCAGCCTCGATAGAAGCATTTAATGCTAATAAATTTGTTTGTTCTGCAATAGCTGAGATTCCTGTAATATTACTTGCAACATTTTGCGCTGTTTCCACAAATGTTTGTACTTGGTTTTTCATTGATTTCGCAGTAATATTAATATCCTTCACTGAATCAACCATAGTTTCTAAAACTTGATCAATTTGATTCATACTAGCTACAGATGTACTTGTTTGAGTACCCATTAAACGTAATAATTCATCTAGTTCACCAGTTCTACTATCTACACTTGCAAAATGACTTATTCTTTCTCTTCTTTCATTCTCAAGCGCAATTTTTACATCCTGTAAATCAGCAATTTGTCTCTCAAGCTGTCTTTTTCCATCTTCTACTTTTTCTTGAGCAATCTTAATACCATTTGTTGATGTACTTGATGTTTCTAAGAATCTATTAACTTTTTCCTTAATAGCCATGAGTTCTTCAACTGTCTGTACCTCTAGGATTGCCTTTTTACTTGCTTTAATCTCACTAATTAATCTTTCAAGTTCACCTGCTGCAAGCAATTTCATCATTTCTACTTCTTGTTTTTTACCAAACATTTTCTTCCCCCGTTTTACGCCATACTTATTGATATTTTTGTATTTCTTTTATAACTTTTTCAACGCCACTTTGTTTAGTCATTTCTTCCATTTTACACCTAAAGTGGCCTCTATTACTATAAACTTCATCAAGTTTTTTTATTAATATATCTTTATTTAATTCTTCTTCAAATAAAACTTCACAATACCCTTTATCTTTCATGGCATTTGCATTTAAAATCTGATCGCCTCTACTTGCTGCTTGTGATAATGGAATCAATAAACTAGGAAGATTAAGTGCCATAATTTCTGCTAATGCATTAGCTCCAGCTCTAGAAAGCATCACATCTGTCATAGCAAATAAATGTGGTAATTCTTGTCTCACATATTCAAATTGCTTATAACCTCGAATGCCCAATAAACTCTCATCTACATTATCCTTACCACATATGTGCACAACATTATAAGTCTTAAGCAAGGTAGGTAGTGATTCTCTTAATACTTCATTAATCTTTCTAGCTCCTAGACTCCCACCCATCATAAGTAAAGTTGGTCGTATTTCTTCAAAACCACAGAGCTCATTACCAACAGTTTTGCTGCCAGCAAATAATTCTGCTCTAATAGGTGAACCTGTATAAAGTCCTTTATCTCCTACATACTTTAAAGTTTCTTCAAAGTTAACACAAATCGTTTTTGCACTTTTCATAGCTATTTTATTAGCTAACCCTGGTGTCATATCTGATTCATGAATAATGACAGGAATTTTTAGCTGACTAGCTGCTAATACTACAGGTACTGTAACATATCCACCTTTTGAAAAAACTACCTTTGGTTTTAATTTTTTTAGTATTTTATAAGCATCAAAATAACCTTTTACAACCTTAAAAGGATCTTTTAAATTTTCTACGGATAAATATCTACGTAACTTACCTGAGGCGATAGGATGATACGGAATATTCTCTTTTTCAACTAATTCTTTTTCAATCCCATTAAAGCTTCCGATATATTGTATATCCCATCCATTTTCTCTTAGAGTTGGAATAAGGGCTAAATTAGGTGTTACATGCCCTGCTGTCCCGCCACCTGTAAGTACTATTGTTTTCACTTTCTTGTTCCTCCTTATTTTTGAGCCCTTTCAATCACCGCCTGGGCTACCCTTTCAGCCACACCTTCTGCAAAAGGCTGAGGTAATATATTATTTTCGTTCAAATCCTCTTCTTTAATCATGTTCGCAATTGCCACTGAAGCTGCAATTTTCATATCTTCTGTAATTTGAGTTGCTCTAGCCATAAGTGCCCCCTTAAAAATACCAGGGAATACAAGAACATTATTGACTTGATTTGGGAAGTCTGAACGTCCTGTCCCTACAACTAATGCTCCAGCTTCCTTAGCTAAATCTGGCATAATTTCTGGTACCGGATTAGCCATTGCAAATACAATTGCTTTTTCATTCATACTAGCAATCATTTCTTTAGTAACAATATTTGGTGCTGATACACCTACAAAGATATCAGCTCCTACTAAAGCATCTTTTAATACTCCTTTAATCTGTCTAGGATTAGTTACTTTACAAATTTCTTTTTGAGCCCAGTTCATCCAGTCTGCATTCTCATCTAAAATACCACTACGGTCTACTACAGTTATATCTTTAAAGCCGTAATATAAAAGTAATTTAGTAATCGCAAGACCAGCTGAACCGCCACCATTTACAACTACTTTACATTCTTCTTTTTGCTTATCAGCTACTTTTAAAGCATTAATAATCCCTGCAAGTACGACAATAGCAGTACCATGTTGATCATCATGGAAAACCGGAATATTTAATTCTTTTTTCAGCCTTTCTTCTATTTCAATGCATCTAGGTGCAGAAATATCTTCTAAATTAATTCCACCAAAAGTTGGTGCAATTTGTTTAACAAATTTAATAATTTCTTCTGTATCCTTTGTATCGATGCAAATAGGTATTGCATTGATACCCGCAAACTCTTTAAATAAAACCGCCTTTCCTTCCATAACAGGCATAGCAGCCTCAGGTCCTATATCTCCAAGTCCTAGTACTGCTGTTCCATCAGAGATAACAGCAACAGTATTGCCTTTCATCGTATATTTATACACATCTTCTTTATTTTGTGCAATCTCTTTACAAGGTTCTGCAACTCCTGGTGTGTAAGCAACTGCTAATGCCTGCCTACTATCTACTTTCACTTTTGAAGTAACTTCTAATTTTCCTTGCCACTCCTCATGTTTTTGTAGTGCCTCGTCTCTTAAGTTCATTGTTTAATTCTCCCTTTCTCTTTGGTAAAATTGTACTATCCTAAACACTTAAAATCCTACTGCTTAATGATAAGTGCAAAAAAACTTATAAATTCATATAGTCAAGTATTTTTTTACTTTTACCATATGTCACTTATAAGTCTTTTCTTACTAATTATGATACTACTAAAAGACAATATTGTGCCTATTTTCCTATAATTTAATAATACTTTTGATTAAATATGAAGTCAACAGTATTTCTCTTATACTTAGTGTTTATTCTTTTTATTTTGGGCAATACTTAATATAACCGTGAATAAGGAATACATCTTATCGGAAACTCTACAATTTTTTATCCTATTTACTGCAATTTCCTCTTAATTTCCTCTATTCCAAAGCATTATTTACTGTTACAATGGTATCATTGCTTTTAAATAGGATATATGATAAAGTCAATGTGTACAAAAAAGAAAGGAGCCCTTACATATGTGTGGTTTTTGTGGCTTTGTTAACTCAACAATTGAAAATAAAGATTTAATTCTTAAAGATATGATGGATTCCATTGCTCACCGTGGACCTGACAGTTCTGGTCAGCATTGTGATGATTTTATAAATATGGGGTTTCGCCGACTTAGTTTCTTAGACTTAGCAGCTGGTGCTCAACCTCTCTATAATGAAGATTCACGTTATGTACTCACTTATAATGGTGAAATTTATAATTATCAAGAAATCAGAGAGGATCTTGTACAAAAAGGTCATATTTTCAAAACACATACCGACTCAGAAGTCATTCTTCATGGATATGAAGAATATGGCACTGACCTACTTAATAAACTTCGTGGTATGTTTGCCTTTGTTATTTGGGATAGCCAAGAAAAAACTCTGTTCGGAGCCAGAGATTTCTTTGGTATTAAACCTTTTTACTATACATTAACTAATGGTGAATTTATTTATGCTTCAGAAATTAAAGCTATTCTAAAACACCCTAATGTTAAAAAAGAACTTAATGAAGAAGCACTTGAAACCTATTTAACTTTCCAATACTCTGCCCTTCCAGAGACCTTCTTTAAAGGTATTTTTAAATTACCACCAGCTCATTACTTTGTTCTTAAGGATGGTAAAATGGAAATGACACGTTATTGGGAACCTAAATTTGAAGCAAAAGAAGATTCTCTTGAAAATTATGTAGATATGATTGATGCTCAAATGAAAGAATCTATTGAAGCTCATAAAATTAGTGATGTAGAAGTTGGCTCATTCTTATCAAGTGGTGTAGATTCTAGTTATGTAGCAAGCTGTTTTAATGGTGATCATACTTTCACAGTTGGTTTTGCTAATGAACAATACAATGAAATTAGCTATGCTGAAGATTTATCTAAAGAAATCAATATTCCTAACACAAATAAAGTGATTACACCAGAAGAATACTGGAATATCCTTCCTAAGGTACAATACTTTATGGACGAGCCTTTAGCTGATCCATCTTGTGTTGCTTTATACTTCGTATGTAATCTTGCAAGTCAGACAGTAAAGGGTGTACTTTCTGGTGAAGGTGCAGATGAATTCTTTGGTGGATATAATATTTATAAAGAACCATTAGATAGCTCCGCTTATCACAAACTACCAAAAGGTCTTCGTAAAGCTTTAGCACGTTTTGTTCAAGCTTTACCATTTAGATTTAAAGGTAAAAACTTCATTATCCGCGGTAGTAAAGATATCGAGGAACGTTTCTTAGGAAATGCGTATATGTTCTCAGCTAAAGAGCGTAAAGAACTTCTTAAAGTGCATACAAATGCTCCAGATCCATTTGAATTTGTAAAACCTATTTACGATAAAGTTAAAGACCAAGATGATATTACAAAAATGCAATATGTAGATATGCATATGTGGCTTTCAGGAGATATCTTACTTAAAGCAGATAAAATGAGTATGGCTAACTCTCTTGAAGTTCGTGTTCCATTCCTTGACCGTAAAGTATTTGATGTAGCCTCTAAAATTCCTACTAAATATAGAGTCAATAAAGAAAACACTAAATACGCTATGCGTCTTGCAGCAAAACGTAATCTTCCACCAGCTGTAGCAAATAAGAAAAAACTTGGTTTCCCTGTGCCAATTCGTGTATGGCTTAAAGAAGACAAGTATTATAATACTGTAAAAGAAGCTTTTACATCAGCTACTGCTAATCAATACTTTAATACTGATTTATTAATTAAATTATTAGATGAACATCGTGCTGGTAAAGCTGATAATAGCCGTAAAGTTTGGACAATCTTTATGTTCCTTACATGGCATAAAGTATACTTTGAAGCTTAATCAAAAATTGAATATAAATAAAGGGTGTGTTGTAATTGTTCAACACACCCTTTATCTTTTATATTTATGGCTATTAAATTTAACTTGTAACTTAAGTTTTTATAAAATTATAAGGTTCCTTCTACAAAATATACACTCTGCTCATCATTATATAAAATGACTTCTTGAATCCTTCTCTTTCCTGTTCCACTCATTCCTACTTCATCTTCTCCAAGCTTCTCTTTAACATTACTAAATACAATAGGGATACGCCCTGTTTCTCCTGGCTCTAAACTAAATATTTGCTCTGTGTTAACTGCATTTTCTAAAATAGTATCCCTTTCCTCCTCATAAACCCCTTTTAAAGCCAACTTAATTTTAAAATTTTGCTTGGTTTTACGAGAGCAATTTTTTAAAGTAATATAAGCTTGCCCATCATAAACATTATAATTTTTTCCATTCTCTTCTAGCATATGGCAATGATACTCTATCCCCATTTGTTCTCTATCTAAATAAATTGCATCTAAATCATCTTGAAAAGATTTATACACTTGTACACTTACCTCACTCACTTTAGTACAAGCTGCTATAAAAATAATTGTCCAAAATAATCTCTTAGGAACAGAATCTAAAAATTTCCACTTTGTCCCTTTGTATAAATCAAACAAAATAAATGGAATGATTATAATAACAATCAAATTAGCATAAAAGAACTTACTATTTCCTTCTTCATAGGGTGGAAATATCCTAATTAAAAAATGATCCGGATGATTATTCGTATTACACATTAAAATCATAATAATAAATAATGCTAGTAAACAAACAAATGTCCTCTTATTTAAATGCTCTTTCATTTAATTACTCTCTCCCCATATTTATATAATATTCATTTCCTCTCCATAAACTCATGCTTTTACTATAACTCTATCCCTTATTATAAAAAAATAAGGGCATGTCCCAACTAACTCTTCAATAAGATATTCTCTCTATAACCCTAGCTCCTATCTTACTTTAATCGTCTTTTTAACATACCCTTATTTAAAATACTTCTTATATTCTATTATAATAATCTCATTACCCTTGAATTTTGTTTAATACAGCTTCTAATTCTTCAATCGTTGTATCCATATTAGAAGACTTATTAAGAATGATGCCATCTCCTGCTTTTCTTGGAATGAGGTGTAAATGGAAGTGATATACACTTTGTCCTGCTACTTCACCATTATTTTGAACAATATTCATTCCTTCTGCTCCAACAGCTGCTTTAATTTTAGCACCTAATTTTTGAGCTAATGGATAAAGTTTTGCTGCTGTTTCTTCTGGAAGCTCAAACATATCTGCTGCATGCTCTTTAGGAATGATTAAAGCATGTCCAGGTGCTGCTGGAAAACGATCTAAAATCACTTTAAAAGTATCATCTTCATAAACTGTAAATGATGGAATTTCTCCTTTAATAATCTTACAAAAAATACATTCTTGGCTCATCTTATATAGCCTCCCTTTTATTATCAGTATATTTAATATCCTTTGGCAACATTATGTCTTATATTCATTATAATATCTATACTTACTACTTTACAAAGCCTTAAAGACTTGATCTAATTTAGGTAATACTGAGAAATTACCCTTTACTTTAAGCTTTCCTAGCATAAATGCCTTTTGGTAAGTAATCTTCTTACTTAATATACTTTTTAGTACGTCTTCATGAAGACTCATCTCTACTGTTGGTATCTCATCTATTTCTTCTACAAAAGTACAGTCTCCACCTCGAATAATAACATAGCCTTTTTCATCAATATCTGTTACATGGTATTTTAAAATCATATTAATCTCTTTATCATACTGTGCTGCGAAATAATGCGGAATTTGTTGCAATCTTTTTGTTGTAATATTTGTTGTTAATACCTGAGGTGGCCTTGTATAAATACCCGACTGCATACTCTTAAAATCGTCCCCATTTGCTTCTTTTTCAATCAGCTGTGCAATCTATTTAATTGTTTGTTCCTTAGTTGATAAATCAATTCTATGATTACCACTCTCCCTTTGCACAGGCTGTATCACTGGCTCTACTATCTTCTGCTCTTGCTCTCTATGGTATACCATACGTCCTGTAAAATTATCTTCTTTTACGATATCTGCAAAGTTTCTAATTTCTGGCTTTCTTTCTTTTTGGGTAGATGATTCAAACCCTATACTCATATGTCCTTGTTTTATATTATAATAAAGTGCTCTTTGACTACTTGCAATATTAGGCCTTTCTTGTTTCATTAAGCGATAAAAATTTTCTATTTCTTTCTCTAAACGCTCTAAAACAGGTGCACTAGGTAAAGTTTTATTCATATAAATTGCTCCCCCATCAACTCCACCTAATATTCCCCAACATTTTAACATCATTTGTGCAGCCTCTTGTTCCCCTAGCCAATCACTGCATGTTACCGCCATCATAGGCTTATTAAAACATTTCATATCATATAGTGTTGCATTATCAAAGAAGCTCTGCATTGCACCATGCATTCCTAGCATAGGAACAGCAGTAACTCCAATAACACCATCACTGGCTGCTACTGATGTCATAATCATATCCATTTGCTTGGTTCGACTACCTTCTAAATAAGGCAACTTATGTAATTCAACCCTATGAATTTCAACCTCAAGTTCTTGTAAAACACTAGTAATGATTCGAACACTACGTTGTAATAATTCTGATGTACATTGCGCCAATAATAACGTAACTTTCATCCTTCATTTCCTCTCTATCTCTGTACCATTTTTACGCGACTAACTCCCCCATAAAATACTTTATTCTTATTTTATGGAGGATTTATTTTATATCCTATTATACGCTTATTTTACATCTAAGTTCAATCTCTATCCCTTTTATTTTTATAAAACCTTATATTCAGCTTAAATTTAGAAGGTTTATAGCCTGAGGCAAATAATATGCTTTTATTTCTTCTAATTCCCAATAAACATAGAATAATTTTCTTTTTATAACAGCATGGAGAATATC
>JAFOHG010000013.1 GCA_017421915.1 Cellulosilyticum sp. | reverse complement strand
AGGTGAAGAAATTTTGTTATTTTTACATGCTTCTTTTATCTTTTCTTTACCCTTTGTTTTATTTACTCCAGATATTGTAATTTTGATATCCTTTTTATCTTTAAGCCTATACATGTACTTTTTAGCGCCAAAAGTTTTAAATTTGTTAGCTATACCTTCATCAGTAAATACGCCTAAATAATAGCGCTTTCCGTTAAAGTCAACGTATGCATTATGCTTTTCAGCTTCTTTTATTTTCCTTGCATTAATAGATTCAAAATCTGCTTCATGATCTTCTGGATTTAAGAATTTAACGCTATCTGTATCACAGTAAATAACATCTGATTTGTTAGGATCATGTTTATTAATACATGCATCTAAGGCTTCCTCGAGTGAAGCTCTGGCATAAGCTGTGCAATATACACCTACCTGGTAACTAAGGAAGTTAGAATAGCTACCATAATATCTATCTAAAAGCAGCTGTTCATCAGCTTTACCTTCTGTAAATTTGCCATCTTCATCTATGTAGCCTTCTTTAATTGACTTAGTCTTTTCATCAAAAATATAATCAGATTTGCAAGGGTTTGTAACATGCATACCATAGATTCCATTAAGCATATTTTTACTTTTTGCATACAAATATGCCTTATCAGCATCATAATCTGGTGAAGTTTCATCTTGTTTTAAAGTGGTTTTATTAAAATAGAATTCCAGTATTTTAGCTCTAAGCTCTTTACATAGCATTTTCTTTTTTGCTACTTTAGCACGTATTATTTTAATATCTTCCCACTTGTATTGAGATTTAATGATGTTATAATCAATCTCTGTAATTATCATACTGCAGCCATAACACGAAATTACTCTACCATTATCAACTTTTCCAAGCTTTGCAGATTTTTGTGTTTGTTTTTCTTTATCATCAGGATCATAAAATTGTAAATGCTGGCATTTACTAGTTGATATATAAGGCACTGGTGTAGCATCTGGATTAATAAGTGATAGTCCTTTAAATGCAACCTCGAAAACAGTAGCCCACTTTTTCGGGTGATTGATGTAATAATTAAATTCCTTCCAGGTGAATGGCTCAAGGTCAAAAAATTTAGTAGGGTACGGTTTTGTTAGAAGCTCAAAAGGATAAGAGCTTGTAATATCTCTTTGCCCTACATTTTTATTTGTTTTATTAGCATACATTTTATTCGCATGAGTATTACCGCCTCTAAAAGCTTCATGCATCATTATAAAGGTTTCTTTATCGAGCTTTTCACGAATAAACCTATATCTATTACCCTTATTTGCTGTTACAGCCTTTCTACAAGCTTTTCTAACATATCCAGTACTGGTTAAAGGTAAGTTATTAATATCTTCATTTGCTACATCTTCAATACGGTGTTTAACAGCCATATGAAGGCCTACCACATCATTTTTACAATAAATATATTCTTCTTCAGTAAGTTCAGTCCAGGGATATCTAATTTTAAGATAATCCATATTAGACTTTTGATATTCTTCAGGAACGCCTTCAAACTGCATAAATTTCTCTAGATTCATATTTGATAAAAAATAGCTGCATCTAAAAACAAGCTGGTCCGTTTCAGCTGCAATTATTTTTCTTTTATCAGTGCATAAGATTTTCGTGAAATTAAAAAAGTCCTTAATAAATTGAAATTCGTAACTTAAATTGTGAACGAAAATAACTATTTTATAAGGACTTTCTTCTTTATTTTCATCTGCAATTATATTTAGGCGTTTAATTACATCTTGTAAACTTCTTACCTGGATATAATCTACTCCATCATAAAACTGGCCAGACCATATAAAACCTTGTCTT
>JAFOHG010000122.1 GCA_017421915.1 Cellulosilyticum sp. | reverse complement strand
CAAATCCCTGCCAAAGATGATTCAAGCGAATCATCTCGTGATTTTCCTGCCGCCATCAAAGAACAAATTAATAAAATTTTTGGCAATGCAGATTGTGTACTTAGATTAATTAACAAATATGGTTGGTATTCCTCTAGCTATCTTTATGAGTGGATTAAAGAACAAATTGCCTTACAATTTGATTCTAGCCAAAAATCTCCCCCTTACACTTTTGCTGATTTTCAAAACGCTTCAATTCATAAAGATCAACGCCCATTTAAAGATCTTTATGTTATTGGAACTAATTTATCTAAGTGCAAATCTATCATCTTTTCTGTCGACACAACCCCCAATTTAGAGGTCGCTCATGCAGTCCGTATCTCAATGTCCGTCCCTTTATTATTTGAATCTATAACTTACAACTTGGAAAACACACCTAATGAGCCACCTTATGTATATATTGATGGCGGTATGCTCTATAACTATCCCATTAATTTATTTGATGCTATTTCACCTATAGATAAGACTATTGGATTTTATTTTAAATCCACACCAAACCCCGCCACCATCAAGAATCTCGTCGAATTCATCTCCGCTACACTTTCTTGTACGGGTGGTGTTCAACAAGAATTATTTACTTCAAATCCTAAAAATATTAAACGAAGTATTTGTATTGAAACTAGCGATGTTCCTTCTCTAAATTTTAATATTACCACAGGTGACAGTACTTTTAATTTTCTTTATGAACAAGGCTACCGAGCTACTGAACTCTACTTTTCTTTACTAAAAAGCAATTAATTTCCAAACAATAATTTGTCAGATAATAGAATTTTATCTTTACTTATAATTCATTTTATCTTTAATTTTATAAAAAATTACCTTAAAATAATTGGAAATTCGTTTAATAAACTAGTAAAAAAAAGGGAGGAAAAGGGAAGAAAAAAGATAATAATGATAAAATAAAGGCAATATGTTTAAGATATAAATTAAACATATTGCCTTTATTTTTGTGTTATGGTACTACTAGTATATCATCTCATTTATAACTATTTATTTTTGTTGTTCTTTTAAGTATTTTTCTATTTCACTATCATCCAATTTTCTTATCTGTGATTTTTTATATTCTCTATATTGCTCTGTTTGATAAATCATCTGCATCCTATATTGCTTGTTCTTATTCTTTGTTAAATATCTCTCTGCAGTTTCTTTATCCTCAAATATCTTATAAGATTTTCTACCTTTATCGCTGATTATTTCATATATACCACAGCATTTTCCTGTAC
This sequence comes from Cellulosilyticum sp., assembly GCA_017421915.1. Lineage (GTDB taxonomy): Bacteria > Bacillota > Clostridia > Lachnospirales > Cellulosilyticaceae > Cellulosilyticum. The sequence continues at coordinate 3,538 of JAFOHG010000122.1, read as the reverse complement.
ATACTTCTGCTACTCTTAAATATAATTTAGCAATATCAGCTGTCTTGAAAGGAAAATTCCACCTTCTTAATCCTCTTTTTTCATCCATTTCTATACAAATGCATCTGCCACATATACTACATATATATTGCGTATGATTTCTTAAGCATTTTTCCGGCTCCAGAATAGGCGTTATCCTTGACTGATTACTATAACACTCATTACACATTAATCTCTCCCCTTATCTTGATGTATCTCTTACATTATCAAATATTGTACCTTCAAATACAAATATAATGATTGTCCACATAATTTTTGCTTTATCTAGGGTTTCCTCAACTTTATTTTTATTCTTATTACTCTTACTATAACTTACCTATAAAAATATATTGTGACTTTTTAATAAAAAAAGACGACTTTAGTTAAAAACTAATGTCGCCTTTTTGTGTTATGTCATCGAATGACTATTATAACATTAAATAGCCATTTCTCCAACCTTTTTACATTTGAGAAAGTTGTTCTACTAATTCAGCTACTTCTTTTTCAATATCTTCAATAGCAACTAATTTTTTAACACTCTTATCACGTGTTACAAGCTCTACTTGGCCATTAGCAAGGTTTTTCTCACCTACTACAACTCTTACCGGAACACCAAGTAAATCTGCATCAGCAAATTGAGCACCAGCTGCTACATCTCTATCATCAACAATTACTTCAAATTTCTTATTAAGTTTGTTGTATAAGTCCATACCAACTACGTTCATATCTTGTTTTTTGCTCTTAAGCACACAAATGTGTACTTGCCATGGTGCTACTGACATTGGCCAGATTGGACCGTAATCATCATGACGTGCTTCAATAATACATGCAAGAAGTCTTCCTACACCAATACCATAGCATCCCATGATAGGTGTTTTAGCTTTACCATCTTTATCTACATAAGTCATACCCATGCTTTCTGTATATCTTGTTCCAAGTTGGAAGATGTTACCCACTTCTACACCACGTTTAAATTGTAATTTACCATGGCAACATGAACATTCTTGACCTTCAAATACTTCTGCTACATCTACATATTCAGCTTCTGGGAATTCTCTAGACATGCTGATACCTGTGATATGAACATCTACTTTATTTCCACCTGCTACTAGGTTTTTCTCATCTTTAAGAGAAGCATCGAAGATTACTGTTGCACCTTGTGCATCTAAACCATATGGTCCCATGAATCCAAAGCAAAGGTTTTTAGTATTTTCATAGTCTTCAAATGGTGTTACAGCAGCTTTAGTAATTTTTTCAAGTTTAGATGTATTAACTTGAAGGTCTCCTCTAATGAATACGATAACTGGTTTTTCTTGTCCTTCTGCTGCAAATACACATGCTTTTAATGTATTGGTTACAGGAACATTTAAGAAACCTGCTACTTCTTCAATTGTTTTCATATTTGGTGTTTCTACTTCTTTGATTTCTGCTTCAGTAGTTGTTGCTACAGCAAGTTTACCTACTGCAACTTCCATGTTTGAACGATAGTCACAGCTATCACAAATAACAAGTGTATCTTCACCAATGTCTGTAAGAAGCATAAATTCATGTGCTACTTTACCACCCATCATACCTGTATCTGATTTAACAGAAATAACTTCTGGTACACCAGCTCTAGCATAAATTTTGTGGTATGCATCATAACACTTGTCATAATATTGTTCTAAGTCTTCTTGAGATGTATGGAATGAATAAGCATCTTTCATTGTGAACTCACGTACACGGATAAGCCCACCTCTTGCTCTTGGTTCATCTCTAAATTTAGTTTGGATTTGGTAAATCATAAATGGATAATCAGCATATGATTTAGCTTCTGAACGTGCTAAATGTACAGCTGCTTCTTCATGAGTCATTCCAAGAATCATATCTTTATTTGCTCGATCTTTAAAACGAACAAGTTCACTTCCCACTGCTTCAAAACGTCCTGATTCTTTCCATAAATCACCTGGAAGTGCTACTGGGAAAAGAACTTCTTGTCCATCAATAGCATCCATTTCTTCACGAATGATATTTTCAATCTTAGCAGCAATTCTTTTTGCTGGTGGTAATAATGTATAAATTCCGTTTGTTACTTGTCTTACATAACCACCTCTTAATAAGAATACGTGGCTTGTACTAGTTGCTTCACTTGGTTTTTCTTTAAATCTTTCGCCTAAAAGCTTGCTCATTAACATAATGATTTACCTATCCTTTTCTCTTATTTTAATTTAACTTATATCATATCCTAATATCTACTAACTTAATGATAAGTTTTCCTCGATATGAACTACTTTAATAGCTTAATTCTTTACTCTTATTTGTGTGCCCCATACATGCTTTTATTCATAATATAGCACGTACTTTTATTGAAAATATTAAAAGCCCCTATGCAAGAATGCATAGGGGCCTATATTCTATTTATACGGCGGTACCACCCTAATTAATGTAGCTTATGCTAACATTATCTTAGATCTCTATAACGGGAGTAACCGCTGTGCTTATGATTTCACACAGAGCTCAGAGCTTGGACAATAAGTTTTTGTTTTGAAAGTCTTTCAGCCGATGAACTTTCTCTCTTTATAAACTAAAAACAAATAATCACCTATTGATTTCTCATCATAGCTATTAATATTCATCTTATTATAAGGATAATCAATGTTATTTTCATTGTCAAGACTGATATTTTTTTACTTTCCTTATAATTTTATTTCTTTTGTACATACTAATCTTAATAATTTTTAAGGAGGCTTTTATATGCTTAAAAATCCTAAAAATCATGCAAAACTAAATTTTATTTTTCTTAGTTTATGCTTATCATTAGCCCCTCATTTCTCTTATTTAAAAGCTAGTACTATAGCAATTCCAATTTTCCAATTGCCTCAAATTAATACTTCTTCTCTTGAAAAACTACTTCCTGTTCCTTCTTATAGTTACTGTAAATATAATCAGCCTTTTAAACGTTTTACTACTGCTCTTGAAACTCTAGAACGAGATAAAGTTCTTTCTAAAGAAGATGTCAAAAAAGTGATGGATATCCTTATACAAATTCCTCTAGAAACACTTGATGCAGTAGAAGACAAAGACCAAGCTGTAGCTCATATGCTTTATAAAGATAAAATACTTACCGAACTTCAATATCAAAAGCTTATGGATTTGCTTAGGTCCTCTGCTAAAAAACAAAAATTTTTATTGTGAGAAATATCCTAAAATGGATTCCCTTTATCTACTTTAAAATACCTTCTACCTTAAATCCAACCTTCTCGTAACACCTCTTAGCTCTATCATTAAAATCAAATACTGTAAGCTTTACTTTATTGATATTCATTTGTTCAATGTGAAGTTTTTTGATTAGTTTGACTTACGATGTTTTATATACTATAATGACTGTAAATTATATAGCTTTGCTAGGGGAGCTCATTTGGGCTGAGAGTGCATTAGGTGCAGACCCTTTAACTTGTACACAGGTAATGCTGCAGCAAGGAAGCGAATGTGCATGGTTTCGCTCACACATTCGTGGGTGTTTTTTTGTGCCTATTTTTGT
>JAFOHG010000121.1 GCA_017421915.1 Cellulosilyticum sp. | reverse complement strand
CAATATTTTCATAAATAAAGCTATCCTATTATATGCTAATAGCATTTACTTAATGATGTTCAAACTTTAGCCAGTATATACAAAAAACTAGAGTATAGTACTTTTCTACACTCTAGTTTTTATTAATAATCTTTAATTATATATTAATTAATATATTTCTCTATATCCTTTATAACTTTTTGCACTGATTCATAAATTGTCTTTACAGTGGCTACCTTATTTAAGTTCTCATCTGAGACCTTGGAAGCTCTTTCTGATTCTTCCATTGTTTTATTAGAGATTACCGAAATAGTTGCAATGTTTTCATATATTTGCACACTGTTTGCTGAGATATCATCTATCATATTAGTTACAATATTAACTTCATTCTTTACAATTTGCATATTACTTTGAATTGTATTAAATGCCTCATTAGCATCCATAACCAATTTTTGTTGTTCTACTGTTTCGCTAACTAATTCTCCAACTTGCTCAATAGCTTTACTTGCATTTTTATTAAGTTGAGCCAAAATCATATCAATATTCTTAGCATTATCTTGACTTTCTTCTGCTAACTTTTTTATTTCTGAAGCAACTACTGCAAATCCTTTTCCACTTTCACCTACTCTTGCTGCTTCAATGGCTGCATTAAGAGCTAATAAATTAGTTTGTTCTGCTATTTGTGAAATAATCCCTGTGATATTAGCAATTTCTAAAAGCTTATCTTCTAACTCTTCAATAGATTGATTGACATCATCATTTTTTGCATTAATCACTTCACTTTTAGATAAAAGTACCTTTACCTTCTCAAGTCCTTTTAATACTGCTTGATCGGCATCTTCTGAATAAGTCTTTGCCACTTCACTTGCCTTGGTTGCTCCCTCAATCTTTCTTCCAATTTCATCAATTAATCTTGTTTCTTTTTGAATTTCTAATACCGATTCTAAAGCTCTCTCTTTAATCTGAAATATAACTTCGCCTACTTTTCCGCAATCCTCATCAAAGCTAACCATAAGACCATTGAGTTCTTCAAATTTTTCACTCATTGTTTCTCCAATATTTTTCATATCATTAATAATAAATTGTTGTTTCTCACTATGCTCTACTTCAACTTTATCCATACCAATCATAATTTTTGTTGTAATAATTGCTGTTGGAATAAATACTAATGCCGTACAAACAATAACTATAACTTCATCTGATTGTCCTTTTATCGTTAAAATAATAGAAAACATTACTATGGCCACGGCATTCCATATTGACATAAAAGTAGTTAGTTTCATATTACGATATAGCATAAGTGCAAAAATAGTTAAAAAACCAATTACATAAATTGTTACTTTCTCTGATGTCAATAAATTGATTGTATAAATAATATTAAAGCCTATACCTAGTATCCAACCTATATGTATATCCAAATCCCTTTTAAAACTTATATATGATATTCCATAAGTAACTAATATACTAAGTACTACCAGTATGGCATATATTATCGATCTATTACCTTTTAATGTCTCAATAGATGCTCCCCCCATATAGATCAGTGATAACAATCCATATATTTTTAATACTATTGAATTTATATTGCCTAGATTTTTAATACTATTATTTTGTTCCATTCTTCCTCCAGATCAATCATCGATTTCCTTTTTTTTACATTTTCAATGTGGTTAGTATAAAAGATAGCTTTACATTTGTCAATATCATTTACTAATACTATATAATTTACAAACTTAACGCCTTTTCAAAAATAAAAACAGAGTACTATATCTTTTATATAGTACTCCTCTTCTATACTTATTTACTTTCACCCATAAATCTATTAGCGTCTATTTTTTAATGCAATCATATCTCCATATACAGGAGTAGGCATTCCAAATCCTCCTGATACATCTACAATTTGCCCTGTTGTATAGGCTGAATCATCACTAGCAAAATACAATACTGTACCTGCTATTTCTTCTGGTGTTCCCATACGTCTAATTGGTGTATGCTTTAGGAAAAATTCTTTAAATTCTTCTGTTAGATTTTGATTGACTGCATCTGTTGCTGTCATTCCTGGCAGGACTGCATTACAGCGAATATTATCTCTTGCACATTGCGTAGCAATTAATTGAGTTAAATAGTTAATGGCTGCCTTACTTGTTCCATATGCAATTTGAGAAATGTCTGGACAAATACCACCAATAGAAGAAATATTAATGATACTACCTCCGCCATTTGCTGCCATATGCAAAATAGCTGCTTGGGATGCTAAAAATACACTAGATAAATTAAGGTCTACTGTCCCCATAAACTCTTCATACTCAGTAGATTTTATATCTAAGTCCTTTTTAGGATTAGACGTACCAAAATTATTAACTAGTACATCTATCTTCCCTTCATTTTTTACGACTTCTTCTACCATAGATTTATAGCTTTCTTTAACTGTTGCATCATTATAAACTACTTTTACGTTGTAGCCTTCTTTATTTAAACTATCTGCAATTTCTTGTGCACGTTCTATATTTCTAGCTCCCATATAGACAGTAGCCCCTTCTTGTGCTAAACGTTTGGCACATGCAAGCCCAATTCCTCGTGTTGATGCGGTTACTAATGCAACTTTGTTTTCTAGTCTCATTTCGTTATTAGTCCTTTCTATATCTTTCATATTCAGTCTTATTTATAGTCTACATTATTACCATTCACCAGATATCTACTCTTAAAATTCTTATTCCTTTGTGAACTTAAACAGTTCTTCAACTATCGTCTTAAATACCTTTATAGTATCCATTACACAAAATATAATAGTTTTTATGATATATAATATTTACAATTTTTAAATAACGATTTTAATTTATATTCATATTAATCTTTACTGTATTTCTGGATAAGCTCAATTCATACTTTTCTTCCTGCTTCTTAATACCTATTTTCGTATAATGTGTCTCATCTTCATATTTCTTTGTATACCCATCATCTTGATAAAGCATGTAAGTTGCCTCGCTTGTTACATACCCCCATAAATTAAGTTTGTCTTCTTTAAGGGTGTCTATACACAAACTTGGGTTAGTTGTAGGCACAAGATGATTTGGCTTAATAAAACAAAGCACTTCATTTAAGCCAACTTCTATATAATGATGACCTTTTTCCATTACCTTACGATCCATATCTTCCATACTTCTAATACGAAGCATCAACATATCAGAAGGTAAATAAACATAGCGTCCTTTAGCATTTTGTGTATAAATAGGAGCAATCATCATAGATTCTCCCACCATAAGCTGATCTTCTACTTGCCATGCCATTTCATCTTCTTCATAATCAAATCCAATAGGTCTAAAATACATTTTGTCTTCTAAAATAGCTTTCATATATTCACTATATAAATACGGCATTAGGCTATACCTTAAGTTTAAGATATTTCTAAAACCTTCTAAATCTTTAAAGCGATAAGCTTCTTGTTCTCTTGTCCCTATTGCAGCATGATTTCTCATAAGTGGAGTAAAAATACCAAATTCAAGCCATCTCATTACCAAATCTTCTGTGGCATGGTCTCCAAATCCACCTAAATCAGCTCCAGAATAAATAAACCCACATAGATTTAACCCTGGCATCATTTGAATATTCATCTTCAAATGACTCCACCAAGATTTATTATCTCCTGTCCAAATACCACCATAACGATGCATACCAATATAAGATGCTCTTGAAAAAAGTAGAATTCTCTTATCTGGCTCTATTCTATCAAAAGCCTCACTAGCCGCTTTTGTCATATTGTATCCATATAAATTATGTACTTTATTATGGCATACCATCTCTCCATTATATTGATGATACATTCGTCCATAATCCTTTTCGCTATTTTGAATACTTCCCATAATATTTTGCATTTCAAAGTATTCATCAATTCCTATGTTCTCCAATGCTCTTAGTTGATCTAATGCCTCAAAGGCTTCTTTTAGACCTTCTTCTGAATAAAATAAGGCGGGTTCATTCATATCATTCCAAAACCCTTCTATCCCCATATCCATTAAAACCTTATACTTATCTCCAAACCATCTTCTGGTTTTTTCTTGTAAGAAATCTGGAAAATGAACCTTACCTGGCCATACAGCTCCTATAAAATCTTTTCCATTAGCATCCTTACAAAAATAATCTTCCTTAACGCCTTCTTCATAAACATCATATCCTTTTTCTATCTTAACTCCTGCATCAATAATAGGGACAAGCCTTATACCTTGCTCTTTTAGATGTTTTGCAAAACACTTTAAGTCTGGAAAAGCTTTTTTATTAACTGTAAAATCCTTATAACGTTCCATGTAATCTATATCTAAATAAACAGCATCTAAAGGCAACTTATTCTCTCTATATCCTTTAATAACTGCTTCTACTTCTGCCTCATTTTTATAACTCCATCTACTTTGCTGATAGCCTAAAGCCCACTTAGGCGCAACATAACTTTTTCCAATAAGATTTCTAAAACGCTTTGCTATCTCACTAATACTATGTTCACAAATTAAATAGAAATCAAAGTCTTCCCCATCAACTTCAATTCTAATTTCATCTTTATCCGTATAGCCTAAATCAAATCTTACTTTTCCCGGGAAATCAATAAAAACACCTAAATTTTGTTTACCTCTTATAAGAATAAAATTATGGGCACCATATAAAGAGCGTTTTCCCTCATCATGGTTAGGATCATCACTACAATGGCTTTCATAAATAAACCCTCGTTTATTCATACCTCTTACATTTTCACCTAAACCAAAAACTTGTGTCTTCTCATCCATTAAATAAATAAACTGATAACCCTTAGTATCCTGATCCTGCTTTTTCACCTTAAAATATGATAACTCCTCTTGACTACTATCTAGTTTTAAAACAGTTGCACCTGTATTCACAGATTCTCCAAAGCAATATTTTTTTATCATAAAATCCCCTCCTATTTTTCTCTTTTAAATATATGATATTTAATATGGTACTATAAAAATATCTATCTCTAAATATAGTGCAGGTAATATTTTCCGAAAAATTAGTAAATTATATAGATATTTTATCACTATTTAATCGATATTCAAAGTTATATGTTTGCTATTATCCCGACCTATTTTTTACTTAACAAATAAATGCTCGGAAGACCTTCTTTATATCTTCCGAGCATTTATTTGCTTATTGTAATACCTTTCTACAAACTACAATATAATATTTCCACTTTTATCTACTTTTTTAGGGAGTGCAATCATTAAATCTATTAAGGTCATGGTGAATGGAATACCTGTCCAGCAAAAAAGCAAGTATAAGATGCCTAAACCTTTCTGACCTGTATAAAAACGATGTGCTCCACATAACCATCCACAAGTCACTGCTAACTTAATATATTTTTTTCTACTTACTGCAACTGGCTCTCTTTCCAATCTATTGACCATACAGTCACCGATTTTATGCCACCACTTCTTTTCTTCTTTAATGTGACACTTTTCTTTTAAGCTACGTAATTCCTCTTCTAGTTCCAAAAGTTCCCTCATACTTATTTCTGCTTTTCTTAACTGTCTCATATTCCATCACCCCTTTACTTACACTTTTCTAATCTATGTTATGCACTTGCTTCTTCCATACATCTTGCTTTTGTTGCTGCAATTTCTTCTTGAATACTTTCCATTTTTTCTTTTGTTAATGGATAAAATTTCATGGCAATAACATTACAAATTAACCCTAATATAGGTAATCCAAACATACAGAATAGCCCTACAAATTTTAAAGTATCACTATATGGTGTATCTACTGTTGGTAATTGTTCACTAAATCCAATAAAGGCACACATCATACCAACGATTGTTGCTGATAATGAAGAAATAAGTTTGTCTACAAAACTAAATAAAGTTCCCATTAATCCTGGTACATATTTACCTGAGCGGTATACTTCGTAATCTGCACAATCTGCTGTCATTGGAATAACAATATTTCCTGAAACACCTGTAAAACCTTTCATTAAAACATAAAGTACAATAAATGAAAGTGTAAAGAAATTCCATCCTGTAAATCCATCGTATCCAGGGAAAGCAAGTGTTGTAGGATCTCCCATATAGAAAAGTACTACCATTAAAATGCTACAAATAAGCCCACCAATTGTTCCAAATAACATTGCTTGTCTTTGTCCCATTCTTGTGGCAATATAACCTGCGCCAAACATTAAGATTAACATTGTTGGAATAGATGTATAAGCTGAAACAGCACCACTTAAAGCATAGTTTCCGCAAACAATACCAAAGATAATAATACCTACTGTTGAATTAGTTTGTGTATTCATGGCTAATTTATCTGTTGATGCAGATACAATAAGCATTTGCATTGCTTTATTACCTTTTAAAACTTCCCAGTAATCTTTTAATTGAACTTTTTCAGCTTTACCCATACCAAAATATTCTGGTCTATCTTTTGGTGCAATTGCAAAGATTGCAATTAAAGTAAAAACAAATGATATAGGTGCTACAATCATCCACATTTCATGGAAGAATTGCTCATTAAATCCTCCAGCTCTTGGTACTAATACTGAAGAAACTAAAATAGGTACTGCTGCAAAAAGAATTGTATTGTAAATACCATCAAAGATTGTAAATAATGGTCTTTGTTTTGGATCATTTGTTAAACAAGTTTGTGCTGATTTAGTAACAACGCATTGGAATGTGTATCCAATAATATAAATCATATAGATAATAACAAAGAAGATAAATCTTCCACCTGTTGGTAGTAAGTGTGTTACATGAAGCATAATATAACTTGCCACTGCTAAGATAATATTACCTATTAACATAAATGGTCTATTTTTACCAAATTTAGTTGATGTATTATCTATCAAGTATCCAATAAATGGATCTGTTACACCATCCCAGATTCTAAGTGTTGTAATAACTGTTGAAGCAACCACTACTCCAACTCCTACCATTCCAGTTAAATAGTATGCAATAAAATTCATGAAAAACATATATAAGTTTGTTGCTGAATTGTTAAATGCAAAACAACCAATTTGCCATAATTTTGCTCTATGTATTCCTGTGTTTTTATCATTCATATTCGAACCCTCCAACAATTTCATAGTCTTGATTTAGTATCATAAAATCCTTATATTATGTACTTTTCTTTTATCCTCCTGTTGTTTACTCTTTATTTGTCTAAATAATAACAAACTCTACCTCTTAGTAATAGAACGATTTTTATAGAAAATAGCATATTTTTTCGCATTATTATGTTCACTGTTAAAATTGTGCTATAATAAAACAAAAATATGCTATTTATAAAAACATCACTGGAGGCACTTATATGACACTTAACATGCTAGACTACATAACTTCTATATTAGATAGCCAAAATATACAATGCACCTTTTTGAAAGCACCCTATGATAACCTTTCAAATATAGACTATAACCTACGCCATAAACTAGGTCTTACTATAGAATACATTTCTATTCATGAGTGGATCATGACTCATTGTGCATCCAATACCCTCTATATATTACGTGATTCCTTCTTACTTTCTTATATTGTCTTTAAATTACCTAATGAATTTTTTGAAGTAGGAGAATATGCGGTTTTAGGACCATTGTTTTTTCAGCCTTTAACAAAAGAAACTTTTGCAACACTTTCGCAAAAATATCAATGGTCTTCTAATGTTCAAAATCAATTTTTATCTTTTTATGAAGAAATTACTATATTTCCTTCTGAAGATCGTTTTATTGCACTCATTATTCCTTTACTAAAAGGTATACTGGGTAAAGATATTTATTTACAACACTTTGAGCTCAGTCCAAAAGAGACCAAAATGGATATTGTTGATATTGTTGACTTATGTACAGATATGGACCCTAACCTATCATTTATTCAAAAACGTTATGACATAGAAAATCAATTATTAGATGCCGTAAAACATGGAAATTATGCCAAGGCTACGCTCTATCATAAAAAGTTTATTCAATATAATATCAAACCTAGAGTAACGAATTTGCTCCGTAACGAACAAAATATGCTTATTATTTTTAATTCACTCCTTCGTAAAGCTGTTGAAGATGTTCATGTTCATCCTTATCATATTGATTTGCTATCTAGAAAATTTGCTATTAAAATTGAAGGATGCACTAATACCGAGCAACTTGCATCACTTACCAATGAAATGCTACATAAGTACTGTATTTTAGTTCAAAATCATTCATTAGTTAACTATTCATCGCCTATTCAAAATTGTATTACTTATATAGAGTTTAACTATACTGAAAACCTAACATTAGATATCATTGCTCATGCCTTAAACTTGAGTAACGCTTATCTATCTAACTTATTCAAGAAAGAAGTAGGCATTACAATTACAGATTTTATTCATAAAACGCAACTTCGTCATGCCATTAAACTTCTTAATACAACGCAACTACCAATACATGATATAGCTATTCAATGTGGATTTGACGATATCAATTACTTTTCAAGAGTCTTTAAAAAGTATCAAGGTCAGACCCCTTCCACTTACCGCAAAATCATTCATCAAGCGCATCACTAATGTACATTCTTTAAATCTATCTTATATATGCTACTTACTACTTTGTTCATTAAATTAGTTTTCTCTTGAAGCATAAAAAAGGGTACTATATTACTCGTTACGCAAGTAATATAGTACCCTTTTTTAAATAGTCGATATATTTTATTGTATATGGAAGCTAAATGCCTCACTTATTTTTGATAGCTTACTATCTTTATTCCATAATAACAAATAAATCTTCTGGTTTAGATGCCATGATACTCTTTGCTAGTTCTTGTCTTAGATAAAATAATCTTTCTTATTCACGTACGGTCATTGACACACCATCTGCTTTACATTTATGAGCTAGCTTTGAGTATACTATAAACTCTTGTGGAATAATTCCCTCTTTAAGATATAACTTAATGAGTTTTTCTTTGTACCCAATTTCAAAGTAGTATCTACCACCACCTGGAGCTACTTGTCCTAATTTATCTTCTGAATATTCAAGGTCTAATCTAATTTGATTATGTGTTCTAACACGCATAACCATTTCTGTTGCATCAATAATGCCTTTACCATTTTGACCAATTCCACTATAGAAATTAAAATATCCTCTCTCTGGTACTCCATCACAAAGTTTAGGAAATGTCATTAACATAATTTTAAATGCAAGGGCTGCTCCCCCTAACATTTCTTTACCATGGTATTTTAATAAATCCTCATAAGTGATTTCAATGATATCATCATGGTCTTTTACTCTAACTTTTTCTATCATCATTTAAACTCCTGTTATTTAATGAAAAGTTGCTCTGTGTTAAATGGTGCTTCAATCATTTCTGTTTCATACATAAAGTCTGCTATATTTTGGAATGCTTTGTAATCCTCTTCTGTTATTTCAATGTTGAAATCATATTGAGTAAACATTTCTTCAACAGCAGCTTTATCTAAATCAAGTTCTTTTGCAACGATTTCCATTGTTTCATCGTGGTTTTCATTAATGAACTTAATAATGCTTTCTTCTGCATTCATAAATGCTTGTAATTCTTCTTTATGTTCATTGTAGAAATCTTCTCTAACTGCTACAGCAATTACAGCATCTGTTAAGCCTTTACCATTTGTTACTAAGTGGTAACCTTGTTGTTTTGATTTGTAAGCTGTTGGGCCTGCAACTAATGCAGCATCAATGCTTCCACCATCTAATGCAGCCTTTGCATCTGGAATAGACATATTGACATAGTTGATATCTTCAATTGTCATATTTGCTTGTTTAAGATAAGCTACTAATAATTGATGTAAGTTTGTTCCAACTGGACCTGCAACTGTTTTTCCTCTTAAATCTTCTGGTGATTTGATATTTTCATCTTTTGAATATAAACAGAATGCTTCTGGAGATCTACTATACATATTTAAGATTTTAATATCTGCACCATTTGCTGCTGCTGAAATAATAGAAGTTCCTCCAACAGCATATAAAACATCTACATCGCCTGAAGCTAATGCTTGAGTTTGATCTGCTCCAGATGTAATTTCTGCATATTTGATTTCGATTGATTTACCATTTTTACTAAATTCATCTACAAATATATTTTTATTTTTTTGGATAATACTTGGTACGTTAAGTGGTGATGTTACGTGTGTGATTGTTAATTCATCTAATGTTGAATCTGATAAATCAATACTTCCTTCTGCTACTTCACTTTTACCTTCTGTTTCTGCTTCTGTTGTTGCTTCTACATTATTAGTTGCTGTGCTATTAGTAGCTGCACTATCATTTGTTCCACAACCTACCATAGATGTCATCATAGCACCCATCATTAATGTTGATGCTACTACTTTTCTTGCTAATTTCATTATACTTCCTCCATTTTCATTAGTTCTGCTTCATTAAATATCTTTAAATAAATGACCTTAAACTACTTTTAAGTCATCCATGATTTGCTTTTTTAAAGCTACAAATTTATCACTCAATAAGTCTCTTTCATGATCTTTTTCTATCTCATATTCTGACTTAATGATTCCTTTTTCTAAAATAACGATTTTATCACCTAAAATAAGTGCCTCATCGATGCTATGCGTTACAAATAAAATGGAACACTTAGTTTTATGATGAATTTTTAATAATTCTTTTTGCATTTGCTCTCTTGTAAAATAGTCTAATGCTGAAAAAGGCTCATCCATCATAATAAAATCTGGATTATAGGCAAAAGCTCTTGCAATAGAAGCCCTTTGCTTCATCCCTCCTGATAATTGAACTGGATAAGCTGCTTCAAATTGCTCTAATCCTACCATCTGAATAATTCCACTTATTTTTTCATGATCTATTTCTTTATCTTTAAGACCAAAAGTTATATTTTTTCTAACAGTGAGCCATGGCATTAAGCGGTCTTCTTGAAAAACATAGGCTTTTCTTTTAACATGAGTTGCTTGTATTTCACCTTGTTCAAAAGTTTCTAAACCTGCTACCAACCTTAAAAGCGTTGTTTTTCCACATCCACTTCTACCTAAGATAACGGTAATTTTATTGGCTGGTAAATCCAAATTAATATCTTCTAAAACTTTAACCTGCTCTCTTTTAACTGTATAATACTTACCTACATTGACTAACTTAATCCCATCCATTTTTTTCTGACCCTTTCAAAGTCTTATCAATAACTAGGGCAAATAATCGGTCTGTGATATAACCTACCACACCAATTACTAAAATCCCAACAATCACTTTATCTGTTCTTGACATTTGCTGTGCAAATAAAATCATATGTCCAAGCCCTGCTGATGCAGCAATCATTTCTGCACTAATAATGGCTCGCCAGCTATAACCTAGTCCTATTCTCATTCCTACTAAGATATCTGACATTGCATACGGTAACCTAATTTTGAAAAAGCTACCAACCTTGGAGTAACCATAGATTTCTCCAACTTCTAATAACTTCTTATCACAGCTTGTAAAGCCTTTTACTGTATTTAAATAAATTGGAAAGAAAGCTGTTAATACAATAATTCCAATTTTTGTTGTTTCACCTATCCCAAACCATAAAATAAGTAAGGATATTAAGCTTAGTGGTGGCACATTCTTTAAGAATTGAACAATTCCCTCATAGTAACCACTTGCTTTACAAAAAACAACTCTCATCATAGCTAAAGCAAATGCTGCTAATGTTGAAATTAGAAATCCTTTTAATACCCTAATATAACTAATATAAATATCTTCAAAGATTTCCCCACTTTTAACCATTTTTACAAAGCTTTCTATAACTTTGTTAGGCGATGGTAAGATATAAGAACTCACCACTCCCATTTCGGCTACTATACCCCATATTAAAACAATAAGTGCTACTGAGATAAAGGTTTTAATGCTTTTACTTTCTTTCATTCATTAACACTCCATCTCCATTATTACATCCATGATGACAGTACAACATTTCCACTAATTCATCTTGCCTATGTAGGTCACTCTTGAAATACGCTTTTATATTTTCTTCTCCAGATAAACTGGTTGTTTTAACACCTAGTTCGGTAAAATAACCTGGTGGAATAGGACTTGCCTCTAATTGTTTTACTTCTAACATTTCATCTAATCTAGTTTGCTTTGCAAACACCTTCCAGCTTATAAACTCCGTATTTTGTAAGTTAAGTTTATTTCCATAATAAGCTAAGCTTTCACATGGTGTTGTAATAATTTTTTTCTTGTCTTTTAAATCTTCTCGATTTGCTAATTCTATTGCACAATGTATTAGAATCGGTTCAATAGATGGCTCTAACATTTCTTCTTTATTGAAATATTCATGAATCGCTTCAATTGCTTTAGGACAACGACGGTCTAAAATTGTTAAGTTTGTTTCTTTTAATGCCTTTGTATATTTTTCTTTTACAATCTTATGCCAGTCTGTTTGAACCTCAACTCTTTGATAGCCATTTTCTATTAATGCCTTATCTAGCTCTTCTTTAATATACATCTGATCTACAACAGGATTTATAAAAATATATTTCATGTTTCCCTCTTTAATTAGAAATTTAATTTTTCAACAGTTGACCTATCTATAATTTAGATATTATTTGTTAATTTGTCATTTTTTGTAATCCCCTTCTCTATTATACATAAACAATTATTGATATTCAATATCATCTATTTCATAAAAATAAATTCTCGTAAAAAAAAAAAGCTTAAACCATTGTGGTTATAAGCTTTTATAAAAATATGTATTTTTTTCCATGACTTAATTTTTAGTGGTTTTTACTAAGCATACTTCCCTTTTAAATCAAAATGATGGTTAAGTGGTCCACTTCCATTTCCTAAATTTAATTGAGCTAATAATGCTGCTGAAAGATAATCTTTTGCATGATTAACTGATTTTTCTAATGTATATCCTTTGGCAAGATTAGAAGCAATGGCGCTGGATAAAGTACACCCTGTTCCATGAGTATTAGGATTATCAATACGTTTTCCATAAAACCACTTATATGCCCCATCTAAATACAATAAATCATTGGCATCATTTACCTGATGTCCCCCCTTACATAAAACAGCACAATGGTAGGTTTTATAGATCTGTTTTGCTGCTTCTATCATATCTGTAGCCTCTTTAATTTGTATTCCGGTTAATATCTCAGCTTCTGGAATATTAGGTGTTATAATCGTTGCTAATGGAAATAACTCTTTTGTTAATACATTGATGGCATCACTATTAATGAGCTTTGCACCGCTTGTAGCTACCATAACTGGATCTACTACAATATTTTTTGCCTTATACTGTTTTAACTTTTTTACAATCTCTTTAATAATACTACTAGATGATACCATCCCAATTTTTACTGCATCTGGATAAATATCTGTAAATATTGCGTCCATCTGTGCCCCTACAAACTCTGGTGTCACCTCTGAAATTTCCGATACTCCCATTGTATTTTGAGCTGTTAAGGCTGTAATAACACTCATTGCATAAACGCCATTCATAGTCATTGTTTTTATATCCGCTTGAATGCCTGCCCCTCCACTAGAGTCACTCCCTGCAATTGTTAATGCTGTTTTCATATGCTTCCTCCTTACAAATCATATAGCATCTTTTCAACTTGCTTCTTTAAATCATCAGTTGCTTTTTCAATATCTGACTGTGCAAAAATAGCACTAATGACTGCTACACCACAAATCCCACTTTCTGAAAGCTCCTTGATATTTTCCTTATTAATACCGCCAATTGCTACTACTGGTATTTCAACTGATTTACAAATTTCTTTTAATGTCTCATGTGAAACCTCTATAGCATCTAACTTTGAATCTGTTGCAAATACTGCACCTACCCCAAGATAACTTGCCCCTTCTTTTTCTGCTTTTACTGCTTGCTCTACTGTCTGAGCTGATACACCAATCAGTTTATCTGGTCCTAATTTTGCCCTTACCTTAGAAACCTCCATATCTTTTTGCCCTACATGAACCCCATCTGCATTCATAGCTAAAGCAATGTCTATATTGTCATTAATCACAAAAGGTACTCCATAGGTTCTACACAAAGATTGAATTTGAATGGCTTCTTGTAAAAATGCTTCTGTATTTAAATTTTTTTCTCTAAGCTGTACAAAGCTTACTCCTCCCTTTAAAGCTTGCTCCACTTGCCCATAAAGGGTTTTCCCATTTAGCCAACTTCTATCTGTTACTGCATATAATAACAAATCTTTTTTATCGCACTTCATAATTTGCACCTTCCTCTAATGTTTTACCATCCATATTGTAAATAGCATCAATAATGCGATTACGGTATGTTGTATTCCCATCCCCTTCTTGCATATAAGTAAAAGCAATTTCTCCTGCTAAACCCATAGCAGCTACAGCCGCTACTGTTGCCTCTAATTTTTCTTGTGGATTGGCTACTAAAAAGGCTGTTATCATTCCAGATAACTGACATCCTGTTCCTGTAATTTTACTCATTTCTGCCCGACCATTACGAATTACATAACACTTATTGCTATCCGCAACTAAATCAATGGCACCTGTAATTGCCACTATACATTTTTTATTTCTTGCAAAATGCTTTGTAAAAGTAACCATAGCTTCTAAGTTTTCTTCTGTGACAGTATCTGCTTCATCGGCATCTACTCCCTTCGTTGTTCCTGTACCTACTGCTAAGGTTTTAATCTCTGAAATATTTCCCCTTATAACATCAAATTGAATTTCTTGTAGTAAATGCTCTGCTGTATTGGTTCTCAGTTTACTTGCGCCTGCCCCCACAGGGTCAAGTAGCGTTGCATGTTTTAATTCATTTGCTTTATATCCGGCTTGTAGCATACTTTCAATTGTATAGCTATTTAAAGTTCCAATATTAATATTAAGCCCTCCACAAATAGAAGTAATTTCTTCAACTTCCCTTAAATCATCTGCCATAATTGGGCTACCGCCACAAGCAAGTAATACATTTGCCACATCATTAACTGTCACGTAGTTTGTAATATTATGAACTAACGGCGCCTTTTCTCTTACATTGTCTAAATATTTTCCTAACATACTCTATTCCTCCTGTTTTCCTTAAAACAGCATTCCCGATTTTATTTATGCATGAAAAAAAGCGTATATACCGATTTGGTCTATACGCTCACTTATTTCTACGACATCCCTACGTTGGCATTATCCAAATCAGGTTATGGGTCGAAGGGCACACCTTCCTCTCAGCCTGTCTACAAGCTCCCCTTGCTATTTTTTTGTGATTATAACATTACATATTATTTGTGTCAATCTCTGCTTTATTCTTTATAATGATACTATATTTATATATACAAAAACTCAGATAACCATTTAGTATTATCTGAGTTTTTTATCCGTTATCCTATTTAATTATATTTGACACCTAATATAATTTACAGCATTCCTGCTAATGAAGGAAGTCCTAATGTAATTGCTGGTACAAAAGTAACTAATAACAGACCTATTAAAATTGCGATATAGTATAGTAGCATATATGGCATTGTTTTAGATAATGTTGTGTTACCTACCTTAATTCCTACAAATAGTGTATTTCCTACTGGAGGCGTAATGTTTCCGATACATAAGTTATACACTAAGATTAAACCAAATTGAATTGGATTCATACCGAATGTTTGAACAATTGGCAGGAATAATGGTGTAAAGATTAAAATCGCTGGTGTTACATCCATAAATGTTCCTGCAATTAAAAGGATCACATTCATAATTAATAAAATAATCACTGGATTATTAGTTAAACCTAATAATAAAGCTGAGATTGTTTGTGGAATTTGAGTAAACGCCATTACCCATCCCATAATGTTAGAAACACCAATTAAGAAAACAATCATTCCACTCATTTTGGCACTATCTACTACGATATTCCAAAAAGATTTCCAAGTAATATTTCTGTAGCAAATCCCTAATATTAAAGCATATACTACAGCAATTGCAGCACCTTCTGTTGCAGTAAATACCCCTCCAACAATACCACCAATAACAACTACAATAAGAGATAATGATGGAAGCGCTTTTAAAGTTGCTTGTCCAAGATTTTTCCAATCAAACTTACCACTAGCGCCACAATAACCTTTTTTCTTAGCAAGAATAATCGCTACTACTGTACAGCACACTGCCCAAATAATACCTGGAATATAACCAGCTAAGAATAATGCGGCTACAGATGTTCCTCCAGATACAAGAGAATATGTAATAAGTGCATTAGAAGGTGGAATTAAAAGACCTGCTGGTGCAGATGCTGCATTAGTTGCTGCACATAATGCTGGGTCATAACCTTGTTTTTCTTGCCCTTCTTTAACCATACTTCCTACAGCAGCTGCCGCAGCTGATGCAGAACCAGAAATTGCTCCAAATAGTGCATTTGCACCTACGTTTGTCACTAAAAGTGAACCTGGTAGCTTTCCTAAAATAGCTAGTACGAAATCTACTAATCTTTTTGCAATACCACCTTGATTCATTAAATTCCCTGCTAAAATAAAGAATGGAATTGCTGTTAAACTAAATTTACTCATCCCTACAAACGTTCTTTGTGCAGCAGTTAATACTGCTACGTCAGTAGGTACTACTTGAAGGATAGCTGCAAGAGATGAAATCCCAATTGCATAAGAAATAGGAACACCTACTACTAGAAGACCTGCAAGTACTACTATAATGATTAATAATGATTCAATTGCCATACTCTAATCCTCCTTACTTAGTCCCTTCTTCTGTTGTCTCTAAGCTGATATTTCCTTTAACAATATCATAGATATTTAAAATAGCGTAAAGCATATTTAATACGCCACTTAATGGAAGTACTACATAAAATACCCCAATTGCAACGCCTAAAGAAGATGTCATTTGTCCCATAGCTAAACTTGTAATTTGCATACCACCATATACTAAAATAACTGCTGCAAATACAAAGGCAATGATTTCTGCAAAGATTGTAAGTCCTTTCTTAATAACTGGATTCATACGATCCACAAGAATAGGAATATTCATATGACCTCTTTCTCCTACTACAATAGAAGCACCTAATAGAGACATCCATGCAAATAAATAAGAAACTAATTCTTCTGACCAAGAAGATGGATTTCCTAAAATATAGCGTGTGAAAACTTGCCAACAAACTAAAAGAACCATTGCAAGAAAACTTATTCCTGCTAATCCACTTAAAGTTTTATCTAATATATTTCTTAGTTGTTTCATACTGACCTCCTATTCCGCCACTGATGGATACTGTGCATTGTATTCTTGAATTGCATCATATGTAGATTGTAATGCTGGGTTATTTTTGAGCACAGACTCATGAAGTGGTGAACATGCCTCTACGAAAGGTGCTTGATCTGGATAGATAAATTGTACGTTTTGCTCATTAGCTGCTTTTTCTTTTGCTGCTTCTACTGAAGTTATCCACTCTTTTCTTTGAACCGCACTTAATATATCATATCCCTCTTCAAAGATAGCTTCTTCTTCCTCTGTTAAACCTTCCATAAATGCAACATTTCCAATTACAATATCTGGAACCATTTGGTGCATATCATAAGAGTAATATTTACAAACATCACCATGACCATTATCTGTTAAAGCCATCTCATTATTTTCCGCACCATCAATAATATTAGATTGAAGTGCTGTATAAACTTCCCCAAATCCCATAGGTGTTGCTGAACCACCTAAAAGTTTCATCATTTCAATATTTGTTGGTGATTGTTGTACACGAATCTTAAGCCCTTTTAAGTCTGCTGGACTTTCAATTGGTTTATCTACTGTGTAAAAGTTTCTTGTACCTGCATCTAACCAAGTAACTGCTTCAAACCCAGCTTTTTCAGTTGATGTAAAGATTGGGTCTGTTAATGCCTCATCATCCATTACATGATGATAAGCTTCAGTACTTGCAAATAAATAAGGTAGATTAAAAATCTCATAGTTTTTACTAAACGTTTCTAAAATAGCATTACTCGCAACACAATAATCAATTGCCCCTGTTTGAGTTAGCTGAACCATCTCTGTTTGAGAACCTAATAATTCACTTGGATATACCTCTACAACATATTTATCGCCTAGCTGTTCATTGATATAGTCTTTAAATGCTGTTAACCCTTTATGAGTTGGATGGTTAGTTGATTGGTTGTGTCCAATTCGAATAATTCGTTTTTCATTCTCTGAACCACATCCTGACAACATTAAGCACGCAACACTTGCTAAAGCACTCAGTGCAACTACTTTTCTTTTGTGTCTCATAACTGTCTTTCTCCTTTAACCTTAAGTTGATAATACTTTAATATACTTTTCCAGTATTTGAAATATGACATATTTCTATATATTTTTCATGTTTTTTTGTTTGTTTTTCCCAAAATTATATTATTTTAACTTTTATTTGTTTAATTTAAACATTTTTTACATCTTGTTTTTAAAATATATCCCAAGTTTTCCTTGTATAAATTTACTCTTTTTTTAAATAAATAATATTAAATCTTTTCTAAATATAAATAAAGGGGCTGATTAAGTTGAATATAACCTCAATCAGCCTCTTTATTTGTATAATTTTTATCATAATTTTATTTAGTTTTTTATTTTTTTCAAATTATTTTTGTTATTTCAAAATAGCTTTCCTAAATGCTTCATTTCCTAATGGTAAAAAAACATAGGGGCAGAGTATTTATCTGCCCCTATGTTTTTCTTTTCTTTTTTGCTGTTTCAGTTCAAACTGATGTTGTTTTTCAGCTTCTCTTTTTTCTCGCTTAATGGTCTTTCTTTCAGTTTTCACCTGCTCCTGCTGACATTTTAAAGCTTGTTGTGATTTCGTACCAATCCCCTTCTGTTTTTGTAGTTTGTGTATTTCACGTTGCATACGTTTAGGATTGTGATTAATCTTTTGCTTAGCAGTTGCCACAGCAGGACTAAATCGTAATTGAACGTTATTTTTTAGAAGCATTTCATAAATTTCACCACTCTTAGGTTCTGCTCCAAATGTAATCTTACACACTGATAGCTTCTGATCTATCATTTGCTCAAAAACACCTACCCAAAAAGGGGCTTCAAAAAACACATTCAATTGTACCGATACTTTGTCCATTTATAAATTCCTCCTTAAAATAAGAACTAAGCAAAGAATGGACAACCAAGGAGGAAGGCTACTTATACTCTAAAGAGTACGTCCGGACTACCAACCGAATCTACACCAAAGGTGCATTGTGTTTTTATCTTTGCCTTTTTATTATACACCTACTCAAATCAAAAAACAAAAATCATTCAAAATTTAACGGCTCTAGTATAACCTCTGCATGTTCTTTAATATACTCTAGAAATTCCTTTGTTTTTGACCAATATTTAATTCCCCAATTTTCAAAATTCCATTCCTCCATATAATCATTACACTCATAGTCAATATAATATAAAACTTCACTTTGAAGGACAAAGTTAGTTGGAAAGTAATCTATATTAATATTGGCACTATATAATTGCTGACACATGGCCTTTACTTGATTTAAATAATTCGGGCACATTTGATCTTGTAGAATTAAATCATATACTGTATCACCATCTATATACTCTTTTATAATTCTTTCAAGCTTTTGATCTACTTCAATTAATTTTGGCATAGGAATATGAAGCTTCTGTAACCTCTCATAATCATGTAATTCAGCTTCAAGCTTATTACCAAATTGATAATATGCACATGGTTCATGGTGAATCTGTTTCAATACATATTGCCTATTCTCTCTTATAACTAAATAGGAATATCCCCCCTTTCCTTTTCCTAGAAGTTTAATGACTGTATAGTCATGACCATTAACCTTCATTTTCTCCATATGACTCCCCTCTCTTTTATTACTAAATGTATCTTAATACTAGAGCTTACTATTTTATGATTTTATTTAGGAAATATATTTTCATTATATTCTGTGAATACATCTAGATAAATTATATTACTTTTATTTAAGTTTAATAGGTAGTAATAAATCAATTTTCCCATCAATGCCGTTCTCTGACCATCCCATATCTTCTTTTTTTATCATTTCCTTTAATTCACCCATAACTTTCTCCTCCTTAAATGAATGTTTTACAAGAGGGAGCTCTCTAACTAATTCTAAGATTGTCTTTTCTTCATTTTTTGCCACTACATGTAGCCAAGAATTCATATGTACAGCTGACAGCATCTGCTTTTGAGCCTTCATTGTCTTTTCATCTGTCGGAAGTTCCTCTTTATGGTCAAACCCTTTCCAGAGCATTTGATGATGTTTCAACAAATCCAATTCTTTGTCTATTATTCCAAAGGATAAGCCTTCACCAATTTCTACCGTCTTTGGAATGGCATAAAACCAAAGACCTATTTTTTCTATATTCTCTCTATCAAAATCAGGATGAAAATACATTCATTCCCATCTTGCCCAATTCCAATTTATATGAACTCGATTTCCTTTTGATAAATCTAACAGAAAACGATATACAATATTATAATCATCCTTAATAAATTTACGAAAAGTATACTCCATCTCATTTCATCCTTCCTAAATCCATTAGTATCAAAGGCACTCCCCATCTTTTTAATTTATATAAATACACAATAATTATACTATTATTATATTAATTATTCTAAATTTTCATATCATTAAATTCATATTAATCTCTAAATCTGAAACTTATCCCTAGTATAAAATAACTTTTATTTTAATGCACTAAAGTTATTCTCTAATAAAGATACGCACTTTACAAGTGTTCTTCCCAGAATCACTATAGCCTATTTCTAAAATTACACCATAAAATTCTTTACCTTCATCCTCATACGCTTGAAGTTGCTCTGATTTGTTGGTATTGATTTCTCCTAATTCATTTCCAAAATCATCTGTGATGAGATAAGTTTCTGTATCATATTGATAGTCCATATAGATTTCATCACCTTCAGATACACTGTCTAAGTTTTCTTGTCTTGATATACCAAAAAAATCTTTTTTAGAAGTTTTGGTTAAACTGACTTCCACATATGGTAATTGCTTT
>JAFOHG010000120.1 GCA_017421915.1 Cellulosilyticum sp. | reverse complement strand
CTATTGTACGTGCGGGTGAGCAATTTGTTTTAACACTAGGTTTTTTAAATACAAATGGAGAACATAGTGTACATAATTTAAAAGCCAATATTTTACCAGTTGAACAAGAAAAAGCAGATGAAGATACAGGAAATGTCTTTACCCCTGTGGATGGTAGTAATACCATTTACATTGCTGATTTAATGCCAGGTGAAACAAGTACACAAGTTTTAAATATGTATACTATTCCAAGTGCGGCAGCTAAAACTTATCAAATTACAGTGGATATGGCTTATGAGGATGAAGAAGGAAATGAGTTGACGGCTCAAGAAAGTTTAGGGATTCCAGTCGAACAAATGACTAAAGTTGAAATTGGAGACATTAATTTATCTTCGGGAATGGTAGGAGAAGGCATTCCGGTATCTGTAGCTTTTTATAATAGGGGACGTACAAAAGTAAATAATATGATGGTTTATATTGAAGGAGAAGGCTTTACAGTAGAGGAAAATAAATCTTTTATTGGGACATTTGATGTGGGAGCAAGCGAAACTTATGAACCAAGTATTATTGCAAATGAAGCCGGTATTTTGAAGGGAACATTAGTTTTAGAGTATGAAGACCCAGCAGGTGAAACGATTGTTGAGAGAAAAGAATTTGAAATACAAGCAGAAGAAATGAGTATGGATGAAGCTATGATAGATGAAGAAATGATAGAGGAACCAGAACAAAAAGCAAGCAAGCTACCACTTTTTATTGGAATAGGAGTAGGGAGTGTCATAATAGTTGTGCTATTAATCATTCTATTAAGAAGAAGAAAAGCTAAAAAAGAAGAGATGATGTTAAATGAAGAAGATTGATTTACTCTCCATGAGTATTCGGAATTTATTTAGACGTAAATTTAGAACTTTTTTAACTGTATTAGGCGTAGTGATTGGATGTACCTCTATTATTTTAATGCTTTCATTAGGTCTTGCTATGGACAAGAATATGGAAGAGCAACTATCTAGAATGGGGAATGTAACGTTAATTGATGTTTATAGCATGGGAAGAGGAAATGGTAAACCTTTTGATCAGAAAGCCATTAAAGAAATAGGGAAAGTCGAAAATGTACAGTGTGTCATTCCTAAATTAGAATGTGGACAAGTTAACTTTAGCTGTGGTAAATACCGAACTTTTGATAGTTGGTTTAATATCTTAGTTTTATCTCCACAAGAAGTAGAACTATTAGAATACAAGATTACGGAAGGTCGCAATATAGAGTCTAATGAAGAAGATGCCATATTAATAGGCCCAGAAATTTTAAATTATTTTACTAAGAATGGAAAGATGCCTGATTGGGATAAAGGATTGGAACCTATGCCTTTTGATATGGAAACACAAACTTTAACATGTGACGTGATGAGATATGATGAAAAGATGGGAAAACCTATACTAGAGTCAGAAAAAGGAAGAGTAAAAAAATCTAAAGGCATTAAAGTTAGGGTTGTAGGCATGTTAGATGGTACCAGTTATCAAAATGCAGAAACAATTATTATAACAAGGCCACTTTATGAAAAGTTAAAGAAAGAAAGAATTACATATTATAAAGCATTAGGACAATATTCAGAGGAAGATAAACAAAATGATAAGAAAGAAACGTACAATGAAGTTACTGTAAAAGTAAATGACCGTGAAAATGTACAAGCTGTTGTAGAGGAGTTAAAGACGCTAGGATATGATGCTTATAACAATGCAGAGTTCATGGAAGAGATGGAGCAGCAATCTAAATCTAGACAAATGGCATTGGGAGCATTAGGAGTCGTATCCTTTGTAGTTGCAGCAATAGGTATAGCCAATACAATGATGATGAGTATTTATGAGCGTACAAAAGAGATAGGGGTTATGAAAGTAATAGGTGCACAGATAAAGGATATTAAAAATATGTTTTTAATGGAATCTTTATTAATTGGTTTAATTGGTGGAATAGCAGGTGCGCTTATTTCTTTACTCACTTCACTTATTATGAATGCTAGTGGTGAAAAAATTGCAGCAATGATGGATATGTATGGTTCAACAACTGTTTCTATTATGACACCAAAGTTGTTAGGAGCGGGTATTCTTTTTTCAGTTATTATAGGACTATTTTCAGGTTATTTTCCAGCAAGAAAGGCAATGAAGCTATCTGCTTTATCCGCTATAAAAACAGAATAAGTATATAGTATAAAACGCAGGGATATAAATAAGTCCCTGCGTTTTTAGATGCACTATCCAAGTTCAGCAAGCTTGGTAACAGCTACATAAATACGAGAAATTTCATACCATGTAGATTTACCAACTATACCATCTGGAGTAAGATTAAATATTTGTTGGAAAGTTTTCACAGAATTGGCGGTATCCTCATCATATTGTCCATTAACTGCAACTTTCTCAATAAGTGGGTAATTATTAGAAATACGATTAAGTTGTGTTTGGATTGTACGAACTGCAGAGCCACTAGAACCAATGGTTAAAGGACTACCAGGATAAGATTCAGGGTTACCTTCGACTTGAGGTGCTGTATCTAAAGTAATATTACCGTAGAAATATCTTAAAATTTCTTCAGCAGAATAACCTTGGTCACCAAGGGATTTACTTCCCCATTGAGTCATCCAATTTGGGCATGAAGATTTTTGGCCATCACAATATTGAGATAAAAGAGGTTGAGTAACATCCGGACGTTTAATATAGACATCAAAAACTTCTGCTGTAATTTCCACAATACTATCAAATAAATTGCGGCCATAGAAGAAAGCATGATCATAAGCAGTTGAATTTGTAATAGTAAAAGATTTACCTTGATTACGATACCATTCTGTATAAACACGATTTAGGGTAAAGGAAACGATGGCAATAATATTAGCACGAATCGTTTCAGTTGGCCAAGTAGGATAAATTTCAGAGCTAGCTACATTAGAGATATAATCTGTAAAAGGTACTGTATAATTAGGGGCAGAATCATCATTTGGAGTACCAGCATGAACAATAATGAATTCAGGAACAATAACACGGTCTAATACAATGAAACCGGAACCAGGTGTAATAGGTTTGATAGGCGCT
Organism: Cellulosilyticum sp.; assembly: GCA_017421915.1. Taxonomy (GTDB): domain Bacteria; phylum Bacillota; class Clostridia; order Lachnospirales; family Cellulosilyticaceae; genus Cellulosilyticum. The sequence goes on along the minus strand of JAFOHG010000120.1, from coordinate 7,540 downwards.
TCAGGAATTTTCTCAGGATAATCTCCATAAAGTGTGGAGGGACCAATAACAATATCTGTAAAAAGTTGACGACTCATAGAGGAAGGTCTTCTGCGAGAACGAGAACTGGATGAGTTTAAAGTAGGTTCTAATGCAATAGGCTGGATGGAGCGGGTATTAGCAAAAACTTGAGTGCCATCCACCACAGCATCCACAAAGTTAGGTGAAGAGGTTTCAACCCGATAAGTAGCATATGGCAATTGTGTATTACTTTGATCTAGGCTAAGGTCCACAGGGGGAGCTTCTAATACTACATCTTCAGTTTGACCTACTGAATTACTCGTAAGTTCAGCAAGAGTAGTCGATTCACCAGTAGGTGAGATTCCTTTAATTGTAACATTAACACCCTCTATGGGTTGAAGTGGGCCAGAAGTAAGTGGTGAAGAAAGTTGAACACTTAAGCTACCAAAATTTTGCCTTGATAAGCTGGGGGGGACGGGTATATGAGCCATATAATTTCCTCCTGTATTTTTACATAAAAAGCTATCTATATTTTATGTCATTCAATATTTAAATAGACCAAAAAAAGAATAAAAAATGATTGAAATCTATTACAAGCAACATAGAGAATGAAAAAGATGCACATACTAAAAACAAAAAGGAGAAAAGTCATGGGCAAAAGGCATGTTGTTTGGAGCAGTATAATCATTTTTCTGTATTTGATTTCGCCTATATATGGTAAGACAGAGGGATTTAAAGAAGTCAGTAAAAAGAAATATGATGCTGATATTTGGCATACATATGAGCATACTGCAAGTGGACTTGAAGTCATATGGATTGAGAATGATGATACGAACAAAGCATTTGTAATAGGCGTTAAAACACCCACTACAAATGATACAGGAGTGAATCATATTATTGAGCATACTGTATTTACTGGCTCAAAGAAGTATCCATCATCTAGTGTGTTTTTTGATGCAGGGGAAGCTTATCCAAGTACGTATATGAATGCTTTGACCAGTGGGGATATGACTATTTTTCCTTTTTCTACACCCTATTTACCATGTTACAATAAGCTAAGAGAGATTTATTTAGATGCAGTTTTTAATCCTAGCTTAGTAGAACAACCATACGGATTTTATGAAGAAGGCTTTCATAGTGTACCTCAGGAAGGACGTTGTGGCGGTGTTGTATATAATGAAATGAAGGGAGCATATAGCAGTGTAGAACGTGCAGTTTATAGGGCTATTAGACAAAAAATTTATACAGGCAGTCACTATGCGTATGATAGTGGAGGAAGCCCAAATGCCATCCCTACGTTAACGTATGAAGAATTTGTAGAAACATACAAACGTTATTATTATCCAGGAAACATGCGTATTATCGTTTATGGTAATATACCGATTCAAGAGACTTTAAATAGTATTTTACCTTATGTACAGGGAAAGGAAAAACAACAATCAATTGATTTAAGTGTTGAAAAAATCAATTCTGATAAATTCATCAATTGCGAGATTTTACCTAATCAAGATAAGGGAGGAATTGTAAAGGCTTTTGTATTAAAAGATGATGTGACAGCTACTGAGCTTCAGAAATTAGATTTATGGATGAGTACCTATTTAATGAGCCCACAAAGCTATTTTCAAGGGAGCTTGTCGGCACTAGGATTACAAGCAAAGTGGCTTAAAGATGATGATGTGCCTTACCCAATCTATTCGATTGTAATTACAGATATCCCTAAAGAAAAGATAGAAAGTTGTTCAAAAATATTAGATAGATTATTTGAAGAAGCACCTAAGTATATTAATAAAAATGTTTTTCAAGAACGAGATATCTTAAAAGAGGCAAAATGGTTATTAGAAAAACAAGAAAGTAGTAATAATAGAGGAATTAATGTTGCACAGAGTATTTTAGATGGATGGGCTCATCATAGAGAAGAAAATCAGTATTATTTAATGAAAACGGAACTTGAGTCTATGGAAGAACTAGATACTTCCATAAGCGATTTACTTTTTCATCAAGCTACTCGATATACTTTAAATTTATTACCTGGGGAATATCAATTAGAAGATCCTCAAAATCAATCTACAATTAGTGAGGAAAAGTGGTGCGAAATTTATAAGGAGATACAAGAATGGCAAAAGCAAAAAATTAGTTTAGAGCAAATTGATTTAAATGAATTAGTACTAGCACCTAATAATATTCCTGATATTAAGAAAAAAGTAAACTACTGGGAAATGGAAACTAAGGCAGATACAGACTTAGCATGCTCAACACTATATGTAAATACAAGTCATATTGCTCAAGAAGATTTACCTTATTTATATCTATATAGCTATTTATTAGAGGAAAGTGCAAAAGATATTACACCTTTTAGCGGGATGATTTCCACACAATGTACAGCTTATCCATTGAAAGAAGGTTATTGGCCATGTTTTAAGTTTTCAATTGTAACGAACTTAGAAGAAAAACAACATGGTGTTTTATTTGAACAGGCTAGGATGTACTTGAAAAATCGTTCAGAAAAATGGTATCAGCAAAAATTGATAGAATTTACCTTGGGAATGAAAGGAGCAAGTCAAAATAATGCACTAGCTACATTGGCTCAACTTGCCATAGGCAGAGAAAATGATAGGGGAGCTTATTTGTATCAGCAAAGTTATCCTTTGTATAAATTTTGTCAAGGATTGTTACAAACTAAACAAAATATATGGATAGAGCATATTAAGAAAATAGACTGTGATTTATATCATACAGGTGGCACAATTTTAGCAACTACGTTGCCAAAAAAGAAGACTAATGAATATGCTATGAGCTGGAATAAGATATTAGAAAAGTTACCAAAACAGCCTAATTTAAAGGCTGATTATGAATTTGAAATTCCAGATGGAACTTGTATTGTGGAAAATGAAGCAGAGGTAGATTATTGTTATATGAATCTGTATAAACAAGAGGGCATAGAGGGGAGTGACTATTTATTAGCTGCTTATTTGACCAAGCATTATTTAAATCCACAAATTAGAGTAAGGATGGGTGCATATGGGGCAGGCTGTCAAATTTATGACTTACAAACCGTAGGCATTTATACTTATAGAGACCCAGATTATAGGAGCTCATTGCCTATTATTAATGCAAGTCCACAGTGGTTAAAAGAAATGATTAGTGAAGAAGAACTAAGTTTAAGTAAAGCAGAGGCGTTAAGTAAGGTACACAGTCAGTATAAATTATTAAGTACACCTATAGAACAAAGTGCTACAATGGAGCATATGATTCTATGGGGTAGATCACCTAAAGAAATTATAGGATTAGAAAGAGATATTATTTTATCTACACCAGCCTCTATGAGAGCAAAACAAAATAATTATGAAAAAATAATTAGAGCGGCTAAAATTGCTATTATGACAAAAAAAGATTATAAAGGGGAACAAAATTTTACAATTTATCGTTATTAAACGCATTAATAAATTGGATAAATATTGACATATTCCTTATCCACAGATAAAATAAATGTGTATTGTTAAAAATTTGATTTAAAGAACAATCTTTAATTTTAAAGAGAATCTTTAAATATACACAGTGGAAAGGAGTCATTATAATGATTTATTCACATGAAGTAGAACAAATGTGCCCTATCGCTAAAGGACCAAACCACGGTCCAGCACCAATTCCAGAAGAAGGAAGATGGGTACAAGCAAGAGAAATTAAAGATATTAGCGGCCTTACACATGGTATTGGCTGGTGTGCACCACAACAAGGTGCTTGTAAACTAACACTTAATGTTAAAGATGGTATCATCGAAGAAGCGTTAGTAGAAACAATTGGATGTTCTGGTATGACACACTCTGCAGCTATGGCAGCAGAAATCTTAACAGGTAAAACAATCCTTGAAGCACTTAACACAGACTTAGTTTGTGATGCTATTAATACAGCAATGCGTGAGTTATTCTTACAAATTGTATACGGAAGAACTCAAACTGCATTCTCAGAAGGTGGACTTCCTATTGGAGCTGGTCTTGAAGACCTTGGTAAAGGACTTCGTAGCCAAGTTGGTACAATGTACTCAACAAAAGCTAAAGGACCAAGATACCTTGAAATGGCTGAAGGTTATGTAACAAACATTGCCTTAGATGCTGATGACCAAATCATTGGATATAAATTTATCCACTTTGGTAAAATGATGGACTTCATCAAAAAAGGTATTAGTGCTGAAGAAGCAATCGAAAAAGCTACAGGTCAATACGGCAGATTTGATGATGCTGTTCGTACAGTTGACCCAAGACATGAATAGGGAGGTGCCGAAAAATGCCATTATTTGAGTCTTATGAAAGAAGAATTAACCAAATTAATGCTGTTTGTGAAAAATACGGCATTAAAGATATTGAAGAAGCAAGAACACTTTGTCAAGAAAACGGATTCGATCCATATGAAATCGTAAAAGGAATTCAACCAATTGCTTTTGAAAATGCAGGTTGGGCTTACGTTTTAGGTGCTGCTATTGCACTTAAAAAAGGTTGCCACAAAGCAGCTGATGCAGCTAAAGCTATCGGTGAAGGTCTTCAAGCATTCTGTATCCCAGGATCAGTTGCTGATGATCGTAAAGTAGGTTTAGGTCATGGTAACTTAGGAGCTATGCTTCTTGATGAAAATACAAAATGTTTTGCTTTCTTAGCAGGACATGAAAGTTTCGCAGCTGCTGAAGGTGCTATCGGTATTGCACGTTCTGCAAACAAAGTACGTAAAGAAGATTTAAGAGTTATCTTAAATGGTCTTGGTAAAGATGCTGCTCAAATTATCTCTCGTATCAATGGGTTTACATATGTTCAAACTCAATTTGATTATGCTACAGGTAAAGTAAACGTTGTTAAAGAATTTAAATATTCTGATGGCGAAAGATCTAAAGTACGTTGCTATGGTGCTGATGATGTTCGTGAAGGTGTTGCAATCATGCATATGGAAGGTGTTGACGTATCTATCACAGGTAACTCAACTAACCCAACTCGTTTCCAACATCCAGTAGCTGGAACATACAAAAAAGAATGTATTGAACAAGGTAAAAAATACTTCTCAGTAGCTTCTGGTGGTGGTACAGGTCGTACACTTCACCCAGATAACATGGCTGCTGGTCCAGCTTCTTACGGTATGACAGATACTATGGGAAGAATGCACTCAGATGCACAATTCGCTGGTTCTTCATCAGTTCCTGCTCACGTAGAAATGATGGGTCTTATCGGTGCTGGTAACAACCCAATGGTTGGTATGACTGTTGCAGTTGCAGTAGCAATCGAAGAAAACATGAATAAATAGTTTTTAATAAAAGTAGTCATGTCCTTTAAGTTTTAACTTAGGACATGACTATTTTTAATTACTAAAAAAATACAAATCATCTATAACATAGAAATTTAATGAATAAAAAGGTTATATAACGATAGAAATTTTAGAAAATCTGGACCAATATAAAAAAATATACTTTACATTTAAAAATATATGGTTTATAGTAAATACAGCTAACAATAAAAGAAGAGTAGATAGAGGTTGCAATTTTTAAGAGTATATTTACGGAGTTAAGCACGATGAAGTAAATAGAAAGGAAAAATTGCCGAAACGGGTAACTGATGCTTTAAGGTTATTTTGTTGGGGTTATATAGAATATATATAACACTGTCACAGGGGAAACTTGTGGAGGGCTATCACGATGGACGGATTAAATTAAGGAAAAATAGGATATTATTTTTACTTAACATGATATAAAAGAGTCTTGAGTGATATGCTCAAGACTTTTTTTGTTGGACTTATATCAGAATGGAGACTCACATATGGAAGCAATCGACGTAGGCTTATTATCAATTTTACCGCCAGTTGTTGCAATTATACTGGCACTCATTACTAAAGAGGTTATATCCTCTCTTATTATTGGTATTTTTTCAGGAACTTTAATTTATGCTTTTCACACAGGTGGTGGAATCGTAAAGGCAGTTGATGTAACAATTCACTTAATGGCTGAAAAATTAGGTGAAAATGCATCGATGATTATCTTTTTAGGTTTATTAGGGGCACTAGTAACAGTAATTACCATGGCTGGTGGTTCTAGAGCTTATGGGGAATGGGCAGGACAAAAGATTAAATCTAAAAGAGGCGCTCAGCTTGGTACATCTCTTTTAGGTGCAGTTATTTTTATTGATGATTATTTTAACTGTTTAACAATTGGTACAGTTATGAGACCAGTTACAGATAAATATAAGATTTCAAGAGCAAAACTAGCATATATTATTGATGCAACAGCAGCACCTATTTGTATTATTGCACCTATTTCGTCTTGGGCAGCATCTGTTATTTCACAGATGGGTGGCTTAGAAGTAAATGGTACAAAGCTTAATGGAATGGAAACATTTATGGCAACTATTCCTTATAACTTATATGCTATCCTTACTTTAATTATGGTAGTTATCCTTTGTGTAACTAATATAGAGTTTGGTTCAATGGCTAAATTTGAAAAAGCGGCAAGAGATGGCGAAGATCAAAGTGCTATAGAGCAATCAGGAGATGACGAATTAGCAAATATCAAAATATCTCCAAAAGGGAAAGTATATGATTTAATTATTCCAATTCTTGCACTCATTATATTTGCAGTTCTTTCAATGTTATATGTAGGTGGTTACTTTGCAGGTGGCATGACACTTGCCCAGGCTTTTGGAAATACAGATGCAGGAACTGCTCTTGCGATTGCAGGCTTAGGTGCATTAGTTGTAGCTTTCGTTTTATTTGTGCCACGTAAAGTATTAAGTTTTAAAGATTTTATGGATGGCATCGGAAGTGGTGTTAAATCAATGGTAGGTGCATTTATTATTTTAATACTTGCATGGACTATTAGTGGTGTATGTAGAGAATTAATTGGGACAGGTGAATATGTAGGAGGCTTAGTAGCTGCATCACATATGCCACCAGTGATTATTCCAGCTGTAGTCTTTTTAGTAGCAGGGGGACTAGCGTTTGCAATGGGAACTTCATGGGGAACATTTGGTATTCTTATTCCAATTGTAACAATGATTTGTGGAGCAGTAGCACCACAACTTGTAACAGCATCTTTAGCAGCAACACTTGCAGGTGCAGTATTTGGAGACCATTGTTCACCAATCTCAGACACAACTATCCTTTCATCTACAGGAGCTGGATGTAATCATATTGATCACGTTTCATCACAAATTCCATATACATTAGTTGTTGCGGGATGTTGTGTTGTAGGTTATTTAGTAGCTGGATTTACAGCAAATGTATGGCTGACTTTAGGGGTATCTGTAGCTTTATTACTAGTAGTATTATTTATATTAAATAAATTAGCTATGAGTAAAAAATAAAAGTTGAAAAAGGGTTATCGTACAATTAATCAATTAGATTAAGTTGGGCGGTAACCTTTTTTTGTAATAGTGCGTCCAGCTAAGCTGGACTATGCTTGCAGGTGAAAGTCCTGTCTAGGTAATCGCCAAGGAGCCTAGTAACCAATCACCAGGCGTAACAGAAATGTTGGGTCTGAAGCGTGAGGGTAATGTACTCGAAAGAGTGCTAG
>JAFOHG010000119.1 GCA_017421915.1 Cellulosilyticum sp. | reverse complement strand
TTCATAGAAAGTGTTGGTTCTTCAATTGTGATAGGTGTCATTGGGTCAACTTTACCTACTTCACCAACTGTTTCACCAATAGAAATATCTGGAACACCAGCGATTACAACGATATCTCCACTTGTTGCTTCTGGAACAGCAATTTGTTTAAGACCTTCGTATACCATGACTTTGCTAATTTTAGCATTTCTTGATTTACCATCGTTGTCTACGATTTCTACAGTTTGTCCTTCTTTAACTTTACCTTTGTAAATACGTCCAATACCAAGACGACCTACGAAGTTATCGTATGATAAGGCACTGATTTGTAATTGAAGTGGTGCTTCATCATCTTTTGGATATTCCCCAACTTGTTTAACGATTGTTTCAAGAAGTGGAATGATGTCTTTACCTTCATCATCAAGTTCATATTGCATGATACCTTGTTTACCAATTCCGTAAAGGATTGGGAAGTCAAGTTGTTCATCGTTAGCTTGAAGATCTACGAATAAATCGAATGTCATATCTACTACTTCTTCAGCTCTGTGATTTGGTTTATCAATTTTGTTAATAACTAAGATTGGTTTTAAACCAAGCTCTAATGATTTTTGAAGAACGAAACGTGTTTGTGGCATTGGTCCTTCAATTGAATCTACTAAAAGAATTACTGTATCTACAGTACGGATAACACGTTCTACCTCAGATGAGAAGTCACTATGTCCTGGAGTATCTACGATGTTAATTTTGTAATCTCCGTATTTAATAGAACAGTTTTTAGAGTAAATAGTAATCCCTCTTTCTCTTTCAAGGTCATTACTATCCATAATACAGTCTACGTGTTCTTCATTAGCTCTAAATACACCACTTTGATTTAAGAAGGCATCTACAAGTGTAGATTTACCAGCATCAACGTGGGCAATAACAGCTATATTTATAATTTTCATATCGCTCATGATTCGATCTCTCTTTCCGTAATTTATCACAATTAAACATTTTAGCACATTTAATAGTTTGACTCAATATATATATTATTTTTTCATTATCTTCCTATTTTATTAACTTCGACCAAATCCATAAAATAGACTGTCATAATTTCTTTTTTTATTATTATGTACTTTCTTGAAAAATTTTATATACTTTATACGTAATATCTTTATAAATTTTTATATAATATAATAATTTATAATTTTTAAAATTTAAAAATAAATGAATTATTATATTGTATAAAACTAAATATAGGAGGCCTCTATGGAACTTGAAATATTATACTTATGCGAAAAAGAATACCCAACTCTAAGTTCATCTTTTACACAATCCGTGATGCACAGCCATGATCATCCTGAACTTTCACTTATTTTCTCTGGGGTTGCACACTACTTTATTGGTAATCGAACTTATTCTTTAAAAGCTGGTGAAGCCATTTTATTAACACCCGGTACAAACCATAGTGTTATCATTCCTAAACCAAACAACTACAGAGATTTTCATTTAGGACTCAGTCATTTAGACGGACACCTTAAAGAATCCACTTCTGCCTCTACTGATGGATTTTTAATTATTAATTTTAATGAGAATCGTAAAACGATTATAGAACTTTGCAATGCTCTAGTACAAGAATCCAATAAACGTCAATTAGATTATAAAATCATGTTACAAACGCTCACTATGCAACTCCTTATCCATTTATCACGCTGTATAGAACATGGTATAAGCCACGAAACTCAAGATATCTCTAGTTTTATCTATCCAGATAAGCACGCTATTGTAAAATGGATTACGCAGTACATTCAAGAAAACTATATGAAAGAAATTTCCTTAGAAATGTTTGCTAAAGATATGTACCTAAGTCAGGTTTATATTTCTAAAATTTTTAAAGATGAAACTGGCCACTCCCCTATCCATTTTTTAATTCAAACACGCTTATCTATTGCCAAAAATCTCTTAGAAACACAGTCGTTACCTATTAAAGAAGTCTCTCGAAGAGTTGGATATGAAGACGCTTATCACTTTAGTAAACTTTTTAAGAAATATTATGGCTACCCTCCATCTGATGTTAAAAATAAAAGCAGACTAGTGAATAACTAGTCTGCTTTTATTGCTTCATAAGCTTTAACTTATTCAGCTGAGTTTGGTGCTCCTACTGGACATACAGATTGACATGTACCACAATCGATACATTGATCTGCATCGATTACATATTTGCTATCTCCTTCAGAAATACATCCAACTGGACATTCACCTGCACAAGCTCCACAGCTAATGCAATCATCATTAATTATGTATGCCATTATACTTCCCTCCATTGCATATACATATATTTACTTCACCCTAATGATACTATTATTATAAATACCTGTCAAGAAATCCACTCTCCATCATTCTGCCTCAGTTTCTCGCTCTTTTCTAATCTATTTTTACAACTCTTTTTAGTGACACATTATTATTTGTATATTTCTTCCAATTTCCTTTCAACTTACCTCTCTATTATTTAATGATTTCTATAAGCCCTCTTTTAACCTTCTCATAAATTTTTAATCAAACCTTAATCTCCTTCTCCTCATTTTTCTTTGATAATATGCTATACTTATAATAAGCTTAAAAATTTAATTTAAAGGAGTCTTTAACATGTTAAGCGTACTTTTCAATTTGATTTTATTACCCTTTCATTTGATTTGGACACTTATAGGCCTTATCTTTTCTTTATGTGGCAAGCTTATTACTATTGGATTTGGTCTTACCCTCATAATCATTGGTTTAATATGTTGTATTACAGTGATTGCCTTACCACCAGGTGTTCTTTTAATCATCTTTGGATTTTTACTATGTATTAAAGGTATATTTTAATGTCTAGACTACTTTTTATTATAACTATAAATAAAAAGCCTCTATAAAAATCAGTTACTACTTTTATAGAGGCTCTTTATTTATACTATCTTTATTTTCTTTAGATAAATTCTATTCTCCAGTTAAAATAGCCTGTTTCTTTATTTTGCTCATAAAATAAATAGGCTGCAAAAGTTGTGCCTTTTTTACTTTTTAAATTTTTAAATCCTACTTTTCCATTCTTCAATAAAAGTTCCACCATTGGGCGCGTTACTTCTTTTCCTAGTGCATTAATATAACGGTCATTTTTCCAAATAGCATATTTGCAACCACTTTTCCAATTACTACAGCCAAATGCTCTTTCCGTTTCTATAATAGAACTACCACAAAGTGGACATTTTCCTACACTTTCTTTTGAAAAACTAACTTTACCAAAACCATTTTCATCTGCTTTAATCGTTCCTACTGCATCTGAAGTAAATGCTTTAATCATCTCTAAAAATTTATCTTTTTGAAATTTACCTTTTTCAATATCTGATAATGTTTTTTCAAGACGTCCTGTATATTCTAAGTCAAAAAGTTCTTTTACCGGAAACTGTTCTACTAACTTCTTTCCTAAATCTGTACAAGTTAAATTCTTTCCTTTTGTTGTAATATACCCTGTATCTTTAAGCTTTTTAATCGTTTCCGCTCTTGTAGCTGGTGTCCCAATACTAAAACCACTTAAAATAGATGCCATCATTTCTTCAGAGTCTTCTTCCCCTTTAAAGGCTTTACCACAAGTCTCCATAATCTTTAAAAGCGTTTTCTCTGTATGCATCTTAGGTGGTTTTCTTGTTACCGCATTAATATTCGTTTTGGCTAAAGCTAATAGCTCATTTTCTACTACCTGCGGTAAAACTGTATCTTTACTATCTGGCTTTTCAATAACCTGCCATCCTTCCACTAATTGAACCTTTCCTCTAGCAATAAAATCTCCTTTTACTTCTGGTTCTTCTATCTTCACTGTTAACTTAGTTTCTTCAAACTCTGCAATGGGTAGGAACTGCATTAAAAATCGATTCTTAATGGTTTCATACACAATCGTCTCATCCGCTGTTAGACCTTTTGGTTTCATATAAGTAGGACATATGGCACTATGGCTTTCTACTTTTGCATTATCAAAAATACGCTTATGTGTCGCAAACTTAATTTGATTTTCGTATGGTAAGCCTACCTTTAAAGTATCTAAAACTTTTTTGGTACGTTCTTTCAAACTTTCTTCTAATGCCATACTTCCTGTCCTTGGGTAGGTTATATATTTCTTTTCATAAAGAGATTGAGCCACTTTAAGAACTTTATCCGATGTCCACCCCTTATACTTACTGGTTACATAACCTTGTAAATTAGATAAGTTAAATAGCAACGGTGCATATTCCTTTTTCTTCTCTACTTGCTTTTCAATAAGCTTACCTTGTTTTCCTTTAATAAGTGCTTGAATCTTTTCTAAAACCACTTTATCTTCAAATTTTTCATTGTACTTATCCTCTTCATTTTTTTCATAATAAGTACTTTCAAAGACTTCGCCTTGAGCTGTTTTAAAATGTGCTAATAATTTATGATACGTAGAGCTTTGAAACTCTGAAATTTCCTTATCTCTATCATAAACAATTTTTAATGTAGGTAGTAGCACACGTCCAATATTAAGGAGCTTCTTTTCTTCACGCCCATACTTAACCGTTGCCACAGAAGTTAAATTAATCCCTATAATCCAGTCTGCCCATTGTCTTCCCATTCCAGCATCCTGTAAAGGTTTCATTTCCTCATTAGGCTTTAGACGCTGCATCCCTTTTTTTACTTCTTCTGGTGTCCATTCATTTAGTAAAATACGATAAATAGGCTTTCTCTCTTTAAGGTAGAGAAATATTTCATCTGCAATAACTTGTCCTTCACGGTCGTAGTCTGTTGCAGAAATAATCCCATCTACATCCTCTCTTGCAATAAGCCCTTTAATAATTTTAATTTGTTTTTGTGCACCTTGGTCGACTACTGCTTTATTTTTTGAATCAGATTTAACTTTATACTTAAAGTTATCTGGAATAAAAGGGAATTTCTCTAACTCCCACTTTTTCATACTTTCATCATAATCCTTCGCATCATACAACTGAAGTAAATGTCCAAATGCCCAAGTAATTAAATACTCCTCACCTTCAAAATATCCATCTTGTTTGGCTCGGATATTAAAAGCATCTGCAATATTTTTGGCTACTGAAGGTTTTTCTGCAATAATTACTTTCTTCATTAGATTTTCCAACTCCCACTTATGAAATAAAAGAGACACAACGCATTACATTGTGTCCATATCTTTTTCTTATTATTTTGTATAGTATACCATAAATAGCAAAAAAAATATATAGGGATATTACGTCACATAATATCCCTATACTAAACTCTACTTTATTTTTCTTCTGATACTTCTTCGTTTTTTGATCCTTCAGCTTCTTTTTCTCCTACTTCTTCTTGAACTTCTTCTGAAGCTGTATCTTCATTCATGAAATCTTTAATTTTTACGTATTCGATTTCTTCCTCTTCATCATCATAAATACTATCGTCAAACTTATCAAAGTCTTCATCTAATTCATCAAAATCTTCATCAAAGTATTCGTAATGCTCTTCTAAATCTGTTTCTCTTCTTTTAGCTACCCATAAAACTAAGGCTACTAAAACAGCAATAACGCTTACCCCAACAGCAATCCATGTTGCTCTTTTAGCTTCTTCTTTTCTCATAATACTTCTTACTTCTTCCACTGTAAGCGGAAAATCTCTAAATCTGTCTCTCATTGAATCCACTCCTTTAATTTTATATTAACCATTTTTTTACTTTTTAACTTGCCTTAAAATGAACTCTACTATAACTCTATTCTATCGCATTTAAGCTAAAATATACGATGGTATTTATGGCATCTCTATTTGCATTTTACACCATTTCATCATTATTCAGCAACTAATATTATCAATCTTTATTATCTTTATTATATTATAATATCCTCTAAGATATTCCCATAAAAATTTGGATAGGGCATCTACTTGCTTTTAAAAAAAAGACCTAGTTTATATTGTTCTAGGTCATTTGGTCAAATTTAATACTTATATGTTATGACATCTTCTCTAAATCATAAGGTGTCACTTGATATACATAGTAATTGAGCCAGTTAGAGAAAATGGCATACATATGTGAGCGCCAACGTACCACAACACCTTCTTCTACATGATTATTTTTATAATAGTACTTTGGCATTTGGATTGGTAAGTCTTTAGCCAAATCTCTTTTATATTCTTGATCTAAAGTCAGTGGATCATATTCCCCATGACCTGTCATAAAAATTTGTTTACCATCTTCTGAAATAACCAATCCCACACCAGATTCTTCTGAGTATAAAAGCAGCTTAAGAGCTTCACATTTTTCAATGTCTGCTCTTTTTACAGTACTATGTCTTGACTGTGGTATATTCACATAGTCATCTAAGCCTTGTAACAACTTTTCATTTTGTACTTTTATATGTTCAAATATCCCAAACATTTTTTGAGGTAAATTATATTTAGGTACACCATAATGATAATAAAGTCCTGCCTGAGCACCCCAACATATATGAAATGTAGAGGTCACATGGGTTTTACTCCATTCCATAATTTCTATCAGTTCACTCCAATAATTCACTTCTTCAAAAGGAATTTGCTCTACTGGTGCTCCTGTAATAATCATGCCATCAAAATTCTGATGTTCTATTTCTTGAAACGTTTTATAAAACGTTTTTAAGTATTCTTTTGATGTATTTTTACTATTATGAGACAAAGGTCTTACTAGAGTAACATCCATTTGTAATGGTGTATTACTTAGTAGTCTTAAGAGCTGAACTTCTGTTTCTTGTTTAACTGGCATAAGATTTAAAATAGCTATCTTTAATTCTCTAATATCCTGTGTTATAGCTCTTGTTTCATCCATAACAAATATATCTTCTTTTTGTAAAACTTCAATTGCAGGTAGTGTATTTGGTACTCTTATTGGCATTTATTTAGCTCCCCTCATTGGGTCTTATCTATTTTCCTGTAAGGCTTCTACTAAATTCTTTTAGTTTCACCATATCTCCCTCTTCCCATAAGGCCCAAAAAATTTCATAAATTTCATTCATATCTTTTTTCGTTTTAGTTGTATTAAGTGATTGTATGGATGAGAATATATCTCCAATCAAATTTGATTCTTCTTGGAAAGATTCTTGACATTTTAACACTTCTTCTCGTATTTCAGCCATTTCCTGGTCTAATAAGAATGCTGCTTCTGCTGCTTTATTAAGTCTTTCTTGAATATGCTTAGGCATATTTTGTTTATATTTATAACGTAATGAATGTTCTATGGTTGCCCAAAAATTCATTGCTAACGTTCTAATTTGTATTTCTGCAAAAATCCACTTTTCACCATGTCCTGTTTGAACTGGATACTTTATAATCATATGATAACTTCTATACCCACTTGTTTTCATATTCGTAATATAATCACGTTCTTCTACCACAACTAGGTCTTTTCTATCCCTACCACGTATAATATCTATCACTCTATAAATATCTTCTACAAACTGGCACATAATACGAATGCCTGCTATATCTTCTATTTTTTCTTCAACTTCATCAAGTGGAATATTTTTCTTTTCGGCCTTTTCTAAAATACTAGAGATTTTTTTTACTCGACCGGTTACAAACTCAATTGGAGAATACTCATCTAAGGCAATAAATTCTTTTCGAATACTTTTAAACTTAACTTTGAGCTCTTCTACCGCTTGTGTATAAGGTAACAGCATACGTTTCCAATCTTTTTGTTGTTGTATTTCCATTAGTAACTCACCTCCACTTAAAGTCCCCTTCACTATTATATATAATTTAACTTCTTTCCTCAATGTAAAACTTACAATATACCTTTTTTAAGAATACTTACATATTTTTGTAACTCGTCTCATAAATTGTACTAGTTAGCATACCATGCACTTCATATTGATACTTGTAATGAAAGGAGCTTTTTATGAGCAAAAAATCATTAATTGCTGGTACACTTATTTTAACTGCAGCTAGTTTTATTACACGCCTTTTAGGGTTTGGCTTTCGTATTTATCAATCCCAGGTAATGGGAGCAGAAGGTATGGGACTATACCAATTACTATTTCCCATCTATATGCTTCTATGGGCAGCCTCATCAGCAGGTATTGCTTTAGCCATTGCTAAAATGATTGCTGCTGAGGTTTCTAGAGGTCAAGAAGGAAATGCTGTACATATTCTTAAAGTTTCTCTGCTCATTTCATTACCTCTAAGTCTTTTACTTTCTGTGCTACTTTTTATTTTTGCACCTTTTATAGCTAAATACTATATCCACGAACCTGTTACAGAACTTTCTTTAAGAATACTTGCTTTTTGTGTACCTTTTATGTCGACAGCTTGCTGTCTTAGAGGTTACTTTCAAGGACATCAACAAATGTCTATTACAGCACTTGCTCAAATTGTAGAACAAGTTGCTCGTATGTCTGCTATTTATATCTTTGCCAGCTTATTAGTTCCTATGGGAACTAAATATATTTGTGCACTAGGTGTAATTGGTATGTGTGCAGGTGAAATTTTTTCTTTTATTATGTCTTTCATTGCTTACCTAATTAAAAAAAGAAAAATGCCTCTACAACCTGTCACTTTAAATCACTCTCAAACTTTAAACCAACTACTTGCCTTATCTATTCCTATTACTGCTAATCGCTTTTTAACTTCTGGGTTATCCTCTTTTGAAAATATTTTAATTCCTATTAATCTGGAGAAATTTGGTTTAACTTCTCATGAAGCTTTATCTTTATATGGAAAATTTAGTGGTATGGCTTTACCACTGTTACTTTTTCCTTCTATGGTTACCTCTTCTTTAGCAACAGCACTTGTACCTGCTATATCTGAAGCTGTAGCTATGAAAAATAAAAGCGTTTTACAAAAAACAATAGGACGTGCTATTCAATTTTCTGCTCTTATAGGTATTGGGTCGACTACTCTTTTCCTCTCTTTTTCTGAGGAAATCGCTATAACATGCTACCACATGGCAGATGTAGGTATCTTGCTTAAGTGGCTTGCTATTATTTGTCCATTTTTATATTTACAAAATATCTTAACAGGTACAATGAATGGACTTGGTATGCAAAAACGTACTTTCCAAACAAATATCATTGGCTCCTTACTTTGTATAAGTACCATTCTTTTTGTTGTCCCTCATAAAGGCATTATAGGATTTGTCCTTGCCATGCTCATTCAGTCTGGCTTTGTATGTTGCAGACTTTTGATTTATGTTTTAGATTTTATAGAACTTAAAGTAGATTTAAATCATTGGGTATTTAAACCTACTCTTGCTGCTATCATTTCCTCATTTATATCACTTACTTTTAACCACTACCTATTTACATGTCATTTTAGTACAACTTTAAGTACTATCTTTTCTTTACTTACTCTAGGCTGTACTTACGTACTTTCTCTACTTGTTACTGGCTCTCTCTCTATGAAAGATGTTAAAGCATTTGTGGGCGCTCATTAAATGGGCGCTTTTTTATTGTTTGCCAATACCTTCTTTCTTTAAAAAATTCATATGATGACGGATTTGTTTTTCATATCCTTCCTCACCTATTTCATAATAAACTTTTCCCTGAAGTTTATCTGGTAAGTATTGTTGCTCCACATAATGATGTGGATAATCATGGGCATATAAATACCCCTGACCATGTTCTAATTCTTTTGCCCCACTATAATGTGCATCTCTTAAATGACTTGGCACCGTTCCTATATCACAATGCTCTACATCCGCTAACGCTCTATTGATCGCTATATAACTTGCATTACTCTTTGGCGCTGTTGCCACATAAGTAGCTGCTTGACTTAATATAATTCTTCCTTCTGGCATTCCAAT
>JAFOHG010000118.1 GCA_017421915.1 Cellulosilyticum sp. | reverse complement strand
GGGGAATCATGATATTCTTTGGATGGGAGCTGCGGCGGGGAATAAAGCATGTATTGCTAATGTCATTCGTAATAATATTAAGTATAATAATATTAGTGTTCTAGAGAATGGTTATGGTATTAGCTTAAGGAATTTGGTTTTATTTGGTAAAAAGACTTATCAAAAAAAAGAACCAATGGAAGCTGCATTAAAAGCTATTTCTGTTATTTTATTCAAACTAGAAGGACAAGTGATTGATAGACATCCAGAATACCATATGGAGCATAGAAAGTTATTGCATCACATGGATTTAGAAAAAGGAATAGTAATGGTAGAAGGAAAAGAATATGCTTTAAATGATACAGACTTTCCGACTATTAATCCGGATGAACCCTATGTATTATCTAGCGAAGAAGCTGATATTATAGAACGTTTAAAAGTAGAATTTGTGAGAAGTAAGCGCTTAAAGACGCATATTGAGTTTATCTATGAAAAGGGCAGTATGTATAAGCGATACAATGAAAATCTATTATTACATGGTTGTGTACCACTAAATGAACAAGGTGAGTTTGAAAGTGTTATGGTTAGTGGAAAAACGTTTAAAGGGAAACAATATCTTGATTATGCAGAAAAAGTAGTTAGACGAGCTTATTTTGGAAATCATAATAAAGATGATATTGATTTTATGTGGTACTTATGGTGTGGAGAAAAATCGCCATTATGTGGAAGAGTTGTTAAAACTTTTGAGAGAACTTTTGTAGCTGATTCAGAAGCCTGGAAAGAAGAAGAAAATAATTATTACAAACTTTACTATAGTGAAGACATTTGTAAGATGATTTTAAGAGAATTTGAAATCGATTCTGAGTCATCACATATTATTAATGGACATACACCTGTTAAAACCAGTCGTGGTGAGCAACCTATTAGAGCCAATGGCAAATTGATTGTGATTGATGGGGGCTTATGTAGAGAATACCATAAAACAACAGGAATAGCAGGTTACACACTCATTTATAATTCGTTAGGACTTAGAATTAAAGCACATCAGCCTTTTGAAAGTGTTCATAAGGCATTAAGAGAAAATAAGGATATTGAATCAAGCTCAGAAATTGTAGAAGTTGAAAGAAAGCGTGTCATGGTAAAAGATACAGATAATGGAAAATTTATTAATGGTGATATCCAAGATTTGGAAAGACTATTAAAAGCCTATCGTGAAGGTGAAATTGAAATGAAGCCTATTAGAGGAAATTAAATAATAGAAAGACTTATGCAAAAAGACTTATGAATCAAATTGATGTTAGATTCATAAGTCTTTTTTGCATATTAAAGCATATTACGAATTAAATCTTCGAAGGTATCACGTTTTCTAATTTGTTTTACAGAGCCATCAGTAGTGATTAGAATTTCAGCTGGTCTAAAGCGTTGATTATAGCAAGAAGCCATACAATAACCATAAGCACCAGCATCCATCATAGCAATTAAATCACCACGACAAGCAGATTTAGGAAGCATACGGTCTTTAGCTAAGATATCACCACTTTCACAGATATTTCCTACCACTGTAAGAGGTGCTAAAGTTGTATCTTTTTCTTCTTTTGAATAAATTTCAATATCATGATGTGAATCGTACATAATAGGTCTTTGAAGTACATTAAAGCCAATATCGCATCCAAGATAATCATGATCTGCATTTGTTTTAGTAGCAGTTACACTACCAAGTAATAAACAAGACTCGCAAGGAATATAGCGACCAGGTTCAATTTGGAATTGAATTTCTTTGCCATACGCATTAGCAAAATCCTTGAGAACAGGGTCAAGAGCTTCACCTAAAGCTTTAATATCTAATCGAGCTTCACCATCTTGTTTATGATATGGAATACCAAAACCGCCGCCAAGATCGATAAATTTTAAGTCATCAAATTGTTTAGCGATAGTTAATATAGAAGAAAGGCTTTCGATATAAGGTTTACCATCCATAAATAAAGAACCAATATGTTGATTAATACCTACTAATGTAAGGTTATAGGTTTCAAGGATACGTTTAACTTCAGGAATGTATTCTGGATTTACACCAAACTTAGTTTTTTTACCACCTGTTACAACTTTCTCGTGGTGACCAGCACCTACACCTGGATTAAAACGAATAGCTACTTGACCGCCTGGATTAAGCTCACCGTAAAGCTGAAGTTGATCAAGAGAGTCAACGCTTGTAGTAATACCATGCTCAATAGCATATTTCATATCTTCTGGTGTAACATTATTAGGAATGAAGAAAAGTTCTTCAGGTTTAAAACCACTTTGAAGAGCAAGATAAATTTCACCAGGACTCATAACGTCAGCATGAAGGCCTTCTTCGTGTACGATTTTTAAAAGATGAATATTGGTATTAGCTTTAATAGAATAGTGAGGTACAAAGTTTTTGTAAGTTACAAGATTTTTCATTTCTCTACAACGAGCTCTTAAGATATCTTCATTATAGATATAAAGTGGACTTTGATAATTTTGAATTAAATCGTAGACA
This sequence comes from Cellulosilyticum sp., assembly GCA_017421915.1. Taxonomy (GTDB): domain Bacteria; phylum Bacillota; class Clostridia; order Lachnospirales; family Cellulosilyticaceae; genus Cellulosilyticum. Next base: position 2,231 of record JAFOHG010000118.1, on the reverse strand, counting down.
TCATTTCCTTTAAAAAAATTCATTTCTTTTGTAAAAGTACCATGTAAAGTATACATATAACGCCTCCTTAATGTTTTTTGAGTGCAATCATATCTAATTCAGTTACAAAGGATTCTCGCATAAGGCGAACAAGTGAATCATTCTTAGAAAAAAGACATTGTGCATGTTCCTTTTCTAAGTCACCAGTAATGACAGAGTTGGTATCTATAATTAAATGAATACCTTTGGGATCCTTTTGACGATTATAAACTATGATTTGCTCATTTAAATAAATATTAGTTTCACAAATGATCGTAATACGACGGTTAGATGAGATGGTTAATAGTTCATCTCGAAGTAAATCGATACATGATGAGGAGCAAAGAAGATAAAGGTGAGATTTACAAAGTAAAATACTATTCTTAATTTTATTAAGTACATTGTCATAACCACGTATTGTAACATAAGGTTCATGGGTTTCAATAGGACTAGGATAAAGTTGCTCAATTTCAGATAAGGTCTTTATAAGTTCTCTTTTTGTGGAGAGTAAAAGTTCTTCTTTAGAAATGGCAATATATTTCGCTGTTTCACCTTCAGAAACTTGACATTTTCCTTTTTCTTGCAAACTATATAAAGCAGCATATATATTAGAACGAGAGATGCCAGTTAATTTAGCAACTTCGTAACCAGATAATGCACCGTGTTTACATAGTGTAATAAATACCGTTGCTTCAATGGGTGTAAAGCCTAATTTGTGTAGTGTGTTATTAAAATCCATTTTATCATCCTTAGTAGTGTTATTTAGTACTACTATAAATCAAAGATACTCATAAGTCAATGAAATTAAAATTGATAAGTTGAATTTAAATTATTATATTATTATATGAATAATAAACGATGATGGGAGAAAAAAGTTAAAATCAAATAATTTCTAAAGATAATATCAAATTTGGAAGGGACGTAAAAGGTTTTAGAGTGTATAGAAAATGTGATAATATGTCTTAATTACTATCCCTATGATGGATAAACAAACAAGGTAAGGTTAGGGTTGCTTTTTGGTTAGAGTAGTATTTAAAAAGGTGTGATATAATAGGAAATATGAAAAAGTTGGAAGAAAGGAGCGTAGGAGATTGATGGATTTATTTGAATACATGAGTGAAAAAAAGAGTAAAGAGGAATCTCCGTTAGCATCTCGTATGCGTCCTAAACAATTAAATGAAATTGTGGGGCAACAGCATATTTTAGGAGAAGATAAATTATTATATCGTGCAATCAAAGCAGATAAATTGCAATCGCTTATTTTTTATGGTCCCCCAGGGACAGGAAAAACTACAATTGCGAAGGTTATTGCACATACAACTAAGGCTCATTTTATTACTTTGAATGCAACAACTTGTGGAAAATCAGAGATTATAAAAGCAGTAGAAGAAGCCAGAACTCAGCGAGGTATGACAGGTAAGAAAACCATTATTTTTATTGATGAGATTCATCGTTTTAATAAAGCACAACAGGATGCTCTATTACCTTATACAGAAGATGGGACATTAGTTTTAATTGGAGCAACTACAGAAAATCCCTATTTTGAAGTGAATCGAGCGCTTATTTCTAGGTCTCTTGTTTTTGAATTAAAGCCTTTAGGTATAGAGGATATAAAAAGTATTATTAAAGAGGCTGTTTATAATAAAGAAAGAGGATTAGGTGCATATCATGCAGAAATAGAAGAGGATGCGTTAGAATATATAGCAATGCGTACTTGTGGCGATGCTAGAAATGCTTTAAATGCTATTGAACTTGCAGTAATGACTTCAGCTAAAGGGGAAGATGGGATTACACATATTACAGTGGATGTTTTAGAAGAATGTATGCAAAAGAAGGCATTAGTATATGATAAAAAAGGAGATAATCATTATGATGTGATTTCAGCCTTTATAAAAAGTATGCGTGGAAGTGACCCTGATGCAGCAGTACATTACTTAGCAAGGATGATAGCAGCAGGAGAAGATCCTAAATTTATAGCAAGACGTATTGTTATTTGTGCAAGTGAAGATGTAGGAAACGCTGACCCACAAGCTCTAGTAGTGGCTACTAATGCCATGTTAGCTATAGAACGAATTGGAATGCCAGAAGGAAGAATTATATTAAGTCAAGCAGCTACTTATGTGGCAACAGCGCCAAAGAGTAATGCAAGTTATATAGCGATCAATAGAGCGTTAGCGGATGTAGAGCATTGTGATATAGGAACGGTGCCAAGT
>JAFOHG010000117.1 GCA_017421915.1 Cellulosilyticum sp. | reverse complement strand
TTCCTAATAAAGAAACAGTAGTGGCAGGAATTTCAGAAGAGGATGTACAAGATATTTTTTTAATTAGAAGTAAATTAGAAGGCTTAGCTGCAAAGCAAGCTGCTATACATATCACCGGTGCAGAAATTAAAGAGATTGCTGAAGTATTAGAGCTAACTGAGTTTTATGCTCAAAAAGGTGATATTGAACATATAGGAGAGCTGGATCATCGATTTCATGATTTGATTTACATAGCCACTAAAAGCAGAATTATGAAACAAGTTCTGTCAGAATTTCATAGTTATGTACAAAAAACAAGAATGGCATCGCTATCAACGCCAGGGCGAATTGAAGGACTTTTAAATGAACATACGGCTATTTTTGAAGCCATTAAGCAAAAGGATGGTGACAAAGCAGAGCGTTTAATGAATCAACATATAAGAAAAGTGAGTAGAAATATGCACTTAATTAACGAATAAAAGGGGAATATGAAAAATGAGCAAGAAAAAACAAAAAACATGTAAGAAATACACAAAAACTTTGATTTAGATGTAATATTTTGTAAAAATATTCTAAAAGAATGTTATAGTATGAGAAAAAATAAAAAATAATTTGTAGAAAATAAATAAAAAATAGATTAATATTAAAAATCATACAAAAAATAATTATAAATCAATGAATTATTAGGCAACTTTTTGGCGAAAGAGATACTATAATAATTATTGTAACTTCCCCCAGATGTTACAGCAAATACTTAGTTATTTGCTACCCCTAGAATAAAATACCTTCTCTCAAGGAGAAAGACCCGTCGTCTTTCTCCGATTTTTTTGTTTAGAGAGAAAATATTTTAAGATAAGCATTATGTTAATGATTAAAAAGGCTATAAGTATTTATTAAAGTCTTAGTTTTTTCCAATTAATTACTAATGTTTGATAAGTTTAAGTACGTTATAATTCAATAGAAGTCAAGTGGTAGGGGCTTAGCCTGAAGGGGGAACTGATTTGAAAAAAGCTAAAAAAAATAATAAGTATATTCAATATGCTTCTATAGCATTAGTTGTGATATTGGTTATAGTAGGGTTGTTTATACAAAAGCATCATCAGGCTAGAGAAGTAAGTTATACGAATTTTATGACGTTACTAACACAAGGAAAAGTAGCAGAGGTAGATTTAAATAATGGTGCAACTTTTAAATTTAAATTAAAAGATAAGAATACAACATATATTACAGATAATCCAAGAAGAGAAGATTTTAAAGAAATATTATTATTAAACAATGTAGAAGTAAACGAAACAGCAGAAACTATTTCTATTGTACAGATGGCTTTAAGTTCAATGACAATGCTTGGCATTGGTATTTTTATTTTTTATCAAATAAGACGTGGTGGTGCTAGAAATGGTAATATGGGCTTAAATAATACCAAAGTAGAAGCAAAAGATTTAGTAGTTGATTTTAGTCATATTGCAGGAAATATAGAAGCTAAAGAACAAGTTTATGATATTATAGATTTTATTAAAACGCCAGAGAAATATAATAAATTAGGTGCTAAAATGCCTAGAGGTATTATGTTATATGGACCTCCCGGAACAGGAAAAACACTTATGGCAAAAGCAATTGCTAAAGAAGCAAACGTACCATTTTTTTCAGTAAGTGGTTCTGATTTTGTACAGTTATATGTAGGAGTAGGGGCAAGTCGTGTTAGAGAACTTTTTAAAGAAGCCAACAAGTATGAAAAGGCTGTTATCTTTATAGATGAAATCGATGCCATAGGTAAAAAAAGAGGTCAAAATGCTTTTCAAGGAAACGATGAAAAAGATCAAACTTTAAATGCTTTACTAACAGAGATGTCAGGCTTTAAAGGAAAAGAAGGTATTGTTGTCATTGCAGCAACAAATCGTTTAGATACATTAGATGAGGCACTTCTTAGACCAGGACGTTTTGATAGACATATAGAGATTGGTTATCCAGATGTGAATGCAAGGGAAGCTATTATTAAGTTATATTTAAAGGATAGGCCAATAGCAGAAGAGGTAAGTAGTAGTGAGCTTGCTAAGCAAACCGTATTTTTTACAGGAGCTATGTTAGAAAATCTAATTAATGAAGCGGCTATTGAAGCAGCTAATAAGGGAGATGCTTATATTAATAATAGTCACCTTGAAATAGCTTTCTATACAATTATTGCAGGGAAGGAAAAGAAAGATAGAAGTAGCATTAGAGAATTAGACCGTCAAATTACAGCCTATCATGAAGCTGGACATGCACTGGTTACTAAGCTACTTGCACCTGATAATAGTGTAACAAAGGTAACCATTATCCCAAGTACTAAAGGGACAGGTGGCTTCAGCATGAATATTCCTAAGGATAAGTTTTATTTAAATAGGCAGGAAATTATTGCCCGTATTAAGATTAGTTTAGCAGGTCGTGCAGCAGAAGAAATTATTTTTGGAAAAGACTATATTACTACTGGAGCAAGTAATGATATTGAGAAGGCAAGTGAAGATTTAAGAGGATTTATGCTTAAATATGGTATGGATGACGAAATGGGACTTATTAATATCAGTATTTTAACTGGAAAAGATACTTTTCAAGATGAGAAGTGGCTTGCAAAAAGTCAAGATTATATGAAACAATTTTATGAGGAAACTAAAAGGCTTATACAAGAGCATGAAGAGATTTTAAGAAATATTGCAGAATATTTATTAGAAAAAGAAACATTAAATGAAAAAGAATTAGCTAGCTTCTTTGAATAGAAGCTAGCTTTTTTTATACAAAAAGTTATTTAACTTGTATGTCTTTTCTCTAGTAATGTAATAATATCATTTTTCCAATATAATCGGACACGGTTAATTGTTTTAATGGGGGTAATCTTACCTTTACTGACTAACTCATCTAGATATTGCCTAGAGCAATGTAAAAGGTCTGTTGCTTCAGCGGTTGTAATTATTTCATTGCAAATAAAATGAATAAGTTGATCTTTATCGTTAAACGTATACTTCATTATAATTCCCCCTTTAGCACAAATATATTTACTATTGTAAAGTAAATATATGAAATTATCAATAATTAATAACATTTTTAAGTGAAAGTAAATAAGCTTTTCACTTTCTTCATATAAGTCATTTATAATGGAAAAAAAGATAGATAAGAAGGGATGACTGCCATGAATATACTAGTTATTGAAGATGAAGAAAGAGTAGCGGATATTATGACTAAATACTTAGAAAAAGAAGGGTATAAGGTATTTACTTGTTATAGTGGTAAATCAGGCTTAGAGTGTTTTTATCATAATAAAATAGATATTGTATTATTAGATTTAATGTTACCGGACATTCAAGGAGAAGATATTTGCAAAGAGATGCGACAAGTTTCTAATGTATATATTTTTATGATTACAGCTAAAGGAACACTAGATCATAAAATTGAAGGATTTAATATTGGAGCAGATGAATATCTTGTAAAGCCAGTTAGTCCAAGAGAAGTTGTAGCTAGAGTAAAGGCTCTAGAGGGCAGAAAGCAAAGGGAAGATAATAAGGATGTTCTTATTTTCGATAAAGGACGATTTAAGATTTATTTAGAGGAACGTATGGTTCAAATCAATAATAATGAAATTTCATTAACACCTAATGAATTTGATTTACTTTACCAATTGGCTTTAGCACCAGGACGTGTTTTTACTAGAGACCAGTTAATTGAAGCTGTAATGGGTATTGATTTTGATGGTTTTGATAGAACTATAGATGTACACATTAAGAATTTAAGGAAGAAAATAGAAGAAGATACAAAGAATCCACGTTATATTAAGACAGTTACTGGAGTAGGATATAAGTTTGAAGGAGATCATCAGTAATTATATCACTTAGAAAGCATTTATTTACTATTTTCTTCGCGATAGGAATAGCAATGGTACTTTGTACATCTATGATTGTTAATATTATTATCAAGAAGAATTTTGAAGACTATGTTAATAATAATATTAAAGAAGCAGGAGACACTATTTTAGAATTAGTTCAAGAGTCTTATAATGAGGGGACATTAAGCGAAGATGTTGTTAGAGCTTCTATTATAGACAGTCCTATGGGGAATTTTGCAGTATCTATTTTAGATAGAAATAAGGAATATTTATGGGGAGTTGACAAAGCGCAGTTTTTTAATAAATTACAAAAAGAAGTTGAAAAAGAACACGTTAAGCTAGATTATCATTTATATCGAGAAGTAGACCGTCCTTATTATACCAAGACGGGAGAAGTTGCAGGATATGTACGTACAGGATATTATCCTTCAGATTTACTTTCAAGAAATGATAAGAAGTTTCAAAATAACGTAAAAGTGAGTATTATTTGGTGTTCAAGTATGATTTTAATGTGGTTCCTATTTGCAGGGCTTTATATTTCTAGATTATTTACTTATCATATTTATGGGATTAGTAAAACTTCTATTGCTCTAGCGGATGGTAAGTTAAATGCACGATATCTTTTTAAGAGTAAGATTAAAGAAATAGAAACCTTACGCCATAGTATGAATTATCTTGGGGAGAAGCTAGAAAGACAAGATACCATTCGTAAAAAGTTGATTTCAGATGTTTCACATGAAATTCGTACACCGCTTCAAATTTTACAAAGTAATTTAGAGGCTATGATTGATGGGATTTATCCTATTGATGAAGAACAGATGAACATTCTTTATAAAGAAGTAGTACGTTTTGGAAAGCTACTTAACAACCTTGATCTTTTAAAGAATGTAGAGGAAAGTGAATCTAAAATGAACTTTAGAGTCATTAATTTAAATGAAAGCTTAACAGAAGTTTTTGATGCTTTTAAGATTGTGGCAAAAGAAAAGAAAATTAATTATCAGATGAAGAATACAGAAACTGAACGTGTCATGTTATCGGCAGATAAAGATGCCTTAAAACAGCTTTGGATGAATATTGTATCAAATGCATTTAAGTTCACAGGTGAGAAGGGTGAAATTAGGGTGATCACTAGCCTTCAACATAAGGAATGTACCATTATCATTCAAGATTCTGGTATTGGAATTGCAGAAGAAGATTTACCTTTTGTTTTTGAAAGAATGTATCGAGGGGATAAAAGTAGAGAACAATATGAAGGTAGTGGTATTGGGCTTACTATGGTAAAAAATATTGTAGAAAAGCATAGAGGAAAGGTAAAGATTGAAAGTAAAGAAGGTAAATATACAAAAGTTATTGTTACCTTACCAGTGCATACACTAATGTTAGAACCTAATAATATTAGCAGTAAAATGAAATCTTATATGAAAATTGGGAGTAAAAATCAAAAGGATTAAATAAAATAAGGGCGTATAAAAATAAGGGGGGTGAGCGGTAAAATGCACACAACCCCTTTTGTTTTTCACTATGGACAGTTGGTAAAGGTCTTAAAATGTAAAAGAACATTATTTCTTAATATAAGGTGATAAATGCTTGATTAAATACTTAAAAATTAAATAAAGTATACCACTTTGAAGAGGAATAGCTAAAATATTTTTTACTAATCGCGCAGGTAAAAGTGCAAAAAATGCCTTTCCAAAAAGTATACTTGTCCAAAGCGTATTAAGAAGCAGACTGCAAATAAGAGATTCTACAGTAACTGTTAATAAAATACGAATAAATGTAGGTTTTTTACCATATAAAAAAAGTCCGTAAATAAACCCAGTTATCATACTAGTTAGTGTATAACCAATAAAGTAACTTCCCTGTGGAAAGCAAAAGAATCCCAAAAGGTCTGTTATACCACCAGCTAAAGCACCAAGTAATGGACCAAATAAATAGCCTGTTATACCAGTTGCAATAAAACCTAAGGTGATTTTAACAATACCAAAGGAAATGCCAGTAATACGGCTTAAAATAACTTTTAAAGCAATGAGTAAGGCAAATAAAGCCATACTTTGAATGGTAGATATATTTTTCATATGAGCGACTCCTATTATCTTAAAACTTAAGCCTTATAATAATAAGATTTGACTTAAGGGTTAGAGACGCTGCTTTTGGCAGCGGAATGCAACATAAGTACCGCAAGCAGAAGATATTTTGTATCTAAAGCTTTTCGTCTAGTGGCAACTTCCCGTCCATCTAGCACTTAACGCACTTACGTCTACTCTGCCAACTAGTCAATAGTGATAACTTTATTATAACAAACATTATAAGATGAGCAAAGTTTTGAGGCATAATTGGTAAGGATAAAGAGTAAGAATAAAGTTTACAATTAAGATAAGAGTTTTTATAATAAAATAAAAGTTAAGAAGTACATAATAGGTGAGATTGTGCTAAAATTAAGTTATCTTTTGTTTTAGAAAATAAAGATAAATATCTAGAAATAGTTAAAGAAAATTTAATTTGGACAATGAGCTTAATTATGTCATTTGAGGAGAAATGTATGTTAAATAAAAAAGATCCCTATATGTTATTAAGTGTAGTCAATATGAAGCTAAGAGATGAGGCACCAAATTTAGAGGAACTATGTAAAAGTTATGATAAAGATGAAACTGAGCTGGTAGAACAATTATTATCTATAGGCTATATTTATGATCCAACACATAATCAATTTATTGCACAGTAAAGGAGTTTAGTGATGACATTTGAAGAAAAGTTAAATAAGTACGCTAAATTAGTAGTAGAAGTAGGTGCAAATGTACAAAAAAATCAAATTGTGGTGATACGTACACAAGTTGAAGGTACTGAATTTGCAAGAGCATTAACAAAGTCTGCTTATGAAGTGGGTGCAAAGCGTGTATATGTAGAGTTTAGTGATGAACAAATAGGAAAATTGACTTATGAATATGCTAGTGAAGAAACTTTAGCTGAATATCCAGAATGGGAAAAGATGAAATATGAAGAACTCGTTAAAGAGAATGCTGTATTTATTTCTATTAGTGCTTCTAATCCTGATTTATTAAAAGATATTCCAGCAAGTAAAATTGCAATAGCTCAAAAAGCAGCAGGAAAAGCACTAATTAACTTTAGAAAGGCAACAAGTAATTCTGAAGTATGCTGGTGTATTGTTTCTATTCCTACAGCAAGTTGGAGCCAAAAGGTCTTCCCAGAATGTGAAAGTGTAGAAGAAGCTAAAGCAAAATTATGGGAAAAGATTTTTATAGCTACGCGTATGGATGAAGAAGATCCGGTAGCAGCGTGGAAAGCGCACACTGCTTATCTAGCTGATAAGTGTAAATTCTTAAATGAAAAGAAAATTAAAACATTACATTATACAGCACCGGGTACAGACCTTTATGTAGACTTGCCAGAAGGTCATAAATGGGAAGGTGGCGGAGAGTATAGTACGAAAGGCACTTACTTCGTAGCGAATATGCCTACAGAAGAAGTTTTTTCAATGCCACATAAATATGGTGTAAATGGAACTTTAAAAGCAACTAAGCCGTTGGTTTATAGTGGAAACTTAATTGATGATTTTTCTTTTGAGTTTAAAGATGGAAAAATTATAAGCTTTAAAGCTGGTAAAGGACAAGAAGTTCTTGAAAAGCTTATTGAGACAGATGAAGGTGCATCTTACTTAGGTGAGGTAGCAATTGTACCATATAGTTCACCAGTTTCTAAGACGAATACTTTATTCTATAATACTTTATTTGATGAAAATGCTTCTTGCCATTTTGCTATTGGAAGTTGTTATCCAACCAATA
>JAFOHG010000116.1 GCA_017421915.1 Cellulosilyticum sp. | reverse complement strand
TTTGCAGGCGGTGATTGCTGCGTGGTGCATTTTAATCCAGCAGAGGACCAGCGCTACATTCCACTTGCTACCAATGCGGTGCGAATGGGCACATTAATTGCACAAAATCTCATAAAGCCAACTTTACGTTATATGGGTACCCAAGGCACATCAGCTATTAAAATCTATGATTATAATATAGCTTCCACAGGACTGAATGAAGAAGAGGCAAAGGCTACAACCTCTTATGAAGTCGGCTCTAGTATGATAGAAGAAAATCATAGGCCAGAGTTTATGCCAAGCTATGAAAATACCTTATTAAAATTAGTATTTGATCAGGCAACTGGCAGAGTATTAGGTGGGCAAATTGCTTCCAAATATGATGTAACAGAGCTAATGAATACCCTTTCTGTGGTCATTCAAAATGGTATGACGGTAGATGAACTGAGTATGACTGATTTCTTTTTTCAACCTTGGTTTAATAAACCATGGGGCCTTTTAAATCAAGTCGCACTAGCTGCTAGAAAAAATTAATAAAAAATAGAACACTAAAAGAAAAAGAGGAATTAAAGATGAGTGAAATCATTTGTTTATGTAAAAATATTACTGAAGAAACAATTAAAGAAGCCATTAAAAATGGTGCAACAACAATAGAAGTTGTAGCAGAAACAACTGGTGCAACAACTGGTTTCTGCCATGGTGGTCGTTGTAAAGCTAAAATTGAGGCTTTAATTAAAGGGAATAAATAAAGAAGGTGTGTTCTATGTTAGAAGAACAAATCAAAGATAAACTCACCAAAACATGCCCATGCAGACAAGTCACAAGAGCAACCATTAAAGAAGCCATTAAAAATGGTGCGGATACTTTAGAAAAAGTAAAAGCAAGAACAGGGGCAATGACAGGAGGCTGTAAAGGCACACGTTGCAGAGGCCGTATTGAAGATTTAATCGAAGATTTTAAAGAACAATAAAAATAAACGCTACATCCCATTAAAAAGATGTAGCGTTCATTTTATTGAAAAGAAGAGGACTAGTGGCATATCAAATGAGCCAAGCAGATTATAAACTACGTTCAGAGAAGGCAAAAGGTTTATTTTGGAAAAATATAAAAAAATTATGGTTATAGACTTGTATAATTAAGAAAATGTGATATACTAACTAAGTATAATTTATGAAGAAAGGAGCACACCATGGCAAAAGATCGCACAAGTTTTAAAGTAATTGCAAATAATAAGAAAGCACATCATGATTACTTTATTGAAGAAGTTTATGAAGCAGGAATTGTACTTGCAGGAACAGAAGTAAAATCTGTACGCCAAGGGGGATGCTCAGTAAAAGAAAGCTTTATTAAAATCAAAAATGGTGAAGCATATATCTATAATATGCACATCAACCCATATGACCATGGGAATATCTTTAATAAAGAACCATTACGTACACGTAAGCTTTTACTTCATAAACGTGAAATCAATAAGCTCATCGGTGAAACCACTCAAAAAGGGATGACACTCGTACCAATGCGCGTTTATATCAAAGGTAGCTTGGTTAAAGTGGAAATAGGGCTTGCTCGTGGTAAGAAACTCCATGACAAACGCCAAGACATTGCCAAGAAAGATATGCGCCGTGCAAATGAGCGTGAATTCAAAATTAAAAATATTTAATTTCTAACTGCTAGTAGAAGTCGGCTAGCCGTTAAAACCAAGAACCTATTAAACCTTATTAAAGAAAGTATATAAATGATGGAAGTGTTACTGAAACACCTTTGGCATTTAATACATTTCTTCAAGTAAGAGAATATTTACAGTCATTTCATCGTGAAATAGAAAATTCTTTCTAGGATGAATGAATTAGAAGCGTTTAGTAAATACTTACTTGAGCAAGACTTATGAAAGTAAGCTTGTGATGAATAAGGGGGTGCACTGGTTTCGACGGGGGTCACATCTAATGGGGCAGCCATCCGTAGAACGCCGGAGTCTACGTTAAAAGCTGGCATTAAAAATAAACGCTGAAGATAATTTAGCAATCGCTGCCTAATAATGGCATGCAGTCCGCCTAGGCCTTCCGCAGCCTAGAGCCGGGCTTCGACTTGCGGACCCTCCACCCGGCAAAGCTTTGAGCCGACGTGGATACCCATGAAGCTACTAAAATCTAAAGCCTGTCTTTGGGCGTTAGATGGAGGGAATGTTAAAACAAAGAATATGATGGTAGAGACCACGCTATATGGGCTTTCGGACAGGGGTTCGATTCCCCTCACCTCCATGGTTATAATCCTCGGATTTCTAGTAAATTATTAGAAATCCGAGGATTATTTTGTTTTTTGAGTTTTATATAAGTAATAAATGCTATATAATTATTATAATACACAAAGACTCTAAGGAGAAAAAGATGAACTTAATAGATATAGAAAAAAAGACTCTACAATAAATGTTGGGGTCTTGAAAAATGATTGCATAATTAAAGAGCATTTTCAACAATCCTAAGTATGACGAATA
>JAFOHG010000115.1 GCA_017421915.1 Cellulosilyticum sp. | reverse complement strand
GGCGTACTCATAAAAGGAAGTAATTATCTTGAAGAGCTCAATACAGTGGACACGATCGTTTTAGATAAAACAGGTACGATTACTAAAGGAAAATTTGGGATTACGCACATTATAGAAGAAACATCAGATAAGGAAACCATTCTTCAATATGCGGCCATGTTAGAACAAAGCTCGAATCACCCTATTGCACGCTCTATTGTAGAAGCCTATAAAGCGCAAGGGAATGAGTCATTAGAAAAACTTCAAGAAGTAACTGGGCTTAAAGAAGTAAGCGGAGAAGGAATGACAGCCTTTTTAGGAGAAGATTTAATTTTAGCAGGGAATGAAAAATTAATGGCGAGATATGAAGTATCATTGCCAAAAGTAGAGTATATCGGTTCTTATATTTATGTAGCTAAAAATAAAGAAGCATTAGGATGTATTGTAGTAGCAGACCAAATTAAAGAAGATAGTAAAGTAGCTATTGAAAAACTAAAAGCACAAGGCATCAAAAAAGTGGTGATGCTAACAGGGGATAAAAAAGAAATAGCGCATGAGGTAGCTAAAAACGTAGGAATCGACCAAGTTTATGCTGAGTTATTACCACAAGATAAAGTAGAACGTTTAGAAGAAGTATTAAAAACAGCTCAAGGTAAAGTGGCTTTTGTAGGGGATGGTATTAATGATGCACCAGTACTTGCAAGAGCAGATATCGGTATTGCTATGGGTGGTGTTGGAAGTGATGCAGCCATTGAAGCAGCAGATGTTGTACTGATGACAGATGAACTTTCTTCTATTAGTGAAGTACTTGGTGTTGCCAAACGTACAAGAAAAATTGTAAGTCAAAATATTATTTTTGCTATCGGCATAAAAATATTGGTAATGATATTAAGTTTATTTGGCATTGCCAATATGTGGCTTGCTATTTTTGCAGATGTAGGTGTTTCACTTTTAGCAGTTATGAACTCTATTAGAGTATTAGGTGGAAACTTAGGCTATATTAAAGAAATGGTTATGCATAAAGAGTAAAACTTGAGAAACACTTTTTTAACTTGAAAGCTATATAAGGATATGAAAGAAAGGGCGGTATCGCATTGTGCGATGCCGCCTTTTCTTTTATGTGGATGATAAGGGAGTTTTCCTTTAGCAGTTTTTTTGCAGATTACACGATGTTATTCATAGTCTGTATTAATAAGTGAACGATAGTAATCCTTAAGCTGCAATGCAATGCGCAATTTATCAGGTGGAATAGGAATCGTTAAATTGTAGCAAGGAGAGTCATCTATATCATTAAGCCCATATTCAAAAATGAGCAAATTCTCAGTGCCTATATAAATATTAACATTTCTTAAAACATACAAAGAACGGTTTAGTGTGTAAAGCTCATCTAAAAAATAAATATATTCTTTCCCAAAAAGTACGGTAGATTGAGATTCTAATAAGACATTGTAGTAAGCCAATATGAATCGAACTGCAATAATAAATGTAAATATAAAAAGGATAGCAAAAGTATAACCTAGCTTAAGAATATAAGTATTGCCACTATAAGCAAAAATCATAGAAAAGATTATGGAAAGGATAAGAATTAAGGTAGTTGTAGCTAAAGCATTATTTTTTTGTTCCTTAAAGAGTTTCTTTAATGTTTCTGAACTATTAGGTAAGTAAGACCAATGTGCAACAACAGGAAGACTACGATTCATAAGATTTTTAATAATAGTATAACGTTTATAATGAACAGCAAATAGTACCATTCCAATAGTCATAAAGGCACAGGAAAAAATAAAAAGGGCACTTTTGCTGGAAAGCGGAAGAGTTTGTGGGAGTGTACTCAATAGGGTAAAGATGATTCCTAATATTAAAATGATCAGAGCTAAAACATAGTAAGTATGTTCTTTTTTCATAGGCATACCTCCAGTCGCTAAACGAAGTGTGTCTATTGTTAGTATATGAAGGACAAAATAGATAAGTTACAAAATATGGAAAATAAACATATAGGAAAACAATAAAGTAAAAAAGAATGATAAAAATCACAAAGAAAAAGCAAGAAGCTATAAATAGAGTTTACAAAACTTAAAAAATCTTTACGTATATTCATTTTAAGCATGAAGAATTTTACAAATATATTACATGGATATGACTTGCTTATGAAAAAGAATCGTTACAATAGCACTAGCAAATGGAGGGAAAGATTGAAATTTAATAATAGGAGAAAAATAGTATGACGCAGTTAGAATTAAAAAGAATTGGGAAAAGGTATGCTGATGGTCAGGAAGTAATCCGCGATTTTTCATTAGATATAAAGAAAGGCGAGTTTGTTGTATTAGTAGGGCCTTCAGGATGTGGAAAATCCACACTACTACGAATGATTGCTGGATTAGAGGAAATTACCAGTGGAGAATTACGAATGGAGGACAGGATACTTAATTTTATAGACCCACAAGAGCGGAATTTATCTATGGTATTTCAAAATTATGCTTTATACCCTCATATGAATGTTTATAAAAATATGGCTTTTGGCGCTAAGATGCACAAAATACCAAAGGATGAAATTGACAGAAGGGTTAAAGAAGTGGCAGAAATTTTGGGGATTAGCCATTTACTTAAAAATTATCCAAGGGCTTTATCGGGAGGACAAAAGCAGAGAGTAGCTATTGGTAGTGTCATGGTCCTTCAGCCTAATATGTATTTAATGGATGAACCGCTTTCTAATTTAGATGCTAAGTTAAGAAATCAAATGCGTATAGAGATTGCTAAAATCCATCAGAGATTAAAGAAGACCTTTATTTATGTGACACATGACCAAGTAGAAGCTATGACATTAGGCACTAAAATTGTGGTGATGAAAAAAGGAGAAATACAGCAGGTAGGTTCGCCAGAGGAAATTTATAATCAGCCTAAAAATCAATTTGTTGCAGGGTTTATGGGAACGCCGGCTATGAATTTTATAAGAGTAAAAATCGTAGAGGGTAAAGACGGTATTGTAGGGCGAGTAATGGATAAAGAGTTACTTATACCTTCTAATCAAAGTAAGGAGCTCGTTCAAAAGGGGTACTTAAACAAAGAGGTTAACCTAGGCTTTAGGCCAAATCACGTAACCATTTATAAAAAAGTAGCAGCAATGATGCAAGAAATGGCAGTCATCAAAGGCACAGTATTACATACTGAAGAATTAGGAAAAGAGATGATTATTTATACACAAATCAATGGAAAGCAGGTTGCAGTTCGAGCAGAATCTGATGAAAGATTAGAACTGGGTCAGGATTTAACGCTTTATATGGATATGCAACGCGTTCATTGGTTTGATGTGGGAACAGGAGAAAATATATTACTAAAGGAGAAATGGCAAAATGAATAAAAAAGCAAAGAATATAGGGGCATATATCTATATTGTACCAGCGCTTGTTTTATTTTCGATATTTTTGTTTTATCCATTTTTTAAAACGATTTATTTAAGCTTATATAAAACCAATAAGATGGGGCAAGCAAAACTTTTTGTTGGCCTACAAAACTACATAGATCTGATAGGCTCAAAGTCTTTCTATAATAGCTTAGGGGTAACGTTCATTTTTGTTGTAATTGTTGTGGTAGGAAGTATGTTATTAGGCTTAATAGGTGCCATACTTTGTCATAAAACTTTTCCAGGCATCCGTATTTTTAGTACAGCTTATGCACTTCCAATGGCTATTGCTTCAAGTTCAGCAGCTATGATTTTTAAGATTATGTTACATCCATCTATTGGGATTATCAATAAGCTTTTAAAGACAGATATTAATTGGATTAGTCATCCTAAGTATGCTTTAATCTGTGTGGCATTAGTCACAGCATGGTTAAATAGTGGCATTAATTTTTTATACTTCTCAGCAGGGCTTAGCAATATTGATGAAACCATTTATGAAAGAGCCTCAGTAGATGGCGCACGTAGTTTTAGAAAATTTATTCACTTAACTTTACCAGGGCTTAGTCCAATTATGTTTTATACATTAGTCGTTAATATTATTCAAGCTTTTCAATCTTTTGGTCAAGTAAAGATTTTAACAGAAGGTGGACCAGGAGAATCAACGAATTTAATGGTTTATTCCATTTATAGAGATGCGTTCTTTAACTATAGGTTTGGAAGTGCAGCAGCTCAATCGGTTATTTTGTTTTTGATTATTATGGGACTTACTTTAGTGATGTTCCGTATAGAGAAGAAAGGAGTGCATTATTAATGAATGCTGAGTCAACAGTTTATCAGCCAGAGTCTTTGACAGAAGTTGCTTTT
>JAFOHG010000114.1 GCA_017421915.1 Cellulosilyticum sp. | reverse complement strand
CAGATAAATTATATCTTAAGACATCCTTTACTTTAAACTTTACATCTAAGGATAATAAAGTGTTTTTTTGCTCATCCATGTTGTAATTTCCTCCTTACTCGATAATAGTGCCATTATAACATTTTTCCTTCAAATAACCAATAAGATTAGTATAGTATTTCTAATTAGATTTTACTTTTATGCAGATATTTTTACAAAAAAAGGCTGATGCACAACTTAAATAGTTATGCATCAGCCTTTCTTCACTAACTTTTTATTTATAATGTTGTTCCTAAAAGTGCTGCTCCAATAATACCTGCATCATTTCCTAAAGTAGCTGCTTTAATCTTTGTTTTTAAAGATAAACCACCATACATTTCTTCTTGAACATATTTTGTTACTGGATTTGTTAAGTATTCTTTTTGTGCACTCATGCCGCCACCTAAAACAATCATACTTGGCTCTAAAATGTTAATTAGGTTAGTTACGCCACAAGCAATGTATTTAAAATAACCTTGTAAAACATCATCTGCTACTTGATCTCCAGCTTGAGCAGCATCAAATACAACTTTAGCATTAATATTTTCAGCTTTTCCTTCTTTAGCTAACTCTAAAATTTTACTCTCTGGATGTGCTTCTACTGCTGCCTGAGCTTGTCTAATAAGTGCTGTTGCTGAAGCATATTGCTCCCAACATCCTTTACGGCCACATCCACATTTGAGACCATTATCATAGCAAATCACTTGATGCCCAATTTCACCTGCCCCAAAGAAACTTCCTCTGTTAATCTTACCGCGGTTTACAATACCACCGCCTACACCGGTTCCAAGTGTCACTACAATAACGTTATCTTCTCCTTTTGCAGCACCGCAGATGACTTCTCCAAGTGCTGCACAGTTTGCATCATTTTCTACATAGACATCTGCATCAATATATTTTTGGATTTCATGTCTTACATTAACATGATCAAAATTTAAATTACTAGATGAAAGAATCACTCCTTCATTAGGTGATGCAATACCTGGGCTACCAATACCAATAGAATGGATTTCTTTTTCTGTAATCCCTTCCATTTGCATAACCTCTTTACAAAGCATTGCCATATCTTTAAGTACTTCTTCAAAGCTTCTTTCACGACCTGTTGGGCCACTTACACTTTGAATAATTTGATAAGATTCATTCACTAAACCTACTTTAATTGTTGTTCCACCTAAATCCACACCTAAGTAATACATTAAAAATCCTCCTAATATATCTATTAATATTTATTTTTTTGTAAGTTATTCATCACTCGGTTATTGAGTGCTTCAGCTGCATTGTATCCCATTTTTTTCTGTCTAAAGTTAATTGCAGCTGTTTCACAAATAATCGCCACATTTCGTCCTGGACGAATTGGAATAGCATTTGTTACAACTTTAATTCCCATAATATCTGTATATTCACTACTTAGTCCTAAGCGGTCATATTGTTTATTTTGATCCCATGCTTCAAGACGGACAATTAAATCAATATTTTTGGCCTCTTTAACAGCCCCTACACCAAAAATTTGTTTAATGTCTACAATTCCAATACCTCTTACTTCGATAAAGTGTCTAATAACTTCTGGTGCAGAGCCAAGAAGTGTTTTCTCAGATACTTTTTTAATCTCTACCGCATCATCTGCTACTAAACGATGTCCACGCTTAATGAGCTCAAGTGCTGTTTCACTTTTTCCAATACCACTTTCACCTGTAATTAAAACACCTTCACCAAAAATATCTACTAATACGCCATGCATAGAAAGTCTTGGTGCTAATTCAACATGTAGCCATCTATTTGCTTCTGCTAAAAAACTACTTGTTGCCATTTTGGTTCTAAAAATAGGAATATTATTCTCTTTTGCACATTCAAGCATATAAGGAAATACTGTAAGTTCATCACGACATAGAACAATACATGGAATCTCTTTATAGCTCATTAAACGCTTAATCTTTTTATTACGTTCTTCTTCACTCATCTTTTCTAGATAGGTATGCTCTACTTTACCAATAATCTGTAATCTAGTTGGGTCGAAATAATCAAAAAAGCCTGCCAACTGTAATGCTGGTCTATTTACATCACACTCTGTTATTTTTCGATGTTTTAGCTCTATTTCTGGCGTTAATACTTCAAGCTTTAACTGCTCTTTCATCTGTTCCACTGTAACAAAATACATTTTCTTCCTCCTTAAGTCCATCTTTAGCCTCTTTATTATATCATTTTAATTGACGTTTTCCTATTACTATATTGACAACTTTGTTTAATTTTATTATCAATTCATATAATAAATCATTCTACTTAGTATCTTACTTTATTTCATATTTTCAATTATTTATGAAAATATTGATAAATGTTATCTGCTACATTTTGAGGAATACCTTCGCATGCTTTAATTTCTTCTAAACTGGCATTTCTTAAATTCTCAACACTTTTAAAATGCATAATAAGGCGTTTCTTTCTTTCCTTACCAATGCCAGGAATATCATCTAATACAGATTGTACTTGTGCCTTACTACGTAATTTTTTATGATACTCTATAGAAAAACGATGGACTTCATCTTGCGTTCTTGTAATCAGTTTAAATCCTTCTGACCTTGGATCTAAAAGGACTTCTTCCCCCTTAAATAAAAGACCTCTTGTACGGTGTCTATCATCTTTAACCATACCACACACTGGAATATTAAGCTGATAACGTGCTATTACCTTCTCAGCAACACTCACTTGTCCTTTTCCACCATCCATTAAAATTAAATCTGGCATTTTAGTAAAGCTATTACCTTCCCCTTCTGTTTTCATGCGATTAAAGCGACGGTCTAAAACTTCTTCTAAACTGCCATAATCATTAGGCCCATATATACTCTTAATTTTAAATTTACGATAATCACTTTTCTTAGGTTTACCCCCTTCAAAAACAACCATTCCACCTACTGACTGAATGCCTTGAGTATTGGAAATATCATAAGCTTCCATACGATATGGCAATTTTTCTAATCCTATTGCATTTTGAATTTCCTCCAATGCGCCTTGTGTACGTTCTTGTTCTTTTTTAATATGCTCCCCAAATTGACTTAAGGTCACCTCAGCATTTTTACTAGCTAATTCCATCAGTCCATGTCTTTGACCTTTCTGAGGTACAATAATTTGCACCTTACTTCCTCTCTTCTGCGTTAAATAACTTTCTAGAACTTCTATTTCACTCGGCTTGCGTTCTATAACGATTTCTTTTGGAATAAAGGTTGCATTAGCATAAAACTGTACAAGAAAATCTCTAAAGACTTCCTCTATGGTCTCATCCTCTGTTCCCTCTAAATAAAAATGCTCTCTTCCTACTAATTTACCTTGTCTTACAAAATAAACTTGTACTAAAGTATCTTCTGGACTTTTTGCAAAAGCAATGACATCTTGGTCCAGCATTGAACTTAATGTTGCTGTTTGTTTTTGCTCTATTTTTTCAATCGCCATTATTTGATCTCTAATGGACGCTGCTTTTTCAAATTGAAGTTCTTCTGAAGCCGCTAGCATTTGTTGTTGTAACTTCTTAATGATTTCTTTATAGTTCCCATTTAAAAAGCTAATGACTTCATCAATCATTTCACGATACTCTTCTTCACTTACTTTTCCTTCACATGGTGCATTACATTTACCTATATGACAATTTAAACAAGCTCTTTCTTTTCCTATATCTTTAGGTAAATTTCTAGAGCAAGTTCTAAGGGGCCATGTATTTTTTATAATCTCTACAATTTCCCACATAGCAGCTGTATTGGTATAAGGACCAAAATAACGTGCACCATCTTTTTTCATTTGTCTTACTACCATCATCCTTGGAAACGGGTCTTGTACATTTACTTTAATATATGGATAAGTTTTATCATCCTTTAAACGTATATTATATTTAGGGTCATACTTCTTAATAAGGTTACATTCTAAAACAAGTGCCTCTACCTCTGAACGGGTAATAATATATTCGAAGCTGGCAATATGTTGTACCATTTTGCGCACTTTAATGGAATGATTTTTAGAACTTTGAAAGTATTGCCTTACTCTATTCTTTAAATTAATAGCTTTTCCGACATAAATAATGTGCCCTGTATGATCTTTCATTAAATAAACGCCTGGCGCATCTGGTAATTTCTTTAATTCTTCATCTATATAAAACATGGAAAGTGTATGAACCTCCTTCGGCTTTTCTTACTTTAATTATATCATAATGTCATATATTACTATATTATTTCATTATCCTTAAAAACATGTAATATTTCGATGAGAATAATTGCTATTTATTAGCATTTTAATTATACTAATATGGTAATTTAAATTTATGATTATTATTTTATGGGAGGCAAAATTTCATGAAAATGAGTAAAAACTATAAAAAACTTTGCTTAGCTTTAGGCCTTTGCGGTATCCTTGGAGCAGGTGCTGTTACTGCTGAAATGGGTACTCGTTCAGTACAAGCTACTTATAGAAATATTCAAGTAAGCTACAATGGTGTTAATCAACCAATGTCAGTAGAACCTTTTTTAGTAAATAACTCAACTTATGTCCCACTTCGTGCAATTGGTGATATCTTAGGTGTAAGTGCACGCTATGATAGTCCAACAAATACAGTAGTTTTAACAGGTGGTTCAGCTACATCTCAAGAAGAGCTTACAAACCTTAGATATCAAGTTGCTGCACTTCAACAAGAATTAGCTCAAGCTAATGCTGAACTTGCACAATACAAAGCAAATAGCTCTACATCAAATTCAACTAACAACACTACAAATGGTTCAAATATCACAACTGAACAACTTAAGAAAACAGAAGAATACTTAAACTCATCATTCTCTGATTACTTCAATAATATTACAATGAACTACTCATTATCTAGCACTAGTAGCCAAATTAATGTTGTAATCAGCTATGAGACAAGATCTGAAAATACAACATTTGGTAAATTAACTCAATCTAAAATTGAAGCATTTATGAAAAAAATAGGAGATAACATCGCCGCTACTCATTCAGATATTGCTATTTCTGGTACTATTGAATATACAAAAGATAGCGAAGAAAAAGCATCTTTCACAAGATCAAAAACAGGTAAATATTCTTATACACATGCTTTTGATGAAGATACGGTAAAAGATGCTATTCAAGATGCAGCAGGTAGCAGCTTCTACTTTAGTGGTATTGGCTATTCTTCTTTAGGTATTAGTGATAAAGATGTTAATATCCGTGAAGCTAAATCTGCTGTTAATGTTAAACTTTACCTTTCTGCTGATAATAGCTTTAGAAATGTTTGGGCTAAAAAAATAGAAAATAATTCTACAACAGAAGTAATATCTGACTCTGAACGTAAAAGAGCAGTAACTTCTCAATTAGAAGACCTTCAAGAAGCCATTATGGATGTAACAAATGGCTATGAAGTAAATATTTCTGTTTACTTCGGTTCATCTGATTTAATTGCCGAAATTGATGCTGACGGCAAAATTAATGCTTATAGTTTCTCTTACAAAGCTTAATTTCTTAGTATCATTATTTTAAACATAAAAAATCTTAAACAAAAATGGAGTGTCACAAAATGATTTCTCATTTCGTGACACTCCATTTTTTATCGATGTTCCATTATCTTTGACAATCTTTTACTATTTATGTGCCTCTATATGCTTCTTTAAAAACCTTCCAGTGTAAGAGTCTTCATTTTTCATAACCTCTTCTGGTGTACCTTGAGCTACAATCATTCCTCCTCTAAAGCCACCTTCTGGTCCTAAATCCACAATATGATCTGCTACTTTAATGACATCTAAGTTATGCTCAATAACTACTACTGAATTACCAGCATCTACTAATCTTTGTAAAATCCCTATTAATTTATCCACATCAGCAAAATGTAATCCTGTCGTTGGTTCATCTAAAATATAAATTGTTTTTCCTGTACTACGTTTACTTAATTCCGTAGCTAATTTCACACGTTGCGCCTCTCCTCCTGATAAAGTCGTAGAAGGTTGTCCTAATCGAATATAAGAAAGCCCTACATCTGCTAAAGTTTGAAGTTTACGTGCAATGCTTGGAATATTTTCAAAGAATTTAATCGCTTCTTCAATGGTCATATCTAAAACATCTGCAATAGATTTATCTTTATATTTGACTTCTAATGTTTCTCTATTGTAGCGACTTCCTTTACAAGATTCACAAGGTACATAGACATCTGGCAAGAAGTGCATTTCTATTTTAATCATCCCATCTCCTTGACAAGCTTCACAACGCCCACCTTTTACATTAAAACTAAAACGGCCTTTTTTATAGCCTTTCATTTTAGCTTCTTGTGTTTGAGCAAATAAATCACGAATTTGGTCAAACACACCTGTATAAGTTGCTGGATTAGAGCGTGGTGTACGTCCAATTGGGGATTGGTCAATATTAATGACTTTATCTAAGTATTCCATTCCTTTAATCTCTTTATGTGGGCCTGGTTTCACTTTTGCTCTATTTAAGTCTCTTGCTAAACGTTTTAATAAAATTTCATTAATTAAGCTACTTTTTCCCGAACCAGATACACCTGTAATACAAGTTAAAGTACCTAATGGCAGTTTTAAAGTAACATTTTTTAAATTATTTGCTTTAGCACCAGTTAAAGTTAATGTATGGCCATTTCCTTTACGACGTACCTGAGGTATTTCTATGGCCTTACGTCCACTTAAATACGCCCCTGTCAAAGATTTTTCATTAGCTAAAATCGTATCAATCGGACCTGATGCAACAATTTCTCCCCCATGTTCTCCTGCTCCTGGTCCAATATCCACAATCCAATCAGCTGCATACATAGTATCTTCGTCATGTTCTACCACAATTAAGGTATTACCTAGATTTTTTAATTTAATTAATGTTTGAATCAATTTATCATTATCTCTTTGATGTAGTCCAATGCTTGGCTCATCTAAAATATAAAGAACACCCACTAAGCCTGAACCAATTTGAGTCGCTAAACGAATACGTTGTGCTTCCCCTCCTGATAAAGTCCCTGATGAACGAGATAAGGTGAGATAATCTAAACCAACATCTACTAAGAAACCTAATCTAGCATTAATTTCTTTTAAAATACGCTCACCAATTTGAAGCTGTCTTTCTGAAAGTTTCACTTCTTCAAAAAACGCTTTTAAATCTCCTATAGAATAACGGGTTAATTCATCAATATTTTTACCTGCTACGGTTACAGCTAAAACTTCTGGTTTTAAACGTGCTCCTTTACAACTTGAACAAGGTACGCTTATCATGAGTGCTTCATATTCTTGTCTTGCAGAATCTGAATACGTTTCATCATAACGCTTTTTAGTATTGGCTAAAACACCTTCGAAAGCATAGTCATAATTTTTAGTACCATACATTCCTGTAAAGGTAAAAGATACAGTTTCCTTTCCTGTTCCATATAAAATCATATTTTGAATTTTCTCTGGAAGCTCATTAAATGGTGTATCTAAATCAAAATCATATTTTTCCATTAAAGCCGAGAAAAGTGCATAAGCATAGCTTTCTGAATTTCCAATAGAACCCCAACCTGGTACCGCAATCGCTCCTTCACGTAAAGTTAAAGTTGGCACCGGAATAACGAGTTCTGGATCTACTTCTAAATGCTCTCCTAACCCTGTACATGCTGGACATGCTCCCTGTGGATTATTAAATGAAAACGAACGTGGTTCTAATTCTTCTACACTAATATTACAATCTGGACAAGAAAGACTCTCACTAAATCGCATCTCATCTTGCCCTACTACATCTACTAACATTAACCCATCTGATAACTGCATAACAGTTTCTATTGAATCTGTTAACCTTTTTTCAATACCTGGCTTAATAACTAGTCTATCCACCACAATTTCAATAGTATGTTTTTTATTTTTTTCTAGTGTAACAGTTTCTTCTGTTAAATCATACATCTCACCATCAATACGTGCTCTTACATACCCATTTTTTTGAGCGTTTTCTAATACTTTCTCATGCATCCCTTTTCTAGCTCTTACCACCGGCGCTAATAGCTGAATTTTGGTACGTTCTTCTAGCTGCATTAAAGTATCTACCATTTGATCTATTGTTTGTTTTTTTATTTCCTTCCCACATTTAGGGCAATGTGGAATCCCAACACGTGCAAATAATAAACGTAAATAATCATAGATTTCTGTTACCGTTCCTACTGTAGAACGTGGATTTTTACTCGTTGTCTTTTGATCTATTGAAATAGCAGGTGATAGTCCCGAAATACTTTCTACTTCTGGTTTGTCCATTTGTCCTAAAAACTGTCTTGCATAAGCAGATAGTGATTCTACATAACGTCTTTGTCCCTCTGCATAAATCGTATCAAAAGCTAATGAAGATTTCCCAGAACCACTTAGGCCTGTAAAAACAACTAACTGGTCACGTTCTAATTCTAAGTCAATATTCTTTAGGTTATGCTCTTTTGCACCTTTAATGACAATTTTATTATCTCTCATACGTTTCCCCTTCTCTATTCTTTGATAAACTATAACTGATTATAACACCCCTTATCGACTTTTTCAAACTTATGTTCGGTTTTATCTTTATTAATAAACACTTTTTTGACCTTTTTTACTTTATTTGCTATAGACTAACTATCTCTTATTATAACTCATTTTTATTTTTTTCATCAAAAAAAGAAGCCCTGCTTATTGCAGGAGCTCCTTTTTATTTTCCTGTTATTAAGTTTTTTAGTTTTCAGTAATAAAATTCCTTACTTGTTCTAATAACATAGATAGGGCTACTGAATTAAATCCACCTTCTGGAATAATAATATCCGCTCTTTTTTTACTTGGGTCTACAAACTCTTCATGCATTGGTTTTACTGTACCAATATATTGATTCACAACTGAGTCTAAATCTCTACCACGTTCTTTAACATCTCTTAATAATCTTCTAATTAAACGTAAGTCTGCATCTGTATCCACAAATACTTTAATATCCATTAAATCACAAAGCTCTTTATTTTCAAAAATTAAAATTCCTTCTAAAATAATTACTTTAGCTGGTTTAACTTCTACTGTTTCTTCAAGTCTTGTATGCTCAACAAAAGAATAAACAGGATGATGGATTGTTTTTCCTTCTCTTAAGGCTTGCATATGCTCAACTAATAAATCTGTATCAAAAGCATTTGGATGATCATAATTTAATTTTGTACGCTCTTCAAAAGACAAATTTGAGTTTGATTTATAATAATAGTCACGAGATAATACAACAACATTATCATGAAAAGCTTCTTTAATGCGTTGTGTTAAGGTTGTCTTTCCTGAGCCTGTTCCTCCAGCTATTCCTATGATCATTATATTCTCCATTGTATCCTCCATTTTAACAAACAAATTATTTCAGCTCATTGCCACTATCTTTCATCATATCATAGCCTTCTCTAAAAGACTAGTTATTTATGTAAAAAAATATTGGAATATATGTGTATTTGTTGTTTTTTGTTCGCTTTTCATTTATTTTTATCATAATCTTTTTTATTGTTTACATACTAAATACATTTGGCAATGATTTAATATAATTGTTTAGAGTAATTTCAACTCATAGGCATGACTTAAATATTTAAAGGAGATTTTACTATGATAAAAATTGTAACTGACAGTACTTCTTATATTCCTGAGTCTTTACGTACACAATATGATATTTCTATTGTTTCATTAAGTGTGTTCTTAAACGAAAAAAATATACGTGAAGTTGATTTAAAAAATGAGACTTTTTATACAGAATTAGCACACTCAAAGGAGATTCCCTCTTCTTCTCAGCCTTCTCCTCATGAAATGTATTCAACTTTTGAAAAAATACTTGCTGAAGGAAATGATCTTGTAGGTCTGTTTATTTCTTCTGATATGAGTGGTACGTACGCTAGTGCTTGCTCTATTAAACAAGAGCTTTTAGAAAAATATCCTAATGCTAAAATTGAAATCATTGATTCACGTTCTAATTGCATGCAACT
>JAFOHG010000113.1 GCA_017421915.1 Cellulosilyticum sp. | reverse complement strand
TAATTAAGGGGTATATGAATAAGAGGACAAATATAAGGCATTATTTAAGCTGAAAAATGTAAAGCAAATGATGGATAAAATTTAAAAATGAGGGAATATATATGTATAAAATTCTTATAGTAGAAGATGATAGGATTATTAGTAAACAGATGCAAGAGTATCTAAAAAAATGGGGATATGAAGTAGAAAAGGTAGTAGATTTTACAAATGTGATCAGTCAATTCACTCAGTTTGAACCGCAGCTTGTGCTAATGGATATCGGTCTTCCATTCTTTAATGGATATCATTGGTGCATGGAAATTCGTAACCTTTCTAAGGTACCTATTATTTTTCTTTCTTCAGCAACTGATAATATGAATATAGTCATGGCAATGAATATGGGCGGCGATGATTTTATAACTAAGCCTTTTGACCTTCAAGTATTATTAGCAAAAGTACAAGCTATGTTAAGAAGAACTTATGAGTTTAAGGCACAAACTAATCTTTTAGAGCATAAAGGAGTTATTTTAAACTTAATGAATTCAAGTCTTCAGTTTAAAGAAGAAAAGGTAGAGCTCACTAAAAATGAATTTCGTATATTAGAGATTTTGTTTGAGTATAGAGGAAGGGTGGTTTCTAGAGAGGAAATTATAAGGCGCTTATGGGATGATACGTGCTTTATAGACGATAATACCCTTGCGGTGAATATGACTAGATTAAGAAAAAAATTAGAAGAGATAGGTGTTAGTC
This sequence comes from Cellulosilyticum sp., assembly GCA_017421915.1. GTDB lineage: Bacteria > Bacillota > Clostridia > Lachnospirales > Cellulosilyticaceae > Cellulosilyticum. Next base: position 5,441 of record JAFOHG010000113.1, on the reverse strand, counting down.
GATTTATTACAACAAAAAAAGGACAGGGCTATTTATTGGAGGATTAAGATGCAGAAGCAATCCATATCAAGTCTCATTAGAGCATGGTTAAAAAAGAGAGGAAGTTATATAGGTCTAATTTTACTTTTAATGGTAAATTATATTATGGTAGCAGCACTTAAGCATATAGATTTATCTGCTGTATTATATAGTACTTTTTTAGGGGCATTTATAGGAAGTATCATAGCAATTTTAGATTTTAGGAAATACATAAAGAAATATTATGCACTTTTAAATACATATTATAATAAAAGTTATAATTTAGAGTTTTTACCAGCGTCTACAGAGTTGATTGAAAAAAGTTATATTGAGATTATAGAGGCTCTTTATGAAGATTTATCTTTAGTTAAGAGAAATATAGAAAGACAACAACAAGAAGCAAATGATTACTATACTTTATGGACACATCAAATAAAAACGCCAATAGCAGCAATAAGAGTTTTAATACAAAATCAAGACAATAAACCTATGTATAAAAGGAAAGAAGCACTACTTTTGGAAGGAGAGCTTTTTAAAATTGAGCAATATGCTCACATGGCACTTCAATACTTGAGACTAGAAACTATGTCACAAGATTTAAGCTTAAAATCATATAGACTATATGATATTGTAGCTAATGCACTTAAAAAGTATGGGGTAATTTTTATAGGAAAAGAGTTGGCTATTAATGTAGAAAATTTTGATGTAGAAGTCATTACGGATGAAAAATGGCTCCAGTTTGTTATAGAACAAATTATATCCAATAGTATTAAGTATACTTATACAGGGAATATTTCAATTAAAATGAAGGATGACCATACATTATGTATTTCAGATACGGGAATTGGTATTCGAAGTGAAGATTTACCACGTATTTTTGAAAGAGGTTTTACTGGATATAATGGAAGAATGGATAAGAAATCTACAGGAATAGGACTTTATTTATGTAAAAGAGTAATAAATAAACTTTCACATAGTTTAGAGGTTAAATCTAATATAGGAGAAGGAACAAGTGTTTATATTGGATTTGAGATGCAAGAAACTTATGAGAAGGATTAAAAAACAAATTACAGGAAATACTGTATATATAAACCAGATAATAAGGGCAAATATGGAAAAAATAACAAGGACTATTTACAATAAAATCACTTTATGATAAAATGATTTTCCCTCACAAATAGAATTTTATTTTAAATATATTTCAAGTAAGTAGGAGATGACTTATGATCAATCAAAAATTATTAATAGAAAAAGCATATGAAGCACAAAAATTTTCTTATGCACCTTATTCAAAATTTAATGTAGGCGCAGCATTATTATGTGCTGATGGAACAATTTATACTGGATGTAATATTGAAAATGCTGCCTATACCCCAACAAACTGTGCTGAAAGAACTGCCTTCTTTAAAGCAATTTCAGAAGGACAAAAAGATTTTGTAGCAATTGCAATTGTAGGACATAAATCAGGTACAGAAGTAGGTAAGGGAAATTATTGTGCACCATGTGCAGTTTGTCGTCAAGTTATGGCTGAGTTTTGTGATTTAGAAAGTTTTAAAGTTATTATAGCAAAAGATTATGATGATTATTTAGAGTATACATTAGGGGAATTAATACCATTAGCCTTTACAGGTAAAGATTTAGAAGACTAAGGCTCAATAAAAAGTGTAGATACCATGATAAATAGGTGATGATATCTACTTTTTTATTTTTCAATGATTGATTATAAGTTAATGAGATAAAGTATAAAAAACTTCTTTGGAGATAAATAGTCCAAGGAAGTTTTTTTATATCGTAGAGTAGTTGATAAAGTAGATGAGTATATAGTAAGCAGTTGACAAAAGTAATAAAAAACCTCTATAATAAATGCAAAATGTTTTCAAATGCAAAAAATTTGCATTTGAATTTTTGAAAAACTAAACATTAGAAAATAGATCGTATGAGAATTACTTATAAAACAAGAGATGATAGATAATAAAAAAAGAAGAAAATTACTTTGAAGGGGTATACAATGAGGAAAATAGCAAGTATAACATTAGCGATGACTATGACAGTAACAGTTATGACAGGATGTGGAAGCAAGGCAAATCAAGTGGTAGACCATGAAGGAAAATTACAAGTTTATACAAGCTTTTATCCACTATATGATTTTGCAACAAAGGTAGGAGGGGATAAGGTTGATGTGGTTAATCTTGTACCAACAGGAGTAGAACCACATGATTATGAGCCTTCTGCAAGAAATATGGCGGCTTTAGAGGAAGCAGATGTTTTTATTTATAATGGTGTAGGAATGGAAAGCTGGGTAGATAAAGTTTTATCTACTTTAGAAAATGAGGATTTATTAGTAGTAGAAGCATCTCAAGGTGTTGATTTTATAGAGGGACATACGCATGATCATGAAGAAGAACACACTCATGAAGAAGAACATGCTCATGGTGAAGAGCATAATCATGACGAAGAGCATACTGATAGTGTAGATCCTCATGTATGGACAAGTATTCGTAATGCAAAAATTGAGATGGAAAATATTAAGGATGCTTTAGTAGAAGCAGATCCTGAGAATAAAGATTATTATGAAGCAAATTATAATCATTATGCTACACAATTTGATGCACTCGATAAGACTTTTACAGATACATTAAGTCAATTTGAAAATAGAGAAATTATTGTGGCACATGAAGCCTTTGGTTACTTATGTCATGATTATGATTTAACACAAGTAGGAATTGAAGGAATGAATGCAGACTCAGAGCCAGATCCAGAACGTATGACAGAGATTATTGAGTTTGCCAAAGAACATGAGATTAAAGTCATTTTCTTTGAAGAACTTGTAAGTCCTAAAGTAGCTGAAACCATTGCCAAAGAAATTGGTGCTCAAACAATGGTGCTTAATCCAGTAGAAGGATTAACAGAAGAACAAATTGCAGCAGGAGAAGATTACTTAAGTGTGATGGCACAAAATCTAGAAGCATTAAAAAAAGCCTTAAGTAGATAAGGATGGATTGAAGATGAATGAAATATTAAGCTTAAAGCAATTAAGTTTTAGTTATGAAGATAAAAGCATCTTAGAAAATGTGAATCTTTCAATTAAAAAGGGAGATTTTGTAGCCATTACTGGTGTGAATGGTGCAGGTAAAAGTACATTATTAAAGCTTATTTTAGGGATTCTTTCTCCAAAACAAGGAGAAATTGAGATACTTGGTGAACCTATGAAGCAATTTAATAAATGGCAGAAGGTAGGCTATTTGAGTCAACAAGTTTTGAAGAAACATCAACAATTTCCTGCCACTTGTGAAGAAATCGTAAAAGCTAATTTATTTTCTCAAATTGGCTTTTTGCGCTTTCCTACTAAAAAGCATAAGGAAAAGGCAAGAGCAGCTCTTGAAGCAGTTGGGATGGCCGGTTATGAAAAAAAATTAATTTATCAGCTTTCAGGTGGACAACAACAACGTGTAATGCTAGCGCATGTTTTAGTAAGTGAGCCAGAACTTATTATTTTAGATGAACCAACAACAGGAGTTGACCAAGAAGCTATTACGGCATTTTATGAATTACTTAAGAAATTAAATCAGGAAAAGCAAATGACTATTATTATGGTAACTCATGAAATGCAAAAAAGTTTAGAATATGTTAATCGACAAATTTATTTACAAGAAAAACAAGTCTTGGAGGCATAGTTAGATGGAAATTTTTCAATATGCATTTATGAGGAGGGCGTTTATTGTAGGGATTATTTTAGCTATTATTATTCCTTGCATTGGTGTAACCGTTGTATTAAAACGCCTTTCAATGATGGGAGATGCTTTATCTCATAGCTCTTTAGCAGGTGTTACGATTGGATTGCTTTTAGGGATTAATCCAGTATTAGGTGCAATGATAAGCTGTATTGTTGCAGCATTTGGTATTGAAATCATTCGTAAAAAAATACCACAACATGCAGAAATAGCAATTGCAATTATTATGTCTACGGGAATAGGGATTGCAGGTGTTTTATCTGGCTTTGTGAAAAATACAGCCAACTTTAATAGCTTTTTATTTGGAAGTATTGTAGCTATTAGTGATTTTGAGCTGTATTTAGTGATTGGAATTGGACTGATTGTTTTATTAGCCTTTATTTTACTGTATAAAGAACTATTTTTTATGAGTTTTAATGAAAAGGGTGCAGAGCTAGCAGGTGTGCCAGTAGGGCTTGTAAATAGTATTTTTACTATTTTAATTGCTATTACAGTAGCGATTGCAGCAAGAACAGTTGGTTCACTTATTGTATCAGCTATGATGGTCGTACCTGTAGCATGTGCAATGCAGTGGGCAAAAAGTTATAGACAAACGGTTGTTTTTTCAGCTTTATTTGGTGTATGCTTTATGATTGTAGGTTTATGTTTAGCTTATTATGTAGGGCTTAAACCAGGTGGAACCATTGTATTAACTGGGGTAGCATTCTTTATGATTTCAATTATGATTAAGAAATTTTATCGTCGATAAAATTAGGATATTATTTAACTAAAAAGGCGTATTGAGAAATAAGTAGGGAATTTCTCAATACGCCTTTTTATATGTGGTGGATTAAAATAGCAGTAATTATATATAAAATTGATTAATCTTACGAAAATGAAAGGTATAAACAAGAAATGTAAGCTACATCATGTAGTAAGGCATTTCTTTTTTTCTTATAATGAGTTTAAGTTAATCATTTAACTTTAGAAGGCATGAGTGGAGTCTATAAAAAATGAAATAGATAGGGAAAGGGAGTATAGAACATGGCATTATTAGAGGTTAATCATTTGAATAAAGTTTACACGACACGTTTTGGAGGCAATCAAGTTCAGGCATTAAAGGATATTAGCTTCTCAGTAGAGAAGGGGGAATATGTAGCAATTATGGGGGAGTCTGGTTCAGGTAAAACAACATTACTTAATTTGTTAGCTACATTAGATAGTCCTACAGGAGGAGAAATCTTATTAGAGAATCATCCTTTTGCTAAAATTAAACCTAGTGAAAAATGTGCATTTAGACGAGATCATCTAGGATTTGTGTTTCAAGATTTTAATTTACTAGATACTTTTTCACTTAAGGATAATATTCTATTACCACTAGTATTACAAGGGATACCTTATGAAATTATGCAGCAACGTTTAAAGCCACTTATAAGAAGACTTGGGATAGAAACTTTAATAGAAAAATTTCCTTATGAGGTTTCAGGGGGGCAAAAACAAAGGGCGGCTGTGGCAAGAGCATTAATTACAGAGCCTAAAATTATCTTGGCAGATGAACCAACAGGTGCATTGGATTCTAAAGCATCTAAGCAGCTTTTAGATTTATTTGAGGAAATTAATAAAGAAGGTCAAACGATTGTTATGGTAACCCATAGTAGCAAAGCAGCAAGTTATGCAAAGCGTGTTTTATTTATTAAAGATGGAGAACTTTTT
>JAFOHG010000112.1 GCA_017421915.1 Cellulosilyticum sp. | reverse complement strand
TGAAAAATTCCCACAAGGTTACAAAAACTTCTGTGCGAAAGTATCTATCGATACATCAGCTATCCAATATGAAAGTGATGACCTTATGAGACCACAATTTGGTGATGACTACGGTATCGCTTGTTGTGTATCTCCAATGAGAATTGGTAAACAAATGCAATTCTTTGGCGCTCGTGCTAACCTTGCTAAAGCTGTACTTTACGCAATCAATGGTGGGGTAGATGAAAAAACTGGTATCAAAGTTGTTCCAGGTATCGAACCAATGAATGATGAAGTATTAGATTACGATAAAGTAATGGCTAACTACAATATCACTAAAGCATGGGTTGCTAAAACTTATACAGATGCTTTAAATATCATTCACTACATGCATGATAAATATGCTTATGAAAGAATCGAAATGGCTCTTCATGACACAGATATCGTTCGTACAATGGCTTGTGGTATTGCTGGTCTTGCTGTAGCAGCTGACTCATTATCAGCTATTAAACACGCTAAAGTTAAACCAGTAAGAAACGAAGAAGGTCTTGCAGTAGACTTCATCATTGAAGGGGAATACCCAGCATACGGAAACAATGATGATAGAGCAGACTCAATTGCTGTATCATTAGTTGAAGATTTCATGCAAGAAATCAGAAAGCACACACCATATAGAGATTCAATCTATACACAATCTGTTCTTACAATTACATCAAACGTAGTATATGGTAAGAAAACAGGAGCTACTCCAGACGGACGTAAAGCTGGTGTACCATTCTCTCCAGGTGCTAACCCAATGAACGGTAGAGAAACTAAAGGGGTTCTTGCAGCATGTGCATCAGTTGCTAAACTTCCATTCGAACATGCAAACGATGGTATTTCATATACATTCTCATTAGTACCATCAACACTTGGTAACAATGAAGAAGACCGCATTCAAAACATGGTTGGTATCTTAGATGGATACTTTGGACAAACAGGTCAACATATCAACGTAAACGTTCTTAATAAAGAAGTATTACTTGATGCAATGGATCACCCAGAAAAATATCCACAACTTACAATTCGTGTATCAGGATACGCTGTAAACTTCATTAAACTTACAAGAGAACAACAATTAGACGTTCTTAGCCGTACATTCCACGAAAAAATGTAATTTTTTTATCGGTAGGTTTATTGAATACAAATACACCTTATCTTTAAGTATTTTTCTTAAAGATAAGGTGTATTTGTTTTGTGCTATTTTAAAAAAATATGTAAAGTCTAGCTTTCTGTAAACTTTAAGCTTGGTATATTACATATACTAATAGTTTGACCTTCTTTTAGGTCAGCCATAAAAGATTTTACCCCATCGTTGCCAGTAGCATCTATCTTTTTATTGACTAATAGCACTTTATTATCGTATATAAGTAAATTTCCTTTTCCCTCAAGTAAACCTTCATTGTTAACAGGTTCACATACATACTGACCAGGTTCAATATCTATACCAACTATCCAATTACCCGTACTTAAAAATGTTTGGAAGGTAGTAGTTTGAACAGGTGTTAGTGTTAAGCTAGTAGGGCTTGTGACCTCTATTTTTTGTCCATCATATAAATCTGTTGTAACACTTGTAATTGCAGATTGAGTTGAAGAATCTATGATTTCATTAATAACCGCTATTTCGCCATTCCAAATAGATACAGTGCCGTTTCCAGTAAAAATGTATTTACCAGTTGAAATATCTTGTCCTACTAAAAAAGTTCCAGTAGTAAGATTAACGGATTTGTCGCCTGAGGTGTTTTTAAATGAGGTATCAGTTGAAGTCTGTGGTAGGACTGTTGTAGTTTCTGGAGAAGAATGAATAGTGGCTTCATTACTGATATTTGAATGACCACAACCTATTGCTAATATGGATTGACTAAGTAATAATATAGTCCATAATTGTTTTTTCATGAGATAATCCTTTCTTAGAAAATATAATTTAAAAACTTTAACTATTCTAACAAAAAAAGATTTAACATTCAAACTAATTTATAAAATTTGTATTTTGAATAAGAATTAATTCAACGATTAGTAAAGGGATTTGGGGAAGGTAGGAAGAGTTGACTTTAGCATTCATTCATCTTATGATAAAATGAATAGATATGGGCAGGAAAGGAAAGTTATGATGATTTATTTAGACTATGCAGCAGATACGCCTGTATGCCAAGAAGTTTTAAAAACATTTAATGAAGTAAGTATAAAATATTTTGCAAATCCTAACGCTAATCATGCACTAGGAAGAGTTGCTAAAGCATATATTGAGCAAACTACAAAAGAGATTGCAGAACTTTTAAATATTAAGCCAGAAGAGTTGATTTATACATCAGGTGCAACAGAAGCTAATAACTTAGCGATAAAAGGTGTAGCAGAACAATATGGTAGAAAAGGTAAACATATTATTACATCTTACCTGGAGCATTCTTCTATTACAGGTCCACTAAGTTATTTACAAGAAAAAGGGTTTGAAGTGGACTTTGTAAGAATTTTACCAAATGGGCAAATTGATTTAGAGCATTTAAAGGAGCTTTTACGTGCAGACACCATTTTGGCATCTTTTGCAGCGGTAGATAGTGAATTAGGGATTATACAAGACTTGAAGGCTATTAAAGAGGTCTTAAAGGCTGCGCCAAATTGTTTATTACATGTGGATGCCACACAAGCCATTGGTAAAGTAGATGTGAATTTAGATTGTATAGATTTAATGACATTTACTGCACATAAGCTTTATGGTATTCATGGAATAGGGGCTTTAGTCAAAAAAGAAAAGATTTATTTAACACCGGTCATTCATGGGGGATTAAGTACAACAGCTTTTAGAAGTGGAACCCCAACCTTAGCACTGATTGCTTCTATGAAGAAAGCTTTAGAATTAGCGCTTAGTGGGCAAAATGCAGCTTATGAAAAAGTAAGTAGCCTTAATAAGCAAATACGTGAGGCATTAACCCCTTATCCTGAAATTCTGATTAATAGTGATGAAAAAGTGGCTAGCCCTTATATTTTAAATATCAGTTTAAAAGGAATGAAGGCTTCTATAATGCAACAGAAGTTAGAGGAAAAGGAAATTTATATTTCGACAAAATCAGCATGTGTAACACCTAATACACCATCTAGACCAGTGTTAGCACTATCTAATGATCGAAAAAGGGCTTTATCGACTTTAAGAATAAGCTTAAGTCATTTAACAACGCAAGATGAAGTCAATACATTTGTAGAAGCTTTTAAAGCATGCTATGAGGAAATGAAATAAAGAGGATATGAAAATGGAAAAACAAGTACCAAAGTATAAAGAAGTAGAAAAAAGTATTATTAAAAAGTATAAAAAACAAATTTGGAAACGCTTTATTAAAGGCATTAATGATTATGATATGATTCAAGAAGGGGATAAGATTGCTGTTTGCATTTCAGGTGGAAAAGATTCAATGCTTTTGGCTAAGTGTATGCAAGAACTACAACGTCACTGGCTTGTAAAATTTGAGCTTGTGTTCCTAGTAATGGATCCAGGGTATAATCCTTATAATAGACAAGTCATTGAGGAAACAGCAGAGGAGTTAAATATTCCGATTACAGTATTTGAATCGCCTATTTTTGATGTCGTAGCAGATGTAGAGGATACACCTTGTTATTTATGTGCACGTATGAGAAGAGGATACTTATATAAAGAAGCGCAAGCGCTTGGATGTAATAAGATTGCACTAGGGCATCATTTTGATGATGCCATTGAAACCATTTTAATGAGTATGCTCTATAGTGGTCAAATCAAAACGATGATGCCTAAATTACACAGTACAAATTATGAGGGAATGGAACTCATTCGTCCAATGTATCTTGTTAAAGAAGAAGATATTATTGCTTGGGGACGTTATAACGATTTACGATTTATTCAATGTGCTTGTCGCTTAACTGAACACTGTAGTGTAAGTGGACAAGGTGGTGGCTCTAAACGTCAAGAGATGAAAGACTTAATTAAGAAATTTAGACAAATCAACCCATATATTGATATTAATATCTTTAAAAGCGTACATGATGTGAACTTAGAAACGATTATTGGTTATCATAATAGTGAAAAGTCTTATGACTTCCTAGAGTTATATAAGGAAGGGTATACAGCTGACTAATAAATGAGCTAAAGATAGAAAATACTACTAGGGGGCATTTTCTATAGAAAAGTGTAAGGTTAATAGAATATAATAAAAAAGTAACCAGTTATGATAACTGGTTACTTTTTTAGTTGGTTATTTCTGAAAATAAAATTAATTTTGTTTCGCGAATAGTTTAGAATGATATAGATTTTAGAATATGAATAGTCTTTCTCATAAGAAGCGATTGATAAAAATGAAGTTTGACAATATTTGTAAAGTAAACTATAATAAACGCATATATAAGAAAAATATCGAAAAATAAACAGCAAGGAGTCTCATATGAAAAAGTACATATTTTTGGGGATAATGGTAGGTGGAAGTGTTTTACAACCCATTTCTTTAACAGCCAATACCATAGATACATTAAGATTAAGTGAGACAAATTACTATGTGATGCAAAGCCAACAACTAGTAGAAGACTTAATGTTAGAACCTATTAATGCACAAGCAGGTTCAGCTATCGTTGACTATGCCATGTTATTTCTTGGAAATCCATATGTATATGGAGGAAATGACCTAAATATAGGTGTTGACTGTTCAGGATTTGTTCAACAAGTTTTCAAAGCATTCGACATTAATGTACCACGTACATCTAAAGCACAAAGTAAAACTGGCATGATTGTTCAATATGAAGACTTACAAAAAGGTGATTTATTGTTTTTTGGAAGTAACTTAGAGGACATTACACATGTAGGTATTTATGTGGGGGATCATCAAATGATTCATTCTAGTACACCGGAAACAGGGATTATTATTAGTCCTATTCAGTTATCGGGGAGCACACCTTTACAAGTGATTAGAAGAATGATTGTTTAATAAAGGAAAAGGATTATCAAGCCGTGTGATACGCTTGATAATCCTTTTCCTTTTTATATGAGCAATAATGAGTAGCATATTTTATAAGTGTCTCAAATAGGGTGTATAAAAGGGAAAGAGGATGGGGGAGATCATGAGAGGTCACTTTAATTGTTATCGAAAAAAGAAGTCAGGTACTTGTTTAAAAGAAGTGATTGATACATTAGATTTAAGAATTTTAGAAAAGAAAAATCAATATGACTTTATACAAGAAGAAATAAAGGCACTTGAAAAATGTTTATCTGCACGACAATATGAGTCTATAATGAGTCAACCATTACGTTTTTATGATGTATTTAGTTGGCAAGAAACGGAAAATAAAGAAATGAAGCAACCTATTAACGGTCCTTGTCCCTATTTACATTATGGATGTGAGGCAGTCTATGAACTGAAAAAAAGAGTATTAAACTACCATAGTACTAGGCTGAGCTTACTAGTGGATCGATATAATCAAATGATTGATTTAACTTTAGCAATGCGTGAGCAAAGTCAAAAGCTAGAGAAAAAAGAGCAAACTATTATATGCTTTGGAAAGCAGCCTAGTTTATATTTAGGGTATAGTGAGATTGGGGATTTTAAACTTTTACCTCAAAATAGCCTTCTTATAGAGTTATATTGTATGCAAAATAATTCTATAATTATAAGAACACCCATACAACTTATTTATAAAAGAACAGAAGATGTACTAAAAGGAACACATTTAAAGCAAATAGAAAAAGATGATGGGCTATTTAAAATTCAAATAGATTTAAACAGTGATAATCATATTAGTATAGAGCCCATGATATGTAGTGTACAAGAAGTCATTAGGACTTTAAAGAAAAGTAGTCCTAGATATTATAGGTGCTTAATAGGCAGTTATCTAGAAATAGGTGAAATGACATCTGATAATAGAAAAGCTTTCATTCAAAAACTGCATCATTTAGGTTATCAGGCTATTGGTCAAGTTAAAGATGGACAGTATCAAGAAGAGCAATTATTAGTGAGCATGGGAAGAGGATATTAAGAAGTTTAAAATATGAATTAAAAATAAGTGAGAATATGCTAAGTATAATCAAAGGAGGTAAAAGCGAAGGATATGGCAATCATTATTAATGATTGCCATATCCTTCACTTTTAATAGAATGTTTTTTGCTAGTACGATTATGATTTTTAGCTTCTTCAGAAGTAAGTGGGGTTTGGTAATTACATTTTTTCATACGTACTTCTTTTGGATCGATTTGACTATCTTTTGCCACTCTATATCACTCCTTTTTATAGTAGTATAACCATGTTAAAAATAAAAAAATGTGGTAATATTTGTTTTTTTTAATCATGAGGGGCTATCCATTGAAAAGAAAAGTCTATTCATGTAAAATAATAAAGAATGCTTAAAACAAGGAGGACATATCATGAGCGAAAGAAAAGTAATTGAAGTATCGACTCAGGAGGCAAAACGCCAAAGTGAGATTATTAATATATTGGCACAAAGAATTAAAGGGAAAGGCCTTAAATTCTGTTTAAGTACATTTGGATGCCAAATGAATGCCCGTGATTCAGAAAAAATCAAAGGGATGTTAGAAGAAATTGGTTATACAGAAACAAATAATGAAGATGAAGCAGATTTTATTCTTTATAATACTTGTTGTGTACGTGAAAACGCTGAACTTAAAATTTATGGTCGTTTAGGTGCACTTAAAGGAAAGAAAAGACATAATCCAAATTTAATCATTGCACTATGTGGTTGTATGATGCAACAAGATGTTGTTATTGATACATTAAAGAAAAACTATAAATTTGTAGATATTATCTTTGGAACTTATAACATTTATAAATTACCAGAGTTATTACAAACACGTTTAGAAACTAACGAAAACATCATTGATATTTGGGATTCTTATCAAGATATTGTAGAAGACCTTCCAGATGCTAGAAAATTTGATTTTAAAGCATGTGTGAATATTATGTATGGATGTAATAACTTCTGTACTTATTGTATTGTACCTTATGTAAGAGGTAGAGAACGTAGTCGTCAAGCGGAAGATATTATTCATGAAATTAAAAACTTAGTAGCTGATGGTGTAACAGAAATCATGCTTCTTGGTCAAAATGTAAACTCATATGGTAAAAATCTTGATACACCGATGACTTTTGCAGCATTACTTAAACAAATTGCTGAAATTGAAGGGCTTAAACGTATTCGTTTTATGACTTCACATCCAAAAGACTTAAGCGATGAGTTAATTGAAGTTATGGCAAGTAGTGATAAGATTTGTAAGAGTCTTCACTTACCATTCCAATCAGGAAGTAGTGCCGTTCTTAAAAAGATGAACCGTCATTATACAAAAGAAAGCTACTTAGAATTAGCGCGTAAAATTAAAACAGCAATGCCAAATATCGCTTTAACAACAGATATTATCGTTGGTTTCCCAGGTGAAACAGAAGAAGATTTTGAAGATACAATGGATGTTGTAAGGGAAGTGGGCTATACAAGTGCCTTTACTTTCATTTATTCTAAACGTACAGGTACACCAGCTGCAACTATGGAAAATCAAATTACAGAAGAAGTAGCTAAAGCACGTTTCAACCGTTTAGTTGAGCTTGTAAATACACAAGGTGCTGAGGCTTTAAAAGCTTATGTAGGACAAACTGTAGAAGTTCTTTTAGAAGAAGTAAGTAAAAATAACCATGATATTTTAAGTGGTCGTACAGATACAGGTATTTTAGTAAACTTACCAGCACCAAAAGAACTTTTAGGCACATATGTTATGGTAAACATTGTAGAAAGTAAATCTCACTATTTAATTGGAGAGTTGGCGAAATAAATGATCAAAGATAAAGTAACTCCAATGATGGCACAATATCTTACCATCAAGGAAGAAAATCCTGATTGTATTTTATTTTTTAGACTTGGTGACTTCTATGAAATGTTTTTTGAAGATGCCAAAACTTGTTCAAGAGAACTAGAAATTACTTTAACAGGTAAAGATTGTGGATTAGAAGAGAGAGCCCCTATGTGTGGGGTTCCTTTTCATGCCGCAGATAATTATATTGCACGTTTAGTGGAGAAGGGTTATAAAGTAGCTGTATGTGAACAGGTAGAAGATCCTAAAACCACAAAAGGCTTAGTAAAACGAGATGTTGTACGTATTGTTACACCAGGAACTATTTTAGAAGGTGCAACGGTAAAAGAAGGTAAGAATAACTATATTGCAAGTATTGTTCAAAATGGACTGGAATATGGACTAAGTATTTGTGATGTTACGACTGGGGAATGGCTTAGTACGTATATTACAGGTGAGCAAAGTAAACGTAAGCTTTTAGATGAGCTTGCTAAATTTGCACCAGTAGAATGTTTATTAGAAAAGGCTGCGTATGAAGATGAAGAAGTACGTAGCTTCTTAAAAGACCGCTTACGTTGTTTAGCAGAAATGACAGAGCCTTCTACATTAGATCCAACTTTAGGCGAACAAATGCTCCTTAAACATTTTCATTTATTAAACTTAGGTGGAATGGGCCTTACAAATGGACGCGTAGATACATTAGCAACTTCAAGTTTATTAGCCTATTTACAAGAAACGCAAAAAACAGATTTATCCCATTTAATGCATGTCACTTTATATAATGTAGATGCTTATATGCTCTTAGATATAGCTACAAGACGTAATTTAGAGCTTACAGAAACTCTACGTGAAAAAAGAAGAAAAGGTTCGCTTTTATGGGTATTAGACCACACTAAAACAGCAATGGGGTCTCGTTATATTCGTAAGTGTATTGAGCAGCCATTAATTCATGTAGAAGAAATTAATGAGCGACTGGATGCCACAGAAGAACTTAAAAATCAGCCACTTGTTCGTGCCGATTTAATGGATGCTCTAAATGATATTTATGACATTGAGCGTTTAATGAGTAAAGTGTCTTATGGGACTTGTAATGCAAAAGACTTAATTGCTTTAAAACAGTCTTTAAAAATGTTACCGCCTATTAAAGCACTTCTTAGTCAAATGCAAAGTAATGGACTAAGTCATCTGTATCATCATATGGATGAGATGAAGGATATTTTTGAGCTCATTGAACAAGCTATTGAAGAAGATGCACCATTATCTGTTAGAGAAGGTCGATTAATTAAGGATGGGTATCATCAAACCGTTGACCATTTAAGACAAGTGAAAGAAAAAGGTGCTTCTTGGCTCATGGAGATTGAGGCAAAAGAAAGAGAAAAAACAGGTATTAAAAACTTAAAAATTAAGTATAATAAAGTTTTTGGTTATTTCTTAGAGGTGACTCAGTCTTATAAAGATTTGGTACCAGAATATTTTATTCGTAAACAAACTTTGGCAAACTGTGAGCGTTATATTACAGAAGAGCTCAAACAAGTAGAAGATGAAGTACTTGGCGCAGATGAAAAGCTCAATACTTTAGAGTATCAACTTTTTACTGAAATTAGAGAAAAAGTACTTGCTCAAATGCACCGTCTATTAGGTGTTTCCCACCAGATTGCTATTTTAGACATGTTTTGTTCATTTGCAGATGTAGCAGATACTTATCAGTATGTGAAGCCAGAAGTAAGCAAGGACTATGATTTAGAAATTAAAGAAGGTCGTCATCCGGTTGTTGAAAAAATGTTAGGCAGTCAAAGTTTTATTGCTAATGATGTGGTTCTAAATCGCATGGATGCACAAATGATGCTTTTAACAGGGCCAAATATGGCGGGGAAATCTACCTATATGAGGCAAGTTGCCCTCATTGTACTCATGGCGCAGATTGGATCATTTGTTCCGGCTGAATATGCCAAAATTGGAGCGGTAGACCGTATTTTTACAAGAGTAGGGGCTTCTGATGACCTTGCATCAGGGCAAAGTACGTTTATGGTAGAAATGATGGAAGTAGCCAATATTTTACATCATGCAACTTCTAAGAGTTTACTGATTTTAGATGAAATTGGACGTGGAACGAGTACCCTAGATGGATTAAGTATTGCATGGTCTATTATTGAGCATATTACAGATAAAATAGGGGCAAAGACTTTATTTGCTACCCACTATCATGAACTGACTGTTTTAGAGGAACAAATTTCAGTGCTTAAAAATTATTGTGTAGCGGTTAAAGAAGTAGGAGAAGATATTATTTTCCTTCACAAAATTGTTTCAGGGAGTGTAGATCATAGTTATGGGATTCAAGTTGCTAAATTAGCTGGAGTGCCAACGGTTGTATTAGAACGTGCCAAAGAGCTACTCACCTCTCTTGATTCTAAAGACAAACAAATTGTGATTACAAAAGAAGTGAAAGTGGTAGAGCCGGTTATTAGCACAGAGCAAACCAGTGAAGCATCTATAGAAGCAGTAGACTTGGAGGCAGAACATGAAAGTGTTGATATGCCACTTGTGGCAGAGTCAAGCCATAATGGGTATACAGAAAAAACACTTACCTCTAAAAATAAGAAAAAAATGCTACAAGATGAGTCTGGATTTGCTCAATTAAATTTATTTACAAATCCAGCAAGTGATGAAGTGATTCAAATGTTGAAAGAAGTAGATATTATGCATACCACACCATTTGAAGCTTTAGAACTCCTTTATGCGCTTCAAAAGAAAGTGAGATAACCTAAAGGAGGTTAAAAGATGCATCAAATTAAGATTTTAGATACCCATACAATTAATAAAATTGCAGCAGGAGAAGTGGTTGAAAGACCCTCTTCTGTTGTAAAAGAACTTGTTGAAAATAGTATTGATGCCAAAGCCAGTTCCATTACGGTAGAAATAAAAAATGGTGGGATTGATTTAATACGTGTGACAGATAATGGCGTAGGGATTCCAAAAGACCAAGTAGAGATTGCTTTTTTACGTCATGCAACAAGTAAAATTACTATTGCAGAGGATTTATATGAAGTCACTAGCTTGGGCTTTAGAGGAGAAGCTTTAGCCAGTATTGCAGCTGTATCTCATGTGGAGCTTTTAACAAAAGAAAAAGAAGCACTAACAGGTAAACGAGTGACGGTAAGTGGTGGAAAAATTAGTGAATCAGAAGAAGTGGCTTGTCCAAATGGAACGACTTTTATTATGCGTCATCTATTTTATAATGTGCCTGCTCGAAAAGCCTTTTTAAATAGCAATAGTTCAGAAGCTGCAAAGATTTCTGATTATATGTATAAGTTGGCACTTGCCCATCCAGAAATCGCTTTTAAATATATTCAAAATACAAAAGTTGTTTTTACAACATCCGGTGACCATGAACTTAAACATTGTGTACTAAATATTTATGGAAAAGAGTATGCCAAAAATACTTTTAAATGTTACTATAAAACAAATGGCATTGAATGTGTAGGGTTATTAGGTGCACCAACTTTAAATAGAAGTAACCGAAATTATGAACATTTCTTTATTAATGGACGTTATATTAAAAGTACTATTTTACAAGGTGCAGTAGAAGAGGCTTATAAAACTTTAGCCATGGTTGGTAAATTTCCATTTGTGGTGCTTCATCTGAATATGGATCCTGCATTAGTGGATGTTAATGTGCATCCTACTAAGTTACAGGTACGTTTTAAGAATGTGGATTTAATTCATAGGGTTGTATATGATGCTGTTTCTGAAGGGTTAAAGCAAGAATATCTTGTGCCTAATGTGGATTTAGATAAACCAAGAGGAGATACAAAAACAAGCCATGTGATTGAAACAGAGCAGCTTGGTGTGGAAACATTCTTTACCCCACGAAAGGAAAATAATGAGACAAGTGCTAGTAGTTTACTAGGTGGAATAAATGGCTCACAAAATGCTTTACCAGAAGTAAATCCTTATAAACCCTCTCATCAGACCATTGAACGTTTATTTGGGCCAGATACAAAACAAAAGGGTATAGTAGAAGCAAAACAGTATGAAGCAGCATCAACTGGAGCAGAATGTGTTGCAGAACAAGTCAAGACATTAGAAGAGTCTGCAAGTTATAAAGCGTCTACTAAGCTAGATGAACATGCCTATGAAATAGAAAATAAAGATAGTGAGGACCTTGTTACAAAGCTTAGCGAAAAAGAGCAAATTCGCCAAGAAAATATGGTGGCACATCAAATGCAAGAGGCTATGAAAGAACAGCTACCAACTGAAAAAGAAGAAGTCAATCCCTTACCGCTTCCCTATCGTATTATTGGACAAATTTTTAAGACGTATTGGATGATTCAATATGGTGAGAAGGTTTTTATTATTGACCAACATGCTGCCCATGAAAGGGTATTATATGAGCGCTTTATGGCTTATTTTAAATC
>JAFOHG010000111.1 GCA_017421915.1 Cellulosilyticum sp. | reverse complement strand
AATCAGGAGAGAATGTAATATATATGCAACAGCGCATGGCTTGTGAGGAGGCAGGATATGAAACAGGTACTACTGATAAAATCATAGAAGTAGATATTAATGGTGTAAAAGGTTTAATGTATGATGATAGTTTACATTGGGAAACGGAAGATGCAATTTATTCGATTACGTCTATGAATGAGGGGGTAACAAGGGAAGAAATGATTAAGATTGCGCAGTCTATTAAGTAAAAACAATAGAAATAATAGCCTTTAAAGTAAAGATTAATAAGAAATAAGACCAGTAGCTATAGTGTTACTGGTCTATTTTATTTGATATAGACTTTATTTTTAGGGACTAAAGCGTTAAGCTATTCTTATTGAAATGGAAGGAGCAAGAAAATGACTAAGAAACTATATTATAAAGATGCATATATGACAAAGTTTACAGGTAAAGTCTTAAGTTGTGAGGAAGGTAAAAAAGGCATAGCAGTCGTTTTAGACCAAACCGCTTTTTATCCAGAAGGCGGTGGACAACCTGCTGATATGGGGATATTAGGAAATGCAAAAGTAAGTTATGTCTTTATAAAAGATGAAGTGATTTATCATGTGGTAGATAAAGCCTTAGAAGTAGGTAAAGAGGTAGAAGGCGTGATTGATTTTGAAAGACGCTTTGATTTTATGCAGCAACATAGTGGAGAACATATCTTATCAGGGCTGATTAATGCCAAGTATGGTTATAACAATGTTGGTTTTCATTTAAGCATAGATTATACAACATGTGATTTTGATGGAGAATTAACTAAAGAGCAAATTCAAGAGATTGAAATCTTAGCAAATGAATCAATCTATCAAAATTTAGCCATTGATTGCACGATTTATAATGACCAAGAAATTAAAGAGAAACCTTATCGTTCTAAATTAGACCTGGTAGGAGATGTGAGATTGGTTACGGTGCCAAATTATGATACATGTGCTTGTTGTGGAACTCATGTAAAAATGACGGGTGAAATTGGTATGATTAAATGTACTAATGTAGAACGCCATAGAGGGGGCACAAGGGTTACTGTACTTTGTGGAAAAAGGGCACTTCAAGAGGCACAACAAAAACAAACTATTATGGCAGAAGTTTCTCAAATGCTTTCAGCAAAGCCAGAAGTCATTACAAGTAACTTAGCCAAGTTACAACAGGAATTAGCAGAAATGAAACAAAGAGTAGCTAGTTTGACTAATGAACTTTTTGAGTATAAGGTAGAAGAGTATCTTAAAACAGAAGAGCCAGCCATCTACGTTTATGAAAAGGATTTACTAGGAGATGCTCTTCGTAGACTATGCTTAATGCTTGTAGAAAAAACAGATAAAAAGGTATTGGTGCTAACAGGTGAAGAGGGCAATCTAAAATATGCTTTAGGTGCAAAATCAATGGATGTACGTCCACTCAATAAATGCTTAACTTCTGAGTTTAATGGTAAAGGCGGTGGAAAAAGTGAGCTTTGTCAAGGAAGCTTAGTAGGTAATGAAGCAGAAATTCGTAGTTTTTATTTATTACATCATGGAGCTTAGTTTTAGCTTGTTTAAACTTGTAAGATTCAAAGTAAATTTAAGAAATATGTTGGAGTAAGTCCCTGTAAATATAAGAAAAAGAGAGAAAAATTCAAGGCAGAAGATACGAATTAGCAGAATAATATAATAAGAGATTTGTGTATTATAGATAGGTAGTGATAAAGTGAATAAAAATGGTATTAATATATTTGAGGAATTAAAAGAAATAGGTTTTCAAGATTTAGATAAGGTAGAACTCTATCCTAAAAAAGAAGAGCCAAGCGATAGAGAAAGAGAACTTAATAAGAAGAGATTGACTATAGAAGAGGTTCTTTACGATAAAACATATTTATGTCCTGTATGTGGTAAAGAGTTTAAGAGTAAGGCTATTCGTTCTGGAAAAAATAGATTATTAACTGTAGATTTAGATTTAAAAGCAAATTATGATGTAGTTAATCCGTTATTGTATGAATGTATCGTTTGCGAAAATTGTGGGTATGCAGCTTTAAGTAAAAACTTTAATATGATTACAACAAGTCAAATTAGATGGATTAAAGAACAAATTTGTTCACGATATAAGCCATATCATTACCCACCTATTTTAACAGAAAAAGATGCAGTTTTACGTTTTAAATTGGTACTACTTAATAGCTATGTAAAGAAGTCTAAGGATGGCGAAAAAGGTTATATTTGTCTTAAATTAGCTTGGCTTTATAGGGATATGAAGGAGAAAGCTTTAGAAGAACTCTTTTTACAACATGCTTTAACTGGATTTGAAAATGCATATAAAAATGAACGTTTTCCTATTTTTGAATTAGGAGAACTTACTACAGCTTATATTATTGCAGATCTTTATAGAAGAATGAAAGAATATGATAAGGCTATGCAATGGGTAGGATTTGTTGTAATGGACAGGAGTGTTTCTTTAAGACTAAAAACAAAAGCACTACATTTAAAAGGTGTTATAACAGAAGAAAAAAGAAAAGTGAAAGAAAGTAAAATAGAATAACCAAAAATAGAATAACCAAAAATAGAGTAGCCAAATTGACTACTCTATTTTTGGTTATTCTACTACAATTGCTTCTACAGGACAAGATGCAGCTGCTTCTTCAGTATCATCTTGAAGCTCGTCAGGAACTTCATCGACAATAGCTTTAGCTTTTCCATCTTCGTCTTCTAAAATGAAAACATCTGGACAAATGGATGGACAAAGTCCACATCCAATACAAGTATCTTTATCAACATGAGCTTTCATAAGCTACCTCCTAGATAATTGTAAAAATTACAGAGATAGTATGGGCAAAAGGAGCATAATATTATACTAATGAGACAGTATTTAAAAGATTTTCTTGAAAAAGGAATAGAATTCATATATAGTGGATAGAAAAATGCAAGGGTGGTGAGGAATGAAGAAACTAAATTTATCAACAAAAATTTTTTTTAGTTTAATTTTAGTGAGTATTATTAGACCAGGAAAAGAGAGTAGATTAAGAAAAAAGCTATTGGAAAAGGGGTATTAGAAATAAATCCTTTTTCGATAGCTTTTATTTATTTAGATGTAAAAAAATGACTTTAAAAATATATAAAAACTTGGGTAAATAAACTAATAAAGTAAAAACTAATAGAGAATAATCAAGTAAAAATATAAAATTAAGGGATAAAATCTTTGAATTCAATTCCAATTATTGCCTTAAAAATTAATTATTATTATATTGTAGCTATATAAATTATGAGTATAATATGATATAATAGGCACGAAAATGTCGTGAAATATCACATCGCAAATCTTAAAGGAGACTAGAAAGATAAATTATGAGAAAAACTAAAATTGTATGCACCTTAGGTCCATCAACTGCAGATGATAGTATTTTAAAAAGATTAATGTTAGAAGGGTTAGATGTAGCAAGATTTAACTTCTCTCATGGAACTCATGAAAGCCATAAAGCTACATTTGATCGTGTAGACAGATTAAGAAAAGAATTAGGCTTACCAGTAGCTGCCTTATTAGATACAAAAGGACCAGAAGTACGTGTTTGCCAATTCAAAGATGGTAAAATTCAATTAACAAAAGGTGACAAATTTACTTTAACAAGTAGAGATATTGAAGGAACACAAGAAATTGTT
Organism: Cellulosilyticum sp.; assembly: GCA_017421915.1. Classification (GTDB taxonomy): domain Bacteria; phylum Bacillota; class Clostridia; order Lachnospirales; family Cellulosilyticaceae; genus Cellulosilyticum. Next base: position 3,255 of record JAFOHG010000111.1, on the reverse strand, counting down.
TCTGTAACTTATAAAAATTTACCAAACGATGTTAAAGCAGGTAGCCGTATTCTTTTAGACGATGGTTTAATTGAATTAGTAGTAGATGAGATCGTAGATGGTACAGATATTGTATGTAGCATTATGAATGATGGTGCTTTATCAAATAATAAAGGTGTTAACTTACCAGATACTCGTCTTTCAATGCCATACTTAAGTGAAAAAGATAGATCAGATATCATTTTCGGTATTGAAACAGGCTATGACTTCATTGCTGCATCATTTGTTAGATGTGCAGATGACGTTCTTGAAATTAGAAAAATTTTAGAAGAACACAAATGTGACTCAATCCAAATCATCTCTAAAATCGAAAACCAAGAAGGTGTAGATAACATTGATGAAATCATCCGTGTATCTGACGGTATCATGGTTGCTCGTGGAGATATGGGTGTAGAAATTCCTGGTGAAGAAGTACCAGCTATTCAAAAAATGATTATCAAGAAAACTGTAGCAGTAGGTAAACAAGTTATCACAGCTACACAAATGCTTGATTCTATGATCAAAAATCCACGTGCAACAAGAGCTGAAATTAGTGACGTTGCTAATGCTATTTATGATGGTACAAGTGCAATCATGCTTTCTGGTGAAACAGCAGCAGGTGCTTATCCAGTAGAGGCAGTACAAACAATGGTTCGTATTGCGCTTAAAACAGAAGCAGATATCGATTATGTAAAACGTTTCAAAGAAAAAGGTGGAGATTTATCAGCTAACGTAACAAGTGCTATTTCTCATGCTACTTGTACAACAGCTCACGACTTAAATGCTGCAGCAATCGTTACAGTAACAAAATCAGGTCGTACAGCAAGAATGATTTCTAAATTTAGACCAAGCTGTCCAATTTTAGGTTGTACAACATCTGAAAGTGTTTACCGTCACATGAGCTTAATGTGGGGGGTAAGACCATTATTAATGGATGAAAAACAAAATGCTGATGAGCTATTTGAAGAAGCACTTGAAGTAGCAGAACAAACAGGCATGGTTAATAAAGGTGAACTTGTTGTTATTACAAGTGGATTACCATTAGGTGTAACTGGCACAACTAACATGATTAAAGTAGATGTAATTGGAAACATTTTAGCATCTGGTGTAGGTGTAGGAAATCAAACTGTATGTGGTAGCCTTTGCGTATGTAAAGATATTGAAGAAGCTAATACTAAATTCATGGAAGGAGATATCCTTGTTATGCCAAAAACAAACAATGATATGCTTCCATTATTAAGAAGAGCATCTGGTATCATTACAGAAGAAGATGGTGCAAACTCACATGCAGCAGTAGTAGGCCTTGCATTAGATATTCCTGTTATTACAGGTGCAGCAAATGCAACAGATGTTTTAAAAACAGGTGCTGTTGTAACTTTAGATGCAATTAGAGGCGTTGTATCTAACAGCTAATAATCAATAGATATAATAATATTAAAAATGGGCACATAGATTAAGGAATAATCTATGTGCCCATTTTTAGTTGGTAGATAAGTGCTTTTTGAATAATACTAAAGTATTCATTTTATATTTTGAGTTTAATAAGCTTATAAAGGCTTTTAAACTTGTTAATTACATTTTATAGGATATTGAAAATACAATAAACACTAATAAAGGTAATTAATTGAAAAAAACATAATAGCATAATTTGTTGACTTTAGTCAATAAAAATGATTATATTTGTGAAAAATGTACATATGTAAAAATAAAAACTTCTAGCTAAATGCTAGAAGTTTTTGCTTAAAATATAATATGTGCTATTAAAGCAATAATTGGTAAAGTAATTAGTGTTCTTTCAATAAAGATTATAAATAGCTCCCAGAGTTTCACTGGAATTTTAGAGCCTAATAATAATGAGCCAACTTCTGATAAATAAATAAGTTGTGTTACAGATACACAGGCAATAATAAAACGGGTCATTTCACTTTCAATACTTGATGCTAAGATAGACGGAAGAATCATATCTGCGAAACCTGCAACAAGTGTTTGTGCAGCAGCACCAGCTTCAGGTATGCCAAGTAAATTCAAAAATGGGATAAATGGAATACCTAATATTTCAAAAAGTGGTGTATAAGTAGCTAAAATTAAAGCGATTGTTCCAACAGCTAGAACAACAGGTATTACACCTATCCACATATCTAACACGTTTTTTATACCATCAATAACAGTACATTTAATGAAATCTTGGGACTCAGCTTTAGCAATAGCAGTATCAAAACCTACTTTAAAAGAACTTTTTTTAAGATTATTAGATTCGTTTAGATTAGGTAAAGAACCATCATATAAAACATCCTTCTTTAGAGAAAGTGGAGGTAGTTTTGGCATAATGACAGCTGCAATTAAACTAGCTACCGTAACAGTTAAGTAAAAAGGAACAAATAAATGTCCTAATCCAACATTATTAATAACGACCAAACTGAAGGTAATAGATACAAGAGAAAACGTTGTTCCAATTACAACTGCTTCACGCTCAGTATAAAAGCCTTCTTCATATTGTCTACTGGTTAGAAGAACACCGATTGTTCCATCGCCTAACCAAGAGGCAATACAGTCAATAGCAGCACGTCCTGGCAAACCGAATATAGGACGCATAACATTAGCAAGTAAACAACCAATAAATTCTAATAGTCCAAAATTTAAAAGTAGAGGAAGAAAAACTCCTGCAAATAAAAAGATTGAAAAAAGAATAGGGAGTAAATCTCCAACTACTAATCCACCTGTGTCACTAGAATTAATGATTTCGGCAAATGATAAAAGTGTAGATGGCATCCAGCCTTTATGAACAAGGAATATAATGCTTATAAAGAAGAATGCAATAAGACGTAAAATAAACCAAATGCCAGATGGATTAAATAACAAAGTTAAAAATTGATTCCCTAAGATAAATTTAGGTTTACATAGTTTGGTGATAATACTTCCAATAGCAGAGAGTGCTACCACTATAAATAAAATATATAGCATATAATTTGCTAATAAGGATTGTAAACCAGAAGATAAAATAGCAATAGGTATTGTTAAAGAATCACCATAAGGAATAGGTAACATAAAAAGAAAAATACCTAATAGTGAAGGTAATAAAAATTTTAGAATAGGCCCTAGTTTAGGCTTATTACTAGTGGTAAGTGAGTTTTTCATAATAGTATAAAAACCTTTCTATATAAATCTTGATATATTTATGTTAATGACTAAATTATTATAAAGTGTTCATCGAAAAATAACAATATAAAATTTATATTT
>JAFOHG010000110.1 GCA_017421915.1 Cellulosilyticum sp. | reverse complement strand
TTGGTTATTTGAAGGAAAAATGTTATAATGGCACTATTATCGAGTAAGGAGGAAATTACAACATGGATGAGCAAAAAAACACTTTATTATCCTTAGATGTAAAGTTTAAAGTAAAGGATGTCTTAAGATATAATTTATCTGTTGCAAGAAAAAATATTGTAAACTGTATCGTGATGGCTTTCGGTTTAGGGGTACTTGTTTACTTCTTTTATAAAATGTTTACAACCGGTGAGCGTATAGATATTTTCTTTGCACGTCACATTGTATTACTAATTGTTCCACTTTTAGTTTTCCTAATGATTCCATGGCGTGTATGGAAAATCACACTAACACAAATGCAACAACCAGCATTTGCATATGGTGTAACCTACACTTTTTCAAAAGAACACATTGTCTTAGATACAGGAGAGGCAAGCGAAGAAGTAGCATGGGATGTATTTATGAAAATCGTTGAAACAAAGCACGACTTTAGATTATATGTTAACCCAATTAGTGCACAAATTATCCCTAAACACAATATGAATGGGGAGCAGCTACAAGCATTAAGAAATATTATTCGTGAAGTAGCACCAGATAGAAGTCAATTAAAATAAATGAAAGCGGGAAATCATGAAAAAGTTATTTCATCTTTCCACTACACCAAAACAACTTAGATTGTTTGAGAATGAATGGGAAGAAATTAAAGCCTTTGTTAGTAAAAATAAAATGGATGGAATAGAATTAGGTTTAACAATGGACTACGATTTAAGCCTTATTCCAAAAGAAATTATAACAGGCGTACATTTAAGCTTTTATCCAATGTGGCTAGACTTTTGGAGACAGGATCAGGAAAGATTACATGAAGTTTTTGAGTCGGAAGAAGCTATGTATGCCTATTATAAAGGAAGGAAGCCAGAAGATTTAGTAGCAAGTTATCGTAAGCAATATGAAAGAGCTAAGAGTTTAGAAGCAAAGTATATGGTATTTCATGTAAGTCATATTCTGCCAGAAGATTCTTTTACGTATACATTTGATTATACAGATGAAGAAATCATGAAGGCGACTATTGAACTTGTTAATCAGGCATTTCCAAAAGAGGAAGATGGCCCGTTATTACTGTTTGAAAACTTATGGTGGCCAGGGCTTAATTATAAAGATCCTAAGTTAACAAAGTGGTTTATTGAACAAATAGAGTATCCAAATAAAGGCTACTTAGTAGATGTTTCACATCTTATTTTAACGAATAATCAGATTGGCACAGAGAAAGAAGCATATTATTATATTAAGCAGACAATAGAAGCATTAGGGGAAACAAGAAAGTGGATTAAGGGGGTACATCTTAATAAAGCATTGCCAAAGCGTTATATGAGTCGCGACCATAGTCATTTACTTAAAAAATATCAAGACACTAAAGATAGTAAACAAAAGTTAGCTATACTAAAAAAACATATTAATGCTTTAGATGGACATGTACCGTTTGATCACCCAATGGCTAAAAAGATTATAGAAATTCTTAATCCACTTTATTGTGTTTATGAAACAGCACCAACTTCTAGATATGAATTAGCTTATTTTATAAAAAAGCAAAACGAAGCACTTAGTTAAATAAAGATGGTAATAAAAACTCTCATTAGTATGAATGAACTTAAATCTAAAGATTTTAGATGGGGTTAACATATGAATGAGAGTTTTTTTGTAAAAATTCATAGATAAGAAACTATGAAAAAGGCTGTAAAAATAGGCTAACTTGACAAGAAACAACTTTTTACATATAATACTTTTGTAATAAATACTTAATAAGTTGTAATTAATACATAAAAAATGAAAAAAATGGTATATACACGTAGCGTTTTATAGAAATAGAGCGAATTGTCATGAATAGAGGAGGACTTAAAAGTGAAAGGCATTAAGGCATTAAAAGCAGCCCTTATAGGTGCGATGTTTATGATTCCTACTTTGGCTTATGGACAAGCTTATGGAACAGTAGCCACTGAAACATTAAATGTAAGAGAAGGGGCTAAATTAGAATCACCTATTGTGAAGCAAGTTGGTTTAGGTGAAAAAGTAGAGATTGTACACCAACAAGATGGTTGGTTAAAAATTATATTAAAAAATGATGAAAGAGCTTATGTTAAAGCAGAATATATTAATGTAAACAGGGTTGTAGCTTTAGTTGATGTAAATGATGGACTTAATGTAAGAGATTATCCATCTACAGAAAATGGTAAAGTAATAGGACGTTTTGAAACAGGTGATGAAATTTCTGTACTTTATCGTGTAGGAGATTGGTATAAAGTAAGTCAGGAAGGGTTTGAAGGGTTTGTACATAGAGACTATGTAAAAAATAGTAGTGATGTAGATTTTTTAAGTTACTTACCAACTAAAAAATTAACACAAGTAAGACGTATGACAATGACACAAGAAGAAGCTATGGCGATTATGGTTGAAGCTGAACAAGCGGCACAAGCAGCACAAGCAGCACAAGAAGCACAAGAAGCACAAAATGCAGCAAATAATAGTCAGTCATTAAATAAAACAAATTCAAGTAATTCAAATAAAAAACCATCATCTAGTAGCAGTTCAAACAAAAAGCCATCATCAAGCAGTAGCTCAAATAAGAAACCATCATCATCTAGTAGTAGTTCAGGAAGTGCGACAGGACAAGCTGTTGTAAGTTATGCAAAGCAATTCCTAGGCAATCCATATGTGTATGGTGGTAATAGTTTAACAAATGGTGTAGACTGTTCAGGATTTACATCTCAAGTTATGAGACACTTTGGTATAAGCTTAAATAGAAGTTCAGCTGCACAATATGCTAACAATGGTTATCATGTAAGTCGTGACAATTTAATGGCAGGGGATTTATTATTCTATGGTTATAGCGGACGTGTATCTCACGTTGCAATCTATATTGGTGGTGGACAAATTATTCATGCAAATGATGAAAGAACAGGTATTTGTATAGGTAATGCATTCCCATCAAGAGGAAAACCATATATTGGTGCAAAACGTGTATTATAGAAAATAGAGCTTAGGCTCATAAAAAGTAGCTTAGAAATTTTAATAAAATTTCTAAGCTACTTTTTATTTTAGATCCTTTTAACTTACTTTTTATTTTGTAGAAAGAATGACAATATCATATTTCTTAATAACATCGTTTTCATATAAAAGTATTGGCAGGGTAAAAGAAAATATTTATTAAAATAGTATAACAAAAGCTTTAAATCATAAAATAGGCATCTATCCTACAAAAAAGTGATGGAAAATGCACATAATATGTTATAATAAAATAATAAATTTTGAATTCGACAAAAAGTAAGGAGAATAGATATGCTTGAAATTAAGAATATGACTTATGAAATTCAAGATAATGGACAAACAAGAACCATTTTAGATGATGTAAGTCTACAAATAGAAAAGGGAAAAATCTTAGTCATTACAGGACCTAATGGAAGTGGGAAATCAACATTAGCTAAGCTTTTAATGGGGATTATTCAGCCAACGAAGGGGCAAATATTACTAAATGGTCAAGATATAACGGCATTAAGCGTAACAGAACGTGCTAGAAGTGGAATGGGCTATACATTCCAACAACCTCCTCGTTTTAAAGGGATTACCGTACGTAAATTATTAGAAATTGCAGCGGGGGAAAAGTTAACCGAAGAGGCATGTTGTAATTATTTATCTGAGGTAGGTATTTGTGCAAAAGATTACTTAAATAGAGAAGCAGATACGTCGCTTTCAGGGGGAGAAATGAAGCGTATTGAAATTGCTACTCAGCTTATTAAGCATTCTGAATTTACTATTTTTGATGAACCAGAAGCTGGAATTGATTTATGGAGTTTTTCTATGTTAGTAGAAACTTTTAATAGACTGAAGGCTAGGGGAGACAGAGGGCTTATTATTATTTCACATCAAGAAAGACTGATTAAAATGGCAGATGACATTATGGTTTTATCTGATGGAAAAATCACTAAAAAAGGTAAAGCAGATGTTGTTTTAAACCAGTTACATTGTGATAAAATGACGTACTCTATTTAAAACCTATAGAAGGAGAAAGTTATGGAACTAAATCAAACAGCTAAAGACTTATTAAAGACAATTACAGATGTAGAAGGCCCTATTGAAGGAGCTTATAATATAAGAAGTAATGGAAAAGGTGTGGAACGTTTTTCAACGGAAAATATTAAGATTGTTTCAAAAGAAGATAAGCCAGGAATAGATATTATTGTAAAACCGTTTACCCAAAAGGGAAGTGTGCATATTCCAGTTATTATTACAGAAACAGATATTAATGATTTAGTCTATAATGACTTTATAATTGGTGAAGGGGCAGATGTAACGATTATAGCTGGATGTGGTATTCACAATTCTGGACATGCTAAAAGTGAGCATGATGGGGTGCATACTTTTAGGATTGGTAAAAATGCACATATTAAATATGTGGAAAAGCATTATGGCGAAGGAGAAGGAACAGGAGAACGCGTATTAAATCCAACAACGATTATTTATATGGACGAAGGTGCAACTTGCGAAATGGAAATGGTTCAAATAGGTGGTGTGACTTCTACTCAAAGAGAGACACAGGCATTTCTAGAAAAAGAGGCAAAATTAGTTGTTACAGAACGTCTGATGACACATGATCAACAAGTGGCAAACTCCAATATGATAGTACACTTAGATGGAGAAGATTCAAGTGCACAAATTATTTCTCGTAGTGTGGCAAAAGATGAGTCAGTACAAGTCTTCCATCCAATTGCACAAGGTAATCATGTGTGTAAGGCACATATTCAATGTGATGCTATTTTAATGGACCATTCTAAAGTATGTTCTATTCCAGAAATTGAAGCCAATCATGCAGATGCGCAAATTATACATGAAGCAGCTATTGGGCGTATTAATAATGAACAGCTTTTAAAATTAGAGACATTAGGACTAAGTGAAGAAGAGGCAGAACAAGTGATTATTAATGCTTTCTTAGAATAGAGAAAGACAAAAAAATATACAATGATATTTCGAAATAGAAAAATAAATTATAAAAAATAGATAATAATTCTGACATTATCCTGAAAATATGGTACAATATAACTAGTAGTACAGGAAATGCTTCAAAGGGGGAATGTTAGAGTGATGAATCAAACAGAACTTATTCAATTTTTATGTGAGGCAAAGAGACATACTTATGCATCAGGGGCTAATAGAGTAATGGGGAGTAGACCCAATGCACAAGATTTTCTTTATGAAAAAGATGAGCTAAAGTATATTGATACCTGTTTGGGGACAGAACAAATTGTAGGTGAAGAGGCCATTTGGCAAGAGAATCAGCCTATTTGGGGAATGAATTATACAGGAAGGGTTGTAGGAGAAGGATATGACCCAGCATTTTTATTAGAAGCACTTAGAAGAGTAAAAGAAGATTTACCATACAGAGGACCAAGATTTTTAGAACTAGGAGAATTTACTTATAAATGCCGAGTTGAAGGAGATTTTGATTGGTTTGTAGGGTGTGAAAAAATCCTGCGTAAAGGGGTAAAAGTTTATGAGGCCATGTTCCAAGGTGGCATCATTAAGTAAAAATTAAAAAGTCAATAATGTGATTTTAGATAAAGCAGTCTCAATCCTAATATACGAGTAAACGTATCAAGGAGAGAGGCTGCTTTTTATATAGGGATGTAAAGAAAGTATTGGAAACCTACGTTCTATGGCAATAATATGATAAAATAGAATAAGTAAACAGATGAGAAGAGTAGGTGAGAAAGTGGAAAAAGTAAAGTTTGTAGTAGGACGATCTGGCAGTGGGAAAACGCATTATTGCTATACACAAATTGAAGAAAAACTAAAAGAAGAGCAATATGATGCTTTAATGCTTCTTGTACCAGAACAATTTAACCTACAAAATCAAAGAGATTTAGCTAAACGTCTAGCACCGGGATTACTTCGTGCAGAGGTTATGAGTTTTAATATATTGGCCCGAGAAGTATTTAAAGAAGTAGGGAAAAGTGATGTAACAGTTGTAGAAGATTTAGAACGTATGATTATTTTAAAGCGTGTGGTAGAGGCACATAGAAAAGAAATTGTTTTCTATAAAAAAAATCTACAAAACACAGGTTTTTTAGAAGCTATGAACCGTTTTATTACTGTTTTAGAACAAGCAGGTTTAACCCATAAAGAACTGCAAGAAATGATGAGTGATGAGAAGACAGGGGTTTTGTTTGAAAGTAAATTAAGTGATATTGATACAATTTATGAGGCTTTTAATACTTATTTAGGTCAACAGTTTGTAACGATTGAAAAAAATATGACTTTATTAGCAAGTGTCATTGGCGAAAGTAAAAAGTTAGAAAAAACACATTTATGGATTGATGGTTTTTATGGTTTTACCCATACACAGCTTTTAATTATTAGGCAATTAATGAAAAAGGTAAAAAGTCTAACCATTACGTTACCAATGGACCGAGCTTATCAAAAAAAAGAAGGAATTAGACCTTCTCATCCTTTTTTTGAAAGTATTATTAATATGCAAAAAATAATGGGGATATGTGAGGAAGAAAAAAAGGCATATGAAGTATCTTATATAGAATTACCACAGGAGATTAAAGCGGCAAAGACTAAAGAATTACTTTATTTAGAAGAACAGTATTTAAAGCTTTATGCTAAACCTTATCCAGAAGAAAATAGTGCTATTTATTTAAAAACTTATAGCTGCCGTAGCGAAGAGGTAGAGGAAACAGCACGTCAGATTGTAAGGTTAGTTCGAGAAGAAGGTTATCGTTATCATGACTTTGCTATTATGGTAGGGGATTTAGCAGCGTATAAAACACAGATAGAAAGTACCTTTAAAGAATATGAAATTCCATATTTCCTAGATGTAAAGCGAAATATTCATACCAATAGTTTAGTGGCTGCTATTGAAGGAGTATTAGAAGTTTTAACAGGGTCATATAGCTATAAAAGTATAATGAGTTTACTGAGAACTTATATGTTACCTGTTGCGAAGGAAGATATTGACCAGCTAGAAAATTATATTTTAGCGTATGGGATTAAAGGAAAGAAGAAGTGGCAAAGTCCTTGGACATTTGAGAAGGATGAGCAGAAGCAAGCACATATTAATGCCATAAGAGAAGCCGTTCTTTTACCTATTATGGCACTAGAAGAGCGTTTAGCTAAGGCTAAGAGAGAAGGCGCTTATCATGTTTTATCTATTACAAAAGCTCTGTATTATTTTTTAGAAGACATAGGGGCGTATCAAACGATACAAGGATTAATTGAAAAGAGTAAGGAAGAGGGAAATCGCTTATTAGAACTAGAGCATACACAAATGTGGGGCAAGGTTATGGAGGTTTTTGAACGTCTTGTGGATATTCTAGGAGAAGAAGAAATGAGTCTTTTGACTTATAGACGTATTTTAGAAACTAGTTTTTCTTATATCAAGATGGGGATTATTCCACCTTCTCAGGATCAGGTAATGATTGGCTCAATTGACCGTACTAGATTACCAAGGCTAAAGGCTTGCTTTATTTTAGGAACAAATGAAGGGCTTATTCCAAAGGTTGAAGAGACAAGTACTATTTTTTCGGATATGGATAAAGTAACCCTTGGACAACTCTGTGAAAATGTAGGTGGACCTAAAGGGAGATTAGGAGATTTAATGATTCGTCAACCGCTTTATGGTGCACAGTTTAGTATCTATACCATTTTAACAAGAGCCACAGAAAAACTATATGTATCTGCTGCCTTGGCGGATGAAAATGGAAAGATGCTAAGACCTTCTTTAGTTTACTTTAAGTTAAAGAAACTCTTTAAGGAACCAATAGATACCGAAGACTTGGTAAGTAGTGACTTAAGAGCAATTGAAAAGCCATTACCTGCTTTTGGATATATAGGCAGTATGCTTAGAGAATATTTAGAGGGAAGAAATGAAGAAGGCCCATGGCAAGATGTTGTAAGCTGGTTTAAAACAGATGAAAAATGGAAAAAGCGTGTGGATACTTTAACAGAGTATTTATTTTATACGAATCAACAACATTATCTTAAACCGGAGACCACTAAGCTTTTATATGGTAATCAACTTAAAACAAGTATTACCCAATTAGAAAACTTTAGACAGTGTGCGTGTTGCTATTTTATGCGTTATGGATTAAAGGCCCAAGAGCGTAGACTCTTTAATCTAGACCGTGCAAAGGTAGGAACTTTATTCCATGCAGCCTTAGAGCAATATCCTAAGGAGTTAGAGAGCTTAGGAACGACTTGGACAAAGGCAACAGTTGAAGAAATGAAGTTAAGTGTGCATAAAGCGACGGTTCATGCATTAGGTCATATAAGTAGTGCGCAAAAAGAAACAGGACGCTTTAAGTTTACAGCATCTAAAGTAGAGAAAATGACACAACGTGCAGTAAAGGCATTAACAAGTCATTTACAAAATGGAGCATTTACACCAGAAGGTTATGAGATTAGTTTTGGTGAAGGTTATGGTTTCCCACCGATTCGTATTGATATTGATGAAGAAAGACAAATTGAAATTAAAGGAACGATTGACCGTGTGGATGTGTTTTACAAAGGACCACAAGAACAGTATGTTAAGATTCTAGATTATAAGTCAGGGCAAAAGAATTTTAATTTAGTAGAAGTGTATTATGGACTTCAACTCCAACTTTTATTATATTTAGATGCTTATTTGGAAAAGAATCCTAAGTATGAAGCGGGAGGTGTTTTCTATTTCCATATTAATAATCCATATATTAGTTATAAGGTGGGAATGGGAAAAGAAGAAATTGAAGCAACTACTTTAAAGCAGTTTAAATTATCGGGGCTTGTTCTAGAAAATAGAGAGGTTATTGATGCCTTAGATAAAAGCGGGACAGGAAGCACGATACCTGTAACCCTTAATAAAGATGGTAGTATCAGAAAAGGTTCATCTGTTGCGACGAAAGAACAATTTAAAGAATTAGAAAAGCATATTTTAGAAACAATTAGAGGATTAGGAAAAGAAATTTTAGAGGGTAGAGTAAGTGTAAAACCTTATCAGTTGAATGGGAAAAATCCTTGTGAGTATTGTCTTTATCATACAGTTTGTCAATTTAATGAAGAAAGACCAGATAACTGTTATGAAAAGTTAGATAAATTAAGCAGAGATGAAATTTGGAAAGCATTAGATAAGAAGGAGGGTAACTAGATGCCATGGACAACGATGCAGCAAGCAGCTATTGATCAAAGAAATGCTAATATTTTAGTTTCAGCAGCAGCAGGTTCAGGAAAAACAGCTGTTTTAACAGAGCGTGTCTTAAATCGCATCATTGGAGAAGGAGGAGAGGAGCCTATTGAGTTAGACCGTTTTCTCATTGTAACTTTTACCAGTGCAGCAGCTCAAGAAATGAAAGAACGTATTACAAGTAAACTTGCTCATGTGATGGATGATTTGGCAAATGAACCAGAACAAAATGCACAAATGCTAGAGTATTTAGAGCGTCAAATGGCATTAGTGCCTCAGGCTTCTATTTCTACCATTCACTCATTTTGTTTAAAAACCATTAAGTCTTACTTTAATCGGTTAGAAATTGATCCTAACATTAAAGTAGGAAATGAAGCAGAACTTAGCATGATGCGTAGTGAGATTTTAGATGAACTCATGGAGAATTATCTAGATGAAGCTCATCCTAAATTTATGGAACTTGCAGAAGTCTATGGAAGTGTTCAAGGACTAGACGGTTTAAAGGCTTTAGTTTTAGATATTGATACTTTTTCAAAGAGTACGCCATTTCCAAAGGTATGGCTAAGAGAGCAAGTTGAAAAGTTAAAAGTACCTTATGCTTCTATTGATGAAATGCCATGGGCAGCAAATTTTAAAATACAAATTCAGCAAACAGTGGCCGATTTAAAAAAGATTTATGACAAAGCAATGGAAATGTGTGAGTCTAATAGTGGACCGGAATTGTATAAAGAAGCCATTGAAAGTGATTTAACTTATTTAAATAGATTACAGGAGAATCAGTCTTTAGAGGAAATGATTTTAGCCATTAATGACATTTCATTTGTGGCGTTATCTCGTAAAAAACAAGAATGTGATCCTGATTTAAAAGAGCAGGTTAAGGCATGCCGGGATTTAGCTAAAAAGGTCATTAAAGAATTACAAGAGAATTTAGCTTATGTACAAGATGAAAAATTACTCATACAGTTACCACATGTGGGACACTTAATGGAAAGCTTAGTAGAGGTGATTGAAGCATTTGAAGAGCGTTATAGTCAGGCAAAGCAAGAAGCTGGGATAGTAGATTATAATGACCTCGAACACTTATGTTTAGAGCTTTTAATTGAGCCTATCTTTAATGAAAAAGGAGAGGTTGAAAGCATTGCTTATACAGAAGTGGCTAAAGAATTAAGTCAATTTTATGAGGAAGTTTATATTGATGAGTATCAAGATAGTAATACGGTACAAGAAACTCTTCTTGAAGCAGTAGCGAAAGCAGATGAAGTAAGTGGGCCAACGCGTTTTATGGTAGGGGATATGAAACAAAGTATTTATCGTTTTCGTTTAGCTAATCCACTTATTTTTGCACAAAAATATCAGTCTTGGGAAAAGCATTTAGGGCATGAGGCAAGTCAAGCAAAAGATGTATGTATAGACTTATCTCAAAACTTTAGGAGTCGTGAAAATATCTTAGAAGGTGTGAATGATTTATTTGAACAAGTGATGAGCGTGGATGTAGGGGAATTAGAATATGACGACTATGCCAAGTTGAAAGTAGGAAATGATTATAGCGAAGGGGAGCCAGAAGCTTTACCTGAAGGGGCATTATCAGATGCTATTGAACTTCATATTTTAGAAACAAAGGAAGCTGAAACTGAAGAAGCGTATGAGGATGAAGACAGTTTAGGGGATTTACAAGCCGTAGAGTGTGAAGCTTTGATGGTGGCACAGCTTATTCATGAGCTTTTAAGTGGGCAGGGGAATCCAACGCATATTTATGATAAGGATTTAGGTCAATATCGTAAAGTGGAACCAAGAGATATTGTCATTTTATTAAGGGCCCCTTCTAATAAAGCAGGTATTTTTGAAAATGCTTTAATGAGTAAAGGGATTGGTGCTTATGCGGATATTAGTAATAATTTCTTTGAAGCATTAGAAATTCAAACCATTATAAGTCTCCTTAAAGTAATTGATAATCCACTTCAAGATATTCCTGTTATTACTGTTTTACGTTCACCTATTGTAGGTGTAAGTTTAGATGAATTAGTTTATATTCGCAAAGCATCTGAGGAAGGTTGTTTTTATGAGGCACTTCAAGTTTATATAAAAGGTCTGGACGAAAATCATCTCTTAAAGCAGTTTATGACACAGTTAGAGGGCTATAGAAGAGAGAGCAGTGAATTAAGAACAGAGGAGCTAATTGCAAAATTATATGTAGAAACAGGTTATTATCGTTATGTATCTATGTTGCCAGCAGGAGCAAAGAAAAAAGCAAACTTGGATTTATTTAAGAAGTATGCAGCAGAATATGAAGCTACTAATCATGGAAAGTTATTTGGTTTCTTACAATATTTAGACAAGCTTAGTCAAACTTCAGACGGCTTGAAGGAAGCAAAATTAGTAGGAGATAATGAAAATTTAGTTCACATTATGAGTATTCATAAAAGCAAAGGATTAGAGTTTAGCGTAGTCTTTTTATGCGATGCAGGTAAACGATTTAATCAAAGTGATTTAAAAAATGAAGTTTTAATGCATAGTGATTTAGGACTGGCGCCAAACTATGTAGATGTAGAAAGCTATGTAAATTATCCTACATTACCTAAGCTTGCCATGAAGCAACAAATAAAGCTTGAAAATACCTCAGAGGAAATGCGAGTACTATATGTAGCTTTAACGAGGGCTAAAGAAAAGCTTTTTATTACAGGTACAGTGTCTAAGTTGGAAGATAAAGTAAATGGCTGGCGTATGTTTGCACAGCGTAATCAAAAGGAGATTATGCCACTAGGGATTAAACAAAGTAGTTCATATCTTAATTGGATTGGAATGAGTTTATATGCCCATAGTCAAATAGATTTCTTTAGAGCAATGATAGGTGATGTGCCAAATTATTTATTTGATGGAAAATCTAAGTGGCAAGTTAAAGTATGGCATAAAGAAGAGCTAGGTCAGTTAAAAGAACAACAGGAATTAGCTATAGAAGATAAGAGAGCATTATTAGAGCAATGGGATGCATCTGTTCAATATAGTCCTTATAAAGAGGAAATAGATAGACGACTAAGCTTTGAATATGCCCATAATCAAGCTATTGTACTTCCAACTAAAGTATCCGTTTCAGAAATTAAAAGAAATCATCAAGTGATAAGTGATGAAGAGGGTTATACGATTCAACTTTTTGAAAATGAAGTAAGCGTACCCGCACCAAGTTTTATTAAATCAGAAGAAGTTGTAGCAGGTGCTAGAAGAGGAACACTTATTCATAGTGTGTTTGAGCATTTAGATTATTTAAAGTTTCAAGATGAAGAAAGTATTAAGCTAGAAATAGATCGATTGATTTTAGAGAAAAAGTTAGATGTGGAAGTGCTTTCAGTGATTCATCCTAAGTCGCTTGCTAAGATGAGTCAATCTTCTGTTATTGAAAAAATGCGTAAGGCAAAGCATGTGGAAAAAGAAAAGGCTTTTATTTATTTAGCAAAAGCCTCTACAGTAGATGATTCTTATCCTGAGGATGAGGAGATTCTTATTCAAGGTATTATTGATGCCTACTTTATAGACGAAGAAGGTATTACGATTCTAGATTATAAAACAGACTATGTAGACCTTAAAGATATTGAAACATCAAAGGAGAAGATTAAAGCACGTTATAAAAAACAACTGGAATTTTACGCCATGGCTCTACAGAATATTACCAATATAAAAGTTGTCCATCAGTATATTTATCTATATAATATTAATGAATGGATAGCTTTAGATTAAGGATCTATAAAAATATATAAAATGAGCTGCCTTATTTTAATGTATATAAGGGAGCTCATTT
>JAFOHG010000109.1 GCA_017421915.1 Cellulosilyticum sp. | reverse complement strand
GCCTCTTCATCTACATAAGTCGCTTTACTATGACCAATAATTTTTGCATTCACAAGAGGAATAAATTGTTTTCCCATTTTGACTACAATAATACGTACCTTTTCACCAATTTGATTTGCTGCTAAGCCAACACAAATATCTTCATTTGCCTTAGCAGTATCAATCATATCATCAATCACATATAAATCTTCTTTTGTAGCTTCTACTGCTTTTTGTACTAATCTTTCTGTATCTTTTACAATTTCTCTTACCATAATTCTTATTCACCTAAAACGGCTTCTCCTCTTAATTAAATTTCTATATTGCTACACTATAAAAGAGGCTATCTGCAAAATAACTCATGTCAAACCCTCTATTACTTCCTAAAATAAATTTGCAAAACAATATTTCATTAATTCCATGTCATCTTTGATTGTAAAAGGCATTGTATGCATATCTTTTTGGATGATACGTGTTTCAGCCTCACTTACTTTTTCTAAAACACACCCAATAAGCTCAGCTGGTGGTTGCCCACAGCATCTAAATTGGATTAATTTTGGTTTTGCATAGTAAATATGATTCTCTACTTTAAAGACAAATACACTAAGTGCTTTATTATATCCCCATTCATCATTATTTAATGTTTCTAAATAATATTGTTCTTTTTCTAAGTCTGTACTTTCTTGTGGTACTTCAAGTACCTTTAATGTATCTTGCTTGATGTCAAATTCTTTCATGTTTATTAATACCTTTCCTATATGTCTATCTGATTCTAGCCTTCTTAGACTTTTAATATACCTTATCTCAGTCTTCCTTTGCAATGCTTTGTTTATGCTAAAGTAATTGTATCACAAGAATATTGATTAGCGTGTAGTTGTTTGAAAGCCTTAACCTATGTTTTTATCATAAAATAAAAAACACTCCCTCTTAATAATAGAAGCTTTGTACGCTAAATACTCTATCATAAGGGGAGTTTATCTAGTTATATATGCTTTTTTACGAGCAATATTTCATTTTTATTTTTCGAATGTTTCTTGTAAGGCTTTACTTGATTCTTTAATATTAACCATTACCTTAGTAATTTGTCCTATGTTTGCATTATTTTCTTCTACTGTTACCATTAAATTTTGTGTTGCATCACTTTGTTGTTCTGATATCACAGCAATCTCTTCTACTTCATGGTTAGTATTAGATAATATATTTGATACCTTATTAATTTGTTCAAATTGCTTATTTAAGCTTATTCCAATATTTTCAAAAGCTTTTTGTATGTCTATGAAGCTTTTTTCAACTTCAACAATCAGTTTTTCTCCTTCTTTTGTAGCCGTATTTTCACTTTCTGCTTCTATTAGAACAAGGTTTGTTTTTTCTTTAATCTCTCTCATTACTGAGTAGATTTGATCAACAGTATGACCACTTTGTTCAGCTAACTTTCTAATCTCTTCTGCTACTACTGAGAAACCTTTTCCCGCTTCACCAGCACGACTTGCTTCTATAGAGGCATTAAGTGCTAATAAATTAGTTTGATCTGCAATTTGTGTAATACCTTCTAAAAATATATTAATTGCTTCTATCTCTTTACTCAGTTCTTGAATCGTATTAAACGTCTTTCCCGATGCACTACTAATCATTCCCATTTGATTAGCCATTTGATTAATTGTATGATTTCCATTTAAAACAGCTTTATTAGCTTCTTTGGCAATGTTATTCAATCTTTCACCTAAGTGATTAACTTTTAAAACATTACCTTCTGTTTCCATTACCATGCTACTAATTTTATTTAAGCTTTCTGCTTGACTAATACTCCCTACAGTCATTTCTTTCATAGCTTTTTCAATAAAACAACTTTTCTCTTCTGCTACTTGTATATAGTCATTACTTAGTGCAATATTTTCATCTAACTGTCTTGTACTTATTCTAATAATATCCATTGTTTTTTCTAGCTGCGATAAAAATTCTTGTGCTTTATTATTTTCATTTACTGCATTAATAATTGTATCTTTTCCCCAAGTCGTAATTAAAAATAATAAAATGGTTATAAAAATGATTACATTCACACCAAATATAACATCCATCATCTCCATTTTATGTGTCACTACTCCATGATAAAGTAGCCCTAAAATAGATAAAACCGATGCTCCTATTGTAAGCTTTCTTTCAAAATAAATAGATGAAAATACAATCATTAGTGCGCCTAATAATGCACTATACTGCGGTAACATAATAACATAAGCAATTATTAATAAAACAATGGCTAAGAGATTACCTGCTTGAACCAAGTTATTATATTTCTTCTTATATAAGGTTGCTAGAATAGGTACAAAAACAATAACTACACCTACTTGAAAGCTAGAAGGTGCTATATCTAATATCCAGAAAAGCATATGTGATAATATGCTCACGGCTATAATCCCTATATAAATCTTATTTACCTTATCTCTATATGCCTGTAACATTTAACTCCTCCTATGTTCTACATAAATCCAAGTCAATTATAGCTTACTTAATATGATTTTTTTATAAAAATTTACATTTTCGTTAAATAATTGTAATCTCTTTACGCTATTTACTTGCACCAGTATTTTTTATTATCTAACACCATATGCCCACCTTATCCATATAACTGATAATTCAATCCAATTATATAATAATTATTAAATTTATTTTTTAATTCGAGGATTAATGCTATAATAAATACAACTTATCAGCAAAGGAGTGTATAGCAATTGGGATAATAAAAGCTAATAATTTACTAGAAGAAATCTTTGAACCATCTACAGGTATGACTTCTTCACGTGTAGATCACTACTTTTGTGAAGTAATAGGGCTAAATAGCGAATCATCCTATAATGATACACTAGCCTTATTTAATCATAAATTAAAAGTTCCTGGTAAAGGTATCATTTTTGATGATACAATTCCTAAACCTAGTGACAAAGCTTTAATTGATAGTATTTTGCAAGAATTAACTATGATGCGTATTGGTAACTATGCTCATGAAGACATTAATCTTACAAGCTCTGATTCTTTAAATACTAGATTAAGACAGGCACTGGATGAAGTGATTGCTCTTGCTATTCGCCAAGAGAACTTTTCTAACGAAACTATACGTAATAATTTTATTGCCAAGCTTATGATTTGGTGTAATTTATATACAGAAGGATTAGATTTTAATCAAGATACTCCTCCAAAATGTTTATTTTATGGTCCTATTAAACGCCATGAAGTCTACTTTTTAATGATTTTAGAATCTATTGGAATGGATGTTATTTATTTTAATCCTACTCATGACCAGACTTTTAAAACTGTAGAAACAACTGGTCATTCTCAAAGTATAATATGGGGTGAGCTTTCTACAACCCTTATGCCTTTTAATGAACGTGTGGCAAATGGCGTTGTTGTTGAAAAAGTCACTACCTATGCAAAAAAAGCAACTAATGTGCTTACTCAAGCTTTATACCAAGATACAGGAATTTATAAACCATGGCAGTTTTCTGCTGGAACCACACGTCCAATCATTATGGATTCTGTTATTGAAGATACCCTAACGTATTGGAATGAACCTAATAAACTTAGACCTGGTTTTAAAACAGAAGGAAATGTTGTTTATACTCCTACCTTCTTTACTAAAATTAGTGGCGTTTATCGCGATATTAATGAATACTATGAGCTTATAGAAAAGTTAAAGCATGCTAAAAATTGTGCTTTCTTTGAAACACCTCACTTAACAAGTGTTGGTACAAGTTTTGGACAAACACAAACAATTAGGTATCATAATATGCCTACTCAAAGCACTACTCAAACTGTTGCAAACTTTAACCAACAAGACTTGTATTCTTTAGCATTTTGCTTAAATCCAGATCAAACCATTAAGAGAGATGCCATAAAGGAACATGTTCTTTATAAAAGACTCCTTTCTCTTCGTGGTGATTTACAGGAATTTATTTTAAGTAAATTAGAAGAAACTTTTGCTACTAGTAATCTTTCTTTCTTTAATTTTAATATAACAGATAAAGAACGTGTCCGCTTAATGGCCGCACTTTTTACTGTAGATGAACGTATTATGAATTTAATTGATAGTTATGATTTTACTTCTGATGTACCAAAGATTGTGATGTATATTAATTCTCGTGAGCCTTTTAATCAAGATGATGCAATGCTTCTTGGTCTCATGCGTATTATAGGAATGGATGTCATTTTACTCTCTCCTAATGGTGCAAATAATCTCGAACTTGTTATTTCAGAAAAATTTATCAATTCAATTAAACTAGATGAATTTGTACATGATTTACCGCTTAAAACACCTAGCAAAAACAAAAAAGAATCATTTTTTAGTCGATTATTTAGATAAAATTAATTCAATATAAAGGAGTACTGATATGGGAATTACTTTAAATCCAACACCTAGTTCTGTACCAGAGCCAACACCAACCGTTACAGTAGAAGAATCTATCTTTGGTGGGGTTAATTTAGAAAAAGCACAAAATGTGGCTACTGCTCTTGCACCTGTTCAAGAAGCTGAAGTTGCAAACTTTACACAAAACTATAAACAAAAACTTCGTCAACTTCCTGAAGTGGAAGCCTTAACAAGTGAAATTCATGTTGATGATTTAAATACGATTTTAGTATTTGGTCAAAATGCTTCTGAAGGAATCTCTAAAGTTTCTGACAGTTTACTTGGTACAATGAAATCTGTTAATGCTGAAGAAGCTGGTGAAATGATTCAACAACTTACAAAAGTCATGGATAAATTTGATATCAAAGAATTAGAAGATATTAAAGAACCATCTGGTCTTCAAAAACTCTTTAATCGTGCTAAAAATTCAATTGATGCACTCTTCCAAAAATATGAAGACATGGGCAGCGAAGTTGATAAAATCTATGTGATTCTTAAAAAATATGAAATGCAAATTGAGAATGCTAACCGTAATCTTAAGCAAATGTATGATGCTAATATCACTTACTACCAAGAGCTTGAAAAATATATTGTAGCTGGTGAAATGGGACTTGAAGAATTAGATACAAAACTCATTCCTCAATTTGAACAAGAGGCAATGGCTACTGGCGACCGTTTAGCCTTAAGCCAAGTAGATACATTAAGACGTACACGTGATATGCTTGAACAACGTGTATACGATCTTCAAATTGCTGAAAATATTGCCCTTCAAACGATTCCAATGATTCAAGGGATTCAATACAGCAACTTTAATTTAACACGTAAAATTAATTCTGCCTTTATCATCACTCTTCCAATCTTTAAACAATGCTTGGCTCAAGCTGTTATGCTTAAACGCCAAGAGTTACAAGCTAAAAGCTTAAAAGCATTAGATGATAAAACAAATGAGTTACTTCTTCGTAATGCACAAAATATGGTAGCTCAAACAACAAGTATTGCTCGTATGGCTGGCGGAAGCTCAGTTCAAATGGAAACACTTGAAAAAACATGGCAAACAATCATGGATGGTATTGATCAAACAAGACAAATTGAAGAAGAAAATCACCGTCAACGTGTAGCCAATAGCTCTAAACTTGAAAATATGAAAGCTAAAATGCTTTCACCAAGAAAATAAAGTAAATAGAGGGGTGTCATCCCAAAGTTCCGCGAGGGAGAGAAAAAGTGTTTCTTACAGAAATACTTTTTCTCTCCCTCGCTATGTTTTGCCGATATTAAGGGGGATTGTGGGATGACACCTAGTAAAGGTAGCGGATTGGAATGAATGTTGTTTCTTCAGAAATACTTTTTCTTGGGGACGCTATTTTTTTGTCGATATTAAGCAGGGCTTGGAGGATAACACTTAATGAAAGGTAGTGGATTAACACGATAGTGTTTTGATATATTGTGAGGGATTTTGACATTGCATTAGACTACTCATAAGGCAGATGCCTTGAGCTTTGGTTGGTGGGATGGATGATATATTTTGAGGTGAGATGCCACCTATTGCCCATACTGGGATTTGAACACTTTGGCATACTTTGCTTAAAAACGCTAATCCCCTAGGTGGTAAGTCTTTTTTGCAATCTGTTGCAAAGATATGGCCTGCTATAATATAGGTGCAATTTAGGTTTTGTGCTTCTTGTGCCTCTAGTACAGAGTGACAAGAAGCACCTAACATGCTAAAAGATTTTCTAACCTCTTCTGGCAAAGTTCTTAAAATAGGAAGCGGTAAATGAATTGCAGGATTTTTTAGTGCTTTAGCAACTGATACATGACTATGAAGGATGCAAGTGACCTCATATCTTTTGCAAATGGCCATTACTTCTTTTGCTAGTTCTTGATACGCCTTAGCAGAAAGGTCTTTTTCCCTTAAGATTATTGCCTTTGGTCTAGATTTTGCAATTTGCTCTATTCGTTCTAAGAAAGGTGCCTCACATAATAGTCGATTGGTTACACAAATCACATTAGACATAAAGATAATCATTCAGCACTGGCTGAAGCCCTTCCTTTGAAATATCTTGATACATTTCCTCAAAACTACGGCTATCATTAATTTCAAATTGTTCATCACCTTTTAAGCTTTCGCTTTGTTGCCCTTTATATTTATCCTCATGGTCTCCTATTCCAGTAGAAACTCCCGCTGAAACTTTGGTTGCAGCAATCTTCATAATCCCATTTCTAAAACTTTCGCTTTCTCTAGAAGAAACCGTAATCCCTACATAAGGTAAAAAGATACGGTATGCACAAATGATTTGGCAAAGTTGCTTTTCTCCCACATCTAATGGATTGATTTGATTATTATTAACAATCGGTCTTAAGCGTGGACAAGATAGTGACATTTCTGCATAAGGGTATTTTCTTTGAAGATAATACACATGCAGGGCTGATGCCAGTGCATCTTTTCTAAAATCTGATAAGCCTAATAAGGCTGAAAACGCAACGCCACGCATTCCTCCCATTAAAGCTCTTTCTTGTGCATTAAATCGGTATGGCCATATACGTTTATGACCTAATAAATGGAGCTTTTCATAAGTCTCTGTATCATAGGTCTCCTGAAAAACAGTTACATAATCTGCACCACATTCATGTAAATAACGATATTCCTCTGTATTGACTGGATAAATTTCAAGCCCTACCATACGAAAATAGTGGCGTGCCATTTTACATGCCTCTCCTATGTAAGTGATATCACTCTGACTTTTACTTTCCCCTGTTAAAATCAGTATTTCCTCTATTCCAGATTCTGCTATAATCTGCATTTCATGTGCTATCTGCTCTTTGGTTAACTTCATACGCTTAATAGAGTTATAGCAATTAAACCCACAATAAACACAGTAGTTATCACAGTAATTAGCAATATAAAGTGGTGTAAATACATAAACCGTATTTCCAAAATGTTTCTGTGTTTCTACTGATGCTCTTTGTGCCATTTGTTCTATAAAAGGCTCGGCAGCAGGCGAAAGTAATGCTTTAAAATCTTCTATAGAACAAACCTCGTGTCCCAGTGCTGCCTGTACGTCTTTTTCTGTATAACTTAAAGGCTCATAAGCCTCCATTTGTGATAATACTTGCATACATACATTAGAATCAATTTGCTCCATCCCTTCTAAATACGCCATATGATTTTGACGAGAGGATGGGTCATTTTCTAGCTGATGTTTCTTTTTAAGTGCTGCTTC
>JAFOHG010000108.1 GCA_017421915.1 Cellulosilyticum sp. | reverse complement strand
ATATTTATACATTTCATCTATTTTTTTAATTTTTTCTTAATAAACTTATTCTTAGTCTATTGTTTACATTTATTTATATGCAACTAAATCTCTGAGCTTTCTGTGTTATAATCTAACTAATATCTTATCCTTCTAACGCACTTTTAGAAGGTGTAAAACTTATATGACTGAGGTGAACATATTGAACACATATGGTTGGCTAATCTACAATGGGGGTCTTAAAACCCCTAAATACATGGAACTTAATAAACTCTATGCTGATGCTGCAAAAAAATTAAATATTGAAATTAAGCTTTTGGCAAATGATGAGCTTTATGCTTGTATTGAAAATGGACAAGCTCAGATCAAAAGCACGCGTCATAAAGAACTTTCTAAACCACAATTTATTCTTTTCTTAGATAAAGATATTCGCTTAGCTAAACAGCTAGAAAAACTGGGCTATAAACTCTTTAATTCTAGTGAAGTTATTGAGAATTGTGATGATAAAATGCGTACTGCCCAAGTCCTTTCTGGACATAACATTAAAATGCCCAAAACTCTTTTTGCTCCTTTATATTTTTATGGCACAGGTACAGGTAATCCCGCTTTAGATTTTGTGCTTACTCTTGAAGAGGAATTAGGCTATCCAATGGTTATTAAAGAGGCTTTTGGTTCTTTTGGTGCACAAGTTTATCTAGTACACAATAGAGATGAGCTTTTAATAAAACAAAAAGAGCTGATTTATAAACCTCACTTATATCAAGAATTTATTAAAAGTAGTACTGGACGCGATGTACGTATTTATGTAGTAGGAGAAAAAGTTGTTGCCTCTATGTATCGTCATTCTGATACAGATTTTAGGGCTAATATTTCTAATGGAGGTTCTATGCAACCTTATACCCCAAACGAAGCATTCTGCCAAATGGCCATTCATGCTACCAAAGCACTAGATGCAGATTTTACTGGTGTCGATTTATTATTCGGTCCAAATGATGAACCTATCCTTTGCGAAGTAAATTCCAACGCACATATCAAAAATATCTATGATTGTACAGGCATTGATGTAGCCGAATTCATCTTTAAATACATTAAGGAGAAAATAACTAATGAATAAAACACTAAAAAAAGGATTGCTTATCTATAATGCAACTGACTATGAAAAAAATAAGTGGTTTGCTCACCAGCTTATTTCTAAGGCCCCGAACTTCGGCCTAGAACTGTCCCTGCTCCTACGCGAAAACCTTATCCTCACCATAGAAGAGGGACAGTTCTTGGCATCTATCATGCCGGAACTGTCCCTCTTAAATAATCTAGAGGACGCCTCTCCCCTTCACTGCCCAGACCTGTCCCCCTCAGATGAGATATCCCCAAGCAAAACCTTTATTTTGTCCCAAAACTGTAAGTTATCCCCAGGTGCTGTGGATTTTGTGATTAATCGTACAAGAGATTCACTCATTGCCACTCATTTTGAGCAAATGGGATGCAAAGTTTTTAATAACTCCAAGGTTACAGAAATATGTAATCACAAAGGCAAAACACATCAACTTATTAACCATGCCCATATTCCTTCTGTTAAGACCTTATTAGGCAATATTCATTATTTCAATCCTAACCAAGTTCCTTTTACTTACCCTCTTATTTTAAAAACAGTAAGTGGACATGGTGGTGATGAAATCTACAAAATCAATAATCAAACTGAATTAACTAATTGTCTCCATACCTTACGTACAGAAGATTTTGTGCTTCAAGAGCTTTGCACTAATCCAGGTATCGATATTCGTGTTTTTACATTAGGCAAAGAAATCTTAGCTGCTGTTAAACGTACCTCTAACAAAAGTTTTAAATCTAATTATTCCTTAGGTGGTACTGCTACCGCTTATAAACTCCAACCATCTGAAGAAGCTCTGGTTAAAAAAATTCTTAGTTTAATGGATTTCGACTTAGTCGGTATTGATTTTATTCTAAACAAAGAGGGACAGTTCCTGTTTAATGAAATAGAAGATGTGGTAGGCACACGTACTTTGTATCTTAATTATGACTTAGACGTAATACTCCTTTTATTAAAATATATTTCATCTCATTTATAGAAATAAGCAATTATAATTGACAATATTATCCAGTAAAGTATATTATTGGATAACAGGCTTGTTCTAATATTTTATAGTTAATCCTCTCCATTATATCATTACTATTTATTTTACTTGTGGATAGACTATTCTACTATTCAAAAATCACCATAGTAATCGCTAAAGGAGTGCATTAACTATTTAATATTAGTACGCTAAACGTCATAATCACTAAATTGCTTAAGAACTATAAAGGAGTATACATGAAAAAAAAGTTTTTGATTTTAAATATAATCTTAATCATTTCACTAATAACTGCTAATATAACCGTCTACCGTGTTGCTAAAACCAGTTTACTTGATACGGTTATGAACTACACCTCGTCAACTGCTTCTGCCATTTCAAATAATCTTGCTTCATCCTTAAAACTAAGAAGTACTTATTTACAAGGAATTGCAAAAGTTATTTCTATCAACAACAACTCTCATAACGACGCTAATATCACCCCTATCTTAACTAGTGGACTAGCAAATAATGATATGGATATTGTGGGGATTTATTATGCTACCGAGACGGGTGACTACTACTACAATGATGTTAAATTAACTGAACCATATGCTACTTATTCTAATAAAGATTGGTATAAAAATACTAAAGCTAATCCTAATACACCTCAGTACTCTGATATTTATGTAGACTCAGTAACTGGTGATTTAACTATAGGCATTTTCTACGGTATCACTAATGCTCAAAATGAATTTATTGGAAGTATAGGTCTAGATATTTCACTTCAATCACTTAAAGAATATATCAATTCTCTTGCTACAAATGATTCTTTTATTATCTTTACAGATAACGACGGATATATCTGGTGTCAAAATAATCAATTTGATACGGATTCAATTGCTAACCGTCCAGAATTTGCACTAAATGAAATGGAGACTATTATTGTTGATAAACAGCTTATTACTTCTCAGTCTCTTTCGATTTTGCCATCTTATAGACTTTATTTCTATACAGATACTACAAGCATTATTGACAATAAACTTTCCTTAATCTTTATTAATATTTTTATCTCAACTCTACTTCTAATGATTATCCTTGCTTATAAAATCGGTTTAGTAAGTAAGTTTATCAATGGTATTAATGAAACTAATAAGGTAATCACCATTATGTCTACTGGAGACTTTACTGCACGAATGGATATACCATCTATCCCTGAATTAGCATACCTTTGTGAAAATCTTAATTCTTGTTTAGAGAAAATGTCTAAAATCATGAGTTCTATCTCCTCTACAGGACAATCTATTACCTCTTCTGCTCAAGAAGTCTATTCATTATCTCAAGAAACAACCACTTCCATGTCAGAAGTTGCTTCTGCTATTGATAATGTCTCAGGTATTACAGTTGAGCAAGTGAATTCAGTAAGTACTGTCCATAACTCTGTTACATTATTAGCTGATCAACTAGATCACTTAAAAGATAATGCAAATACTATTATTAATGTCTCTAATGAAACTGAAAAATTAAGTACTGAAGGATTGGATATATTAGAAAACTTAATTGAACAATCTCAATTAACTCAAGAAAACTCAGTAGTATTATCTACAAATATGAACGAAATGAGCCAAAACATTAATAGTATTCATTATATCTTAGATGCCATTTCAAATATCACAAGCCAAACTACATTATTAGCACTTAATGCTTCTATTGAAGCAGCTAGAGCTGGTGAGTCTGGTAAAGGATTTGCTGTTGTCGCTAATGAAATTCGTAATCTTGCAGAAGATTCAAAACATCAAACAGAGGAAATTCAAAAAATCATAGAATCTGTTAATACAAGCTACACAAATTTCTGTATGGTTATGAAGGAAACCGATTCCTTACATGAGCAGCAAACTGCTTATATCACGATTACTAAAGATAAATTTACAGATATCTTATCAGCAGTTCAGTATCTTATTGCTTCTATTCAAGAAATGAGTAATGCAATGTCTGATATGATGAAATATAAAGATACTGTTACCCAAGAAGTTGATTATATATTAGAATCTACTCAAGGTGTTTCTGCTGCTACACAACAAGTTACAGCATCAACTGAAGAAATTACATCTGCTATGCGCATCTTTGTAACAAACACAGACACTTTAAATGGAATTGCTAATTCACTACAAACTCTATTGGCAGAATTTAAGATTTAGTCTATCTCTTAAACTCTCTTAATTCATAAACTAATAGCAGTTATGCTAATGAATTATTTTAATAAATAAATGAGCGATAAAACTAAAAATTTAATTAGTTTTATCGCTCGTTTTAATTTTAAATAACATTACTTATGTTTATCTATTTTAATTTTTCTTTTACTATAATGATTACCTCTTACTTCTCTAATCCCATAATTTCATTAATAATACGCCATGCGGTTGAAATTTTATCTGGTAAAACTTCTGGCATATGTTCTTTGTCACACCACTTAGCATCTACAATCTCTTTACCATCTATTCTTATTTCTCCACTTTCATATTCTGCAATAAAACCTAACATTAATGAATCTATAGAATTCCACGGGCTACTTTGGAAATACTGAATGTTTTTCACCTTAATACCCACTTCTTCATAAACCTCTCTTTTTACTGCATTTTCTATAGTCTCACCTTGTTCTATAAAACCTGCAATCACACTATATAACCCTGGTCTAAAAGCTGAATTATGTGCCATTAAAATCTCATTTCCCTTTTTAATCCCTACAATAATAGCTGGCGAAATTCTAGGAAACTGTAAATGACCACAGTTAGGGCATTTTTTAGCACATTCATCCTCTTTTCTTTCATATAAACTTCCACAACATCCACAGTACTTTGTACTTTTATCCCACTTTAATAAATGTTGTGTTTTGACTGCAATTTTATAGAGCTCTAAATCATCATTCCACCTTGAATCTCTAAAGCCTATCCATTCTAGTTTTTGCTTATTCTCCATTTGCTCATATGTATTTAATTCATTCGAGCTTAATTCATAAGCAAAACAAGATTTACCTTTCCACTTCCCTAAATACCATGCACTACTTACATCTGTAATAAACGCCTCACACTGACCATAATAAGGTACGCTTAAAGAAGGTGCATGCTGAAATAATAATTCATTATCCTTATAAATAAAGCATAAGTCTCCTTCTGTAATTTCCTTATTTGCTTCAAATGCTGGCCAAAAATCAATATATCCCTCTAACTCTTTCATATTCTATTCTCCTTAGTATAAAACTTACTCTTTTCTTTACTCCCTTATACTCTAAAAATGTCTTAAATCCCTTTCCCTTTTTAAATATTTCACTATTTTTAAATTACGCTTACAATCACACTTTGTCAAGGTACTCTAAACTGAATAACTCTATAAACTGAATAAGTCTATAAACAAAAAAAGTCTTAACTTAAGCATTTATCATTAAGTCGACCTCAATAAGTTAGATTTTTAGGTCTAACTTATTTTGGTCAGCTTATTTCAATTGCTCAGCTAAGATTTTCTTAAATGAATACTTATTTAAATTTCATTAACGTATAATCGCATAAATCATATAAGCTACATAAATAAGGAGACAAACAACCCCCTCACCACGCATTGTTTTTTGACCACTCTTAGCAAATAGATAAGTAACAACAGTAATAGCAAATAAAATTAAAGCATCAATAAATGCTAAACTTGAGCCTGCGATAGGTGATACAGTAGCCGAAATACCTAAAATAAATAAAATATTAAATAAACAAGAACCTACTGCATTTCCTAATGCTAAACCTGTTTCTCCTTTTCTTGTTGCTACAATTGAAGTAACAAGCTCCGGAAGTGATGTACCCATTGCTACAATTGTTAAACCAATTAAAGTTTGACTTAAACCAAAAGTTGCTGCAATTGCAGAAGCATTATCTACAACTAGATCTCCACCGATTACAATAGCAACTAAACCACCTACAATATATATGGCACTCATAAGAGGAGATAATACTTTTTCTTCCTCTTCTTCTTCTATTTTATTTTTAAGTGCTTTTGTTACAACGATTACTAAGTACACAACCATACAAAGTAATAAAATAATCCCTTCGATACGGCTAATTGTAGCATCACGAATAATAATTAATAATAAAGCTGTTGCACCAATATTAACTGGTAAATCTCTTTTTAAAATTTCCATTGGTGTATCTACACCTTTAATAACTGCACAAGCTCCAATTACCACAAGTAAGTTAAAAATATTAGACCCAATAACGTTACTTAGCGCAATATCATTACTTCCTGATAAACTAGCTGTGATACTAACAGCCTCCTCTGGAGCACTTGTTCCCATTGCTACAATCGTAAGTCCTACAACAACTGAAGGAATCTTAAACATTTTAGCAACTGACGAACTTCCTTCTACGAAGAAATCTGCTCCTTTTACTAATAATACAAATCCTACAAGTAAAAGTATATACATCATACTCTTCTCACCTCTCCTTTAATCCCTTTATGGTTAACTTAATCATCCACTCTATTAGCTTTTGTTCAAAATACTTAATATTCTTATTATGTATTATTCCCATTACGCAATTAATCAAACCCACTTAATTCCATTTTTAAGATAATATTATATCAAGATAAACGCAAAAAACGAGACTTTTATTGCATAGTAAACTATACAATAAAAGTCTCGTTCCTATCTCAATACACAACCCGGCTTTTTAAGCGTGATGACGAATTGTATAACATCTACTTTGATGCGAACTACTCCCTAATATTATTATAAGATTAGCATAAGTTCCTTAGTGAGTCAAGGAATTATCTAAATAATCCGCCACTAGCTTTATTACTCTATTTATTTAGTAGATTCCTCAAACATTTTCATGGCTGTATCTTTTACTTCATCATTTAAAATAAATAGCCCAACATAATTTCCATCTACAACTACTTCAGCATTCTCTGCTGCTTCTAATTCCTGTGGATAAAAAGCATTACCTATTCTATCTTGAAGAAGTGCTTCCATATTCGCTTTGGCTTCCTCAACTTTACCCTCTTTAGCTTTTACCATTACAATTAAACCTGGTCCTGGTGAAATGCCTGTTTCCGCAATTGCATATTCTTCTACAACATTAGGGTCAATATGATAAGCTTCTTCTGCTAAAGTTTCATCTATTGGTTTAGGCATACGCACAAGGTTTTGTGCTATCATTTCATCTAACAATTCATTTAATGGCGCTTTCTCCACTACAACAACTTGCTCACTTCCATTGTTATTAGGTGCTTGATTATTCGTACATCCTACAAATGCTGTAGTGGATGCAAGAAGTAACATCATTATTGCTGCAAATTTTTTCATAATAAAATCCTCTCAACTTTCATATTATAATTCTATTTATGATATAAGACGTATCTTTTTTAGATATTGTTTCCATTTTACGCTAAATTATAATATAAATGTAGATTATATCCAGCCTTTACCCAAAATTGATATGTATATACACATATACTCTTTACCTCTTTTATACAAATTAATCAATATCTTTAATCATTTATCCTATCCCCTTAATATCTGAAGTATATTCTGAAAGACTTTTTTCTTCCATATGCCCCAAGTATAAATACTCATAAGTACACCAGCCACTAGACTTACTAGCAACGGACTTATCTTTAGCACCTCTATAAATTGAACTACATCATCATTAGGATTTGCCTTATTAAGCATATATCCTATGGGTATGACGATCCATACACCTATGGAAAATAAAATAATCCCTGAAAAAAACGCAGAAAGTATTTTATAAAAAATATTCCCTTTTCTACTTTGATATAATATCAGATAAATGGAAAACGCTATAACTGGTATCACTAACCCTACTGCATAAAACAAAGCCAGAGTAAATGTATTAAATGTTCCACCATCAGCAATAACATATCCCTGCAATATATTAAACTCTGTAATTTTAGCACCACATAAAGCTGCTACCAAAGCATGTCCACCTTCATGTAATAAAATATATAGTGGCATAGCAACCCATAAGCTTCCTATAAATGCTAAAATAACTTTTCCTTTTCTCTTCATTCTTTTTCTCCTTAGTTATACTACTACTCTTTCGGCTTATAGCCTCCCCTCTTCTCCATCGAGGTTGTCATTAATTGAATCTAAAAAAGCCATAAGCAATCTATTTAAGTAGACCACTTATGACTTTTACTTCTTTGCCGTTCTTACAATTGTTCTTACAATTGTTCTTACAATTACACTCTTTGTACTAAACCTGATTTTAAGGCTGAAGTAGAAACGTAAACTCTTTTGATAACCCCATTATCATTGATTCTTACTTTCTTCATGTTTACTTTCCACTTTCTGTTTCCTCTTCTATGAGAGTGACTTACAGTATTTCCAAACACTGTTTTCTTCCCTGTAGCAACACATTTAGCCATTTCTTCTCCTCCTTAATAGCTTACCCATTTTTAAACTCTATTGCATAATTGC
Organism: Cellulosilyticum sp.; assembly: GCA_017421915.1. Taxonomy (GTDB): domain Bacteria; phylum Bacillota; class Clostridia; order Lachnospirales; family Cellulosilyticaceae; genus Cellulosilyticum. The sequence goes on along the minus strand of JAFOHG010000108.1, from coordinate 2,814 downwards.
AATTCATTTGCATTTATCTTAGCACTCGGTTACTAACTTGTCAAATACTCTTTCACACTTATTTTTGCACTAATTATCTCTTAATATTTTACTCTAAAATTGTATCTACTTTTATATGTTCTATATATGCCTTCTGGGATTTATTCCTACATAATTGGACAACTAGTGCCACTATTTGCACTACCAAACATATCTGCACGTCTTCTTTTATTAAAATAATTTAAAGCTCTCATTTTGAAACGTCCTAGCTCATCACATTTATAAAAGTGTGCTAAATCATTTGCTAAAAATAAAATATCCATCACTAAATAGCGAAGATCCTTATAATTTGCCTCTTGCTTTTCTTCTACTTCTATTACTCCTGATTGCTCCATAAAGTCCTCAAACTTTTTCTTTGCATATGACAATTTTGAGCTAATTTCTTCTTTTGTATATCCTTCAAAATCCTGTTCCACTAATTCTTCAATCCAATCAAGATAAGCCTTGCTTTCTTCTTTATAAGCCTCATATATTTCTAATAGTTGCATCTTAAGTATCTCTCTTTCTCACATTATTGCTATAAAATAGAATTCTTTTAAATAGAATCTATTTTTTCTAGCTCTTCTTTCGTTAATCCTGTAGCCTTTATAACTTTCCCTACATCTACGCCTAATGCTAATAGATTTTTTGCAATCTCTATTTTTTCCTCTTGTCTTCCTTCTTGTCTTCCTTCTTGCCTTCCTTCTTGCCTTCCTTCTTGCCTTCCTTCTTGCCTTCCCTTTTCTTTTGCTTGTTCTCTTTCTTCCATTAAAGTTACTGTAATATTAGCAGTCAATTTTTCCACTTCCTCTCTATTCATACCTATCATTCTAACAGCATCTTTCTTCCAAGTGTCTTCTACCGTATGATCTAGCCAATCTTTTATCTTTAGTATATGTTGCTCTTTGTATCTTTTCCTTAAAACTTTTCGTTGCTGTCCATTCATCTTTACCATTATAAAGTACAATAGGTACTACTGCTGGTAATTTAAAACTTTTTCTTTTTACTTCTTCTCTTTTTAAACCTTTAAGATACTTCCTCCAAATTTCAGCTGTATAATAAAATAATCGTATTGGCATACTATAATCTACTGAAGATTGTAATTCTAATAGAACGCAAAAGAATACTTCTTGCCCTTCTATTTTAGCCTTATATACAATATCAGCTTCTGCTTCTTCAAAATCTCTCAAAATATAGTGACTCTTATCTTCTATCAATTGTTCCTTATCAATCTTTGCTGTCCATGTTTCCTCTACAAAACTTTGTAAAAGTTCAAGGAAGATTTCCTTATTTTCAAAAAAACTTCTATATGTTTTATCATGGATATGATGAATATCTTTTTTCATTTAATGCTTATTTCCTTATTATCATTATTCATTAAACACCTTATTACTCTTGGTCTTACTTGTATTGAAAAGGTATTTTTACTCCTATCATAATCCATTTCTTTCTTATTGCATAGTTGTTATTTTATATAAACTATTGTTTATTGCTGGTATATGGAGTGCTATTGGTGTAGCAGAACTTTTATCCCTTATTGTAACGTTTATCTTACTTATTAAGTTTAAAAATAAATATCATTATGCCTAAAAAATATGTCGCCAACTACTTTTTGTAATTGGCGACATATTCTTTATCCTCTTTATTAAATCTATACTATAAACTAAGTTCATTTAGCCATATATAAATCAACTGGCTACTTGGTAGATTTTATATTTGTAATGCAAAATAAATAATAAAACCTATGCCAATAATAAAACCTATTACACTCCAAATAATATCTTTTGTTTTTATATCCTTATTCCTTACTAAAGATAGTATCAGAAGCATAATATCAAACCCAAAAATCCCAATCCATATTATATTGCTCGTGCGTTTAGAAAACTCTAATATCCCCTCAAGTATTATAGCAATTGCTGGCATAAAACATGCAAGTAGATGTAATTTCTTATAAATTTTTTCACTTCTAGTCACACTAATCTCCCCTTTTATCCAAATCCCTTCTTCTACTTATTTTAATCCACTGCAACCATATTGTCACCAATATTGTCTTTATGACTATTTAAATATAAAGTAATAATCTTTTGATCATTAGGTAAAGATGACCAGATGATCGTATTTTAGAAGATAAATGTTATAATAAGGACGATTATATTTTTTAACTATGATATTATATAAATAAGAAAAAAGTTAATTACTCAAACAAAGAATTTAGGGTATAGAATCCCAACAAAGAAGAAACGAGTTAAATGCTCAATTTAAAGATTATCAGGGTATAAAATCCCATCTAAGCAAAAAAGCAGACTATATAGTCTGCTTTTTTGTTAGTTCTAAATATTCCGTTTAGTTTCAGCTAACTCGGGAAGGAGCAAAAAGGGATTTCCGTAAGAGACACTTTTCGCCGCTTGTATGGCCCTGGAGGAAATTCCTTTTTACGGCTACCTGAGCCGTCAATCAGTCAATTCCTTTTTCTCCTCCGTTCAGCCTCAGCCCGGCTCAAATAGGCGAGAAAAATGGTCCTGTAGGAAAAAGCTTTTCTCGCATATCTGAGTGACCATTTGGGCTATACTAAGAAGTGACTCACCTCTCCTGTATGACAAAGTGCCAATCTATGAAGTGCTCTTGTACATGCAATATAAAGAAGCTGCTTATCTTCTTCTTCATAGTAATTTGCTTCATTTACTTCATACACAATAACTGCATCATACTCTAATCCTTTAGCCATATAAATTGGCATAATGAGCGCCCCTTTATGGAACTCCTCTGATTGTGTATTTAATTTATGAAGCTCTATCT